>NZ_CAJTUX010000024.1 GCF_910579365.1 uncultured Oscillibacter sp.
GCTGGGGCTCGTTCTGGAAGCCGCGCTCCGCATAGAACTCCTGCTCACCGGCGGTAAACACGAACTCTTGGCCACACTCTTTGCACACTAAGGTCTTGTCTTCGTACATGATTTTACCCTCTCTTTGAAAAGAAAAATATATTGCGTTCAGCGTTGGCTGAAATCGCCGGAAAGTAATTGCTGCGCCACCTTGCGTCGAATGCGCTGCACAGCGTTGTCCACGGATTTTGGGGGTTTGTTCACCGCTTTGGCAATTTCCCTGCAAGAAAGACCGTCCAAATAATACCCCAAAATCTTTGCTTCAAATTCGGACAACTGTTTCCGGACACCGGATAAGAGGGCTGCCGTGTGCTCCCTGTCGATCAGGAAATCTTCAGGATTACGCTGCGCCAAATTACTGGTCCCAGAGGTGAGGGGATTGCTGTCAAAATTAGGATTGTCTAAAGAAACCGATTGATTGAGCGGCTGCTGTTTATCCCGCGCCGAGGCGCGGAGCACAGAATACAGACGGCTTCGGATACAAATCTCCGCAAATGTGCGGAAGGACGCCTCTTTTCCGGCGTCATATTCCCGGACGGCCTTGATCAAACCCACCATGCCCTCCTGGGTCATATCCTCACTGTCACCGCCCGCCAGAAAGAAGGGGCGGGCGCAAGTGCGGACCAGCCGGTTATACCGGGTGACAAGAGTCTCCTCCGCCAGACGGTTTCCCGCCGCAGCCAAAAGGCAAAGCGCCTCGTCCGGCTGCTGTTCCAGTTCCGACACATCGTTCACGTAAGTATTGCGCATGTTGTATTATACCCATCTGTCAAGGAAAATGTCAAGCAATTTATCAAAATTCTCTTAAAAATTTCTTAAAATTTTAGTGATTTTATAAGACTAACCAGAGAATCGGCCGTATTTTGTGCGATTTTCGTGGTCTTGGCCTCCACCATTACCCGAATCAGGGACTCTGTTCCAGAGGCACGGACAAGCACACGCCCCTCCCCGTTCAGGGCCGTCTCCTCGTTCCGCACCGCCTCCGCCAGCTCCGGGGAGTCCATAATCTTCTCCTTCACGCCGCCGCTGTGGGGAACCTCCACGTTGACAAGGACCTGGGGATAGGCGGCACATACGGAGGCCAGCTCCGACGCCTTCTTCCCCGATTGAGCCAGAACCTGAAGAAATTGGAGCGCCGTCACCTGCCCGTCCCCAGTGGTCTCCAGGGCGGTGAAAATGGTATGGCCGGACTGCTCGCCGCCAATTCGGAAATCCCGGCGGAGCATTTCCTCCAGCACGTTCCGGTCGCCCACGGCCGTGCAGATCAGATCTATCCCGTAATTCCGGCAAAACTCGTGAAGGCCAAGGTTGCTCATCACCGTGGCCACGATGGCATTCCCCCGCAAAATACCCCGGCGCTTCATATCCAGTGCGCAGACGGCCATCACCTTATCCCCGTCAATGACGCCGCCGTTCTCGTCCACCAGCAGGCAGCGGTCCGCGTCGCCGTCGAAGGCTACGCCGATGTCATAGCCTTCCTTTACCACCCGGGCGGACAGATCCTCCAGATGGGTGGAACCGCAGTGGTCGTTGATGTTCACGCCGTCGGGAGTCCGGTGGAGGAAGACCGTATGGGCCTTGAACCGGCCGAAGAGCTCGGGAGCGGTGGCGCTGGCGGCGCCGTTGGCGCAGTCCACCAGAATGCGCAGCCCCGCCAGGTCCGACTCGATGGTGGAGGCGGCGAAATCAATGTAGTCCCGCTTGAGCTGCTTCATGCCGTGGTGGCGGCGGCCCAGCTCTCCCCGGGTTTTCAGGGCCATAGGCTCACTGGAAAAAATCTTTTCCTCCACCCGTTCCTCCAGTGCGTCGGAGAGCTTGTAGCCCTGGCCGTTAAAAACCTTGATGCCATTGTGTTCATAAGGGTTGTGGGAAGCGGAAACCACAATGCCGGCGTCCGCCTTCTCCTGCCGGGTCAGATACGCCACCGCAGGGGTGGGAATGTCCCCCACAGGCTTCACGTCGCTGCCCACGGAACAGAGCCCCGCGATCAAAGACGCCTCCAGCATATCGGAGGAAATGCGGGTATCCATGCCCAGAACCACCGTGGGATGCTCCCCCTTCTTCTCCTCCATCAAAACCGTCCCCACAGCCTGCCCAACACGAAAAGCCAAGTCTGCCGTCAGGTTCTCGCCCACTACGCCGCGAATGCCGTCGGTGCCAAAAAGTTTACCCATATTAAAGTTACCTCTTTCTTCCAAAATCGTCAAAATTTCGCTTTAAGGCCCGCTCTGTGGCTGGGATAACCGCCATAAACGGAGCCATTTGAAGCACAGTCAAAAGCAGGCCAAGATTTCCTATCGTGCCAATTTCTCTGCCGAACAGCAGAACCATCCATACAAGTGAAACCGTCAGCATGGGCCGGCCCGCCCGAACCAAAAATTGCCCGCTGTAGCGCTGGGCAAACGCCCAGGTCTCCCGGTTCCGCATGGAGCGGAACGTGCGGTAACCGTAGCCGCCGTTGATTTCTCCCGGCGGGTTCTTCACAAAACTTCGGCCAAGGACGATCATACATCCAGGAATCAGGAGGGCCATCACCAGCATGAAACACCAAAACAGCAGTTTTCCCATGAGTCAATCCCCCAGTAAATACCGCAGCATCCGCTCCGGATCGTCCAAAAACCGCTTTGTCAGCTGGTAGTGTTCCGTCTCCTGGTACTCCGCTGTCCGGACGCCGTCTTCGCTCAGCACATAAATCCTGGCTTCGGGAAAGGCCATCAAAACCGGCGAGTGCGTCGCCACGATAAACTGCGAGTCCGCCTTCACCAGCTGGTCCATCTCCCCTATCAGCGTCAGAAGCCGGGAGGGCGACAGGGCCGCTTCCGGTTCGTCCAGCAGGTACAGCCCCTCTCCGCCGAAGCGGTTCTGAACCAGGGCGAGAAAACTCTCCCCATGGGACTGCCGGTGAAGGGATACTCCGCCGTAGCTGTCAATAAGCCTGGGCCCCATCGCCGGCCCTTCGTCCATCTCGTCAATGTTGGTGGCCACATTGTAAAAGCTCTCTGCCCGGAGGAAAAATCCGTCTCTGGGATACCGCTTCCGGGCCGGGGTCAGGTACTCCCCCAATACCGAGTGCGTGGCCCGTGTGGAAAAGTTGAAATTCCGAGTGCCGCCCTCCGGGTTGAACCCGCAGGCCACGGCAATCCCCTCCAGCAGCGTGGACTTTCCCGTCCCATTCTCTCCCACTAGGAAGGTGACGGGGCGGTCAAATTCCAGGGTTTTGCCCGCCATCAAATACTGTACAGGCCCCAGCCGCTGGAGATAGCTCTCCCCGGGCAGTTCCCGGCGGAGCCGGACGGAGTTCAGATAAATCACGGTTCCCCCATCCCCTCAGGCATTCCCCAGCGTCAGCTGCTCCATGACATTCTCCGGCGATGTGCC
The DNA here is from genome assembly GCF_910579365.1 of uncultured Oscillibacter sp. GTDB lineage: Bacteria > Bacillota > Clostridia > Oscillospirales > Oscillospiraceae > Oscillibacter. The sequence continues at coordinate 3,418 of NZ_CAJTUX010000024.1, forward strand.
GCCGGGAACGGGCTTATGGAGATGCTGATACGCCTTTTGCGTCACACAGCGTCCCCGGGGGGTCCGGGTCAAAAAGCCCAGCTGCATCAGATAGGGCTCGTAAACATCCTCCAGCGTGACGGATTCCTCTCCAATGGTGGCCGCCAAAGTCTCCAAGCCCACGGGACCGCCGCCGTAATTGTCGATGATTGCCTCCATCATCCGCCGGTCCACCGGGTCCAGGCCCAGGTAATCAATCTCCAACGCGCAGAGGGCCTGATCCGCCACATCTTTAGTAATCACGCCGTCAGCCCGGACCTGGGCAAAGTCGCGAACCCGGCGGAGCATCCGGTTGGCAATCCGAGGCGTCCCCCGGGACCTCCGGGCAACCTCATAGGCCCCTTCCAGCACAATGTCCACATTCAAAATCCCAGCGGACCGGGTGACAATCTTCGCCAGCTCCTCCGGCGTATAAAGCTCCAGCCGGAGGGTCACGCCGAAGCGGTCACGCAGAGGCGCGGAGAGCTGACCTGCCCGTGTGGTCGCGCCGATCAGGGTAAACCTGGGCAGGTCCAGCCGGATGGAGTTGGCGGAGGGCCCCTTTCCCACAATAATATCCAGCACGTAATCCTCCATGGCGGGGTACAAAATCTCCTCCACAGAGCGGTTCAGCCGGTGAATCTCATCTACGAAGAGAATGTCTCCTTCGTTCAGATTGGTCAGCAGCGCCGCCAGGTCTCCCGGCTTTTCAATGGCGGGCCCGGAGGTAATGCGGATGTTAACCCCCATCTCCTGGGCAATGATGCCCGCCAGGGTGGTCTTGCCCAAGCCCGGAGGTCCGTGGAGCAGCACATGATCCAGGGACTCCTCCCGCTTTCGGGCAGCCTCAATAAAAATAGACAGATTTTCCTTGGCCTTCTCCTGACCGATATACTCCCGCAGGCTCTTGGGCCGGAGCGATCCCTCCTGAACATCCTCCTGGAGGAAGGTCTTGGCCACAATAGGTTCCTCATAAATGTCGTTTCCAAAGTCGATGCTCAAAAATCAACCCCCCTCTTCTTGTCAAAGGCGCTTAGCAAAAGGGAAACCGTCTCCGCCCGGTACGCCGTGCGGGACAGTCAGATGAGAAGCGGACCCAGCAGCATGCAGAGAAAGGCAACTGCCAGCAGGCAGCCCGTCGCAGCCAGATAACGCTTAGCCCATGCCTGGTAGCGTTCCATGGTCTCCGGGTCCAGTGTCCAATGCTGGTTCAAAAGACGGCAGTATTTTGAAAACCGCAGCATGGTAATCACACTGCCGAGAATGCCGATGCCAATTATCGTACGAAGTAGCTCTCCCATTTATGCCGTCTCCTATAACCGTTCCGGATTTCCCGGGAAATCTTACAGTCCCTGTGCCAGCACCCGCACCTTGTCCAGAAAGGACTCCTCGCTCCAGGTATTCACCTTGAAAAGCATTCCCTGACTGCCCCCGGCGGCAATGGCGGAAAGGAACAGGTCCTCTCCCTGGCCGATCAGTGTCAGGGTCAGGCTGAGCCGGTTTCCGCCGGTCATGCTGTAGCGTTCGTAAACTCGAACCGCACAGCGGACGCCGCCCGCAGTATAGTCGCTTCCCTCTTCAAAACTTGCGGTGACGCTGCCGCCGAGAATGCCGCTGTGAAAACGGTTCAGCGCCGCGTCAAAGTTTCCGCGGAATCGGTATTCAAACTTTGCCATTTCTTCTGTCCCCTTCCGCCACAGTTCTTGGCACACCATATCCGTAAAGTTAATTGACCTTACAGCTTATTCTGCATTTTCGCCGAAACGCTGCTCTCCGAAATTCCAAGAGTTAGTGTAAAGTTATTTTGCTGTACAGGAATTCTTGTGCCGTGCTTTAGAGCTTCGCCATCCGCTTCAGCCCCTGACGAACGATCTCCTCCAGAGGCAGCTCCATATCCAAGCCTTTCAGCGCTGCGGATACTTCCTGACTGGAATATCCCAGCACCGCCAGGGCCTGGGCGGCTTCCCCGGCCTTATTGCCAAACAGCGCCGGAGCGGGCGCTCCCTTGCCGCCGGAGAAATCCAGACCGCCGGAGACCTCCTTGGCGATCTTATCTTTCAGCTCCAAAATGACGCGCTGGGCAATTTTCTTTCCAATTCCCGGCGCGGCCGTCAGAGCCTTCTCATCTCCGGTGACAATGGCCATGGCCAGCGTCTCCGGCGTGCCGGAGGAGAGAATCGCCAGCGCCGCTTTGGGGCCCACACCGGAGACGCCGATCAGCAGCTTGAAGCTGTTCAGTTCACTCTGCGAGGCAAAGCCATAGAGCTCAAAGAGATTCTCCGCCACATTCAAATATGTATAGAGTTTTTTCCGCTGCCCCTTTTTCAGGACTGACAGCGTGTTGTTGGTGGTCTTACAGGCATAGCCCACCCCTCCGCAGTCTATCACCGCCAGATAAGGCAGAATCTCCGCGACGGTGCCGTCCAGATAATAAAACATAGCGCCTCCGTTTTCCTCCGTTATATGGTTTCCGGCACGCCTCTTTTCTGAGGCAGCCGAGAAGTAAAGCTCCGGGCATGACACAGGGCCAGGGCCAGGGCGTCGGCGGCGTCGTCAGGCCGGGGCACCGCCTTCAGCTTCAAAAGCCGGCGGGTCATATCCATCACCTGCCGCTTCTCCGCCTTGCCGTATCCGGTTACCGCCAGCTTTACCTGTGAGGGAGTGTATTCGAACAAAGGAACGCCGCATTTTTCTGCGGCGTAAAGAAGCACGCCCCTGCCGTGGGCCACGGCGATGCCGGTGGTGATGTTGGTGTTGAAGAACAGCTCCTCAATGGAAATGACGTCGGGCTTCAGCTGACCAAGCAGGTCCTCCATATCCATTCCGATCTGGTAAAGCCTCCGGCTCAGAGGCAGGCCGGCCGGGGTCGTGATAGCCCCATAGGTCAGCATGTGCGCCTGCCCCCTGTCCGCCTCCACCAGACCAAATCCAATGGTGGCAAAGCCGGGGTCAATTCCTAAAACTCGCATGGTCCGCCCCTTTCGGCTTGCATTCTTTGTTAGTATAGCAAATTTAACCCGGATGCGCAACTGCAAAATTGACAGCGGCCCCGCCGGCATCGTTGCACAGGCAATACTGCAATGATCGGGATTCCGGTAGCCGGCAATGTAAAACTGCGGCGCCGGGGCGCGTCAGAACACCCATCCAAAAACAAGGCCATAAAAATGACAGACGCTGCCGGCTGGCAGCGCCTGTTAGTGCAACGCTCTTAGGCCCTTGGATGCGCCTTTTGATAGACATCCTTTAAATTCCCCTTCATCACATGGGTATAAATCTGAGTGGAGGAGATATCCGCGTGCCCCAGCATTTCCTGAATGGAGCGAAGGTCCGCGCCGTTTTCCAACAGGTGGACCGCAAAGGAGTGCCGCAGAGTATGGGGGGTGATTTCCTTTTCAATGCCCGCCTTCCCCTGATAGAGTTTAATGATTTTCCAAAACCCCTGGCGGCTCATCCGCTCGCCATTCATATTGACAAAGAGCGCGTTTTCCTCCTCGTCCAGCACCAGCTGCGGACGGATTTTCCACACGTAGTCCTGCAAAGCCTTTACCGCCGTTCGATACAGGGGAATGATCCGCTCCTTCCCCTTGCTGGAGCAGCGGATAAAGCCGGCGGCTAAATTCAGATCCTCCAGATTCAGCGTCGTCAGCTCGCTGACCCGAATACCGGTGGCGTAGAGCAGCTCCAGCATGGCGTGATCCCGAAACCCTTTGGCGTCCACGCACTGGGGCTGTTCCAAAAACAGCTCCACCTCTTTGGAGGTCAGAATTTCCGGATACTTTCGCTCTACCTTGGCGGAAGAAACCCCCTTGGCCGGGTTTGTCTTCATCTTTCCAGCGGCAATTAGGAAGTTATAGAAGGATTTTACAGAGGCCAGAAAGCGGGTAACAGACGCCGCAGATTTTCCCCGGCCCAGCATCCAGTCCATATAGTCCCGCACTATGCCGCCGTCGACCTCCAGAAGTCCCAGACCCCGGAGATTCAAATAGTCGGAAAACTGGCTCACATCCCGCCGGTAAGAGGCGACTGTGTTTTGGGAGGCATGCTTTTCCGCCACCAGATACTCCTTATAACGTGCAATCTCGTCCGTTTTAACCCCTTCTCTCTTTACCTGCTCGCCCGCTGGAAAGCCAAGCGGGAAAAGCTCCCTATCTTATCAGCATTCGTTCCAACAGCTGCCGCAAAAACCACGGAGACAGCGTCAGCTCAGCACACATTCCCGCCAGCAGCGCTCCAGAAACCACCGCCAGCCGGCTCCACCAGTCCCGGTCATACAGCACCGGAGCGGACCGTCGGCCACTTCCAAAAGACAAACACGCCAACGCCGCAGAACGCTCCAGCGATGGAACCGCCAGAAGGAAGAAACAGGGCAGCGTCACCGCGCACCGCAGGCCAAACACCGCCAATGCCAGCAGCACCCCGTCTGGGCCAAAGGCCGCCGTGAAACAGCAGACGGAAAAGGACAGGAAAAAGCCAAACGCACCCGCGGCAGCCGGAAGAAGCAAAACGCCGATGGAAGCAAATCCCAGCAGAAACGCGGCCAGCGGATAACGAAAATACAACGCCGCCGCCTGCAGTACCGCCAGGGGCGGCAGCTCTCCTTCCACTTTCAGGAAGTCTGTCAGGTAGCGGGTCAGTTCCTCTCCCGTAGCGTCAGGGACCCGGCTGGAAAAAACCTGTCCCAAAACAATGCCGGAGAAAAAGAACAGCGCCAGAAACAATAGACGAACCAGCGGCCGTCTCCACTCCGTCATCTCCCGCCTCTTCCAGTTCAAACCGCCTCACCTCACCTCAGCCTATGAGAGACGGCGGCAGTTTATACGCATCCTAAAAAAGCGGAGGAAATTCGACAACCGGACAAGAAAACGCCCTCCCATCTATAGGAACAAGAGAGAAGGCGTAAATTTACACAAATTGAGATTGCTTCTATAATATAGCCTATTTTCCCGTTTTTCGCAAGATGTTTCCGAAAAAAATGATTTTTTTGGGAGCTATGACAAAATGTTATGTAAACTACATTATGTAAACCGCGAAACCATGCGCAAACACCGTGAAACAGAATTTCGATTTTGAAAAAGCGCCACCCACATTTGGGGGGCGGCGCTCCAGCCAAGCCCCATATCTTCCGCCCTGCCGTTCGTTCCTCCACTTAGTCAAAACAAATGCCGCGCAGCAAGAAAATAATGGAAAATTCCGGAATTTTGTGCAATCCAACAAGAGCGGTATTCTACCGGCCGAATCCCCTCATTTTCGTCTCCGGCGTTTCCGGGGGCCGCCCAACCCCGCCAACACTCCCCCTGCCAAACCGCAGAGCAGCAGCATGCCGCCGCGGCCCAGCCAGGCAATCTCCTCAAAAAAGCCGAGGCCCGCCAGAATCAGCACGGACAGAAACATCGCCGCCGTCAGCACTCCCCCGGCCCGCAGAGACGTCAAACGCACGGTAAGCAGACCGCCTGCCAGCGCAGACAGGGCACACAGCACCGCCACGGCCGGGAAGCTTCCCCCTTCGGATAAAGCGCCCTTTACCAACAGCAGCGTCAGGAACAGGAGCCCCAGCAGGTAGATTCCCAGCGACAGCAGACCGCCTGCTAAAAATCCCTTCCATACCTCCTGTTGTTTCTTTCCCTTAGCCATAAAAATCCTCCCTCGCAACATGCTTCTTAAAAGGAGCATATTCCGTGGGAGGGTGTTTTTATGCTTTTGAATGGTAGAAAATTAAAGCGTGCTTAGAAGAGGCTCAAAGTTCCGGGGACCATTTCTCCTTGTCCTCGCCGGACTCCTTCTTTCCTTCGTCCTTCTTGGAGTCCTTCTTCTCTTCCTTTTTCTCCTCCGGCTGCTCACCGCTCTGCACGCCCACAGAACTGACGGCCCACTTGGTCAGCTCTACGCGGACCCGGTCGTCGCTGGTCTCAATCACAATGGTATCCTTGCTCACGGAGACAATCTTTCCCACAATGCCGCCGATCGACGTGATAACATCGCCCTTCTTCAGGCTGTCCCGCATCTCCTGGGCCTTCTTTTTCCGCTTGTTTTCCGGGCGAATCATCAGGAAATACATCAGCGCAATCATGATGACAATCATGAAAATTGTGTAATCCATTGACAGCTTCCTTCCTTTTGTGTATTCAGAATAAATTTATTATACCAGATACCGGCGGTTTTGCAAGCATTTTCTTCTGGCGGACAAGGAAATATCTGGACAGGCGCTTCCAGATGCAGTATAATTGCAGATAAATCAACGTCTGGAGGGATTTATATGAATCCGTTTGTTTTGAGGACCTGGTGTGCAGACGATGTCCAAGCTCTCGCAGAGGCCGCCAACAATCCGAAGATTGCGGCAAATCTGCGGAACGTTTTTCCCTCCCCCTACACGCCGGCAGACGCGGAGTGGTTTATCAACGACTGCTCCGTTAAAGGAGAGGAACGTCAGCTTGCCAGAGCTATTATTATAGAGGAGAAGGTCTCCGGCTGCGTCAGCGTCTCTCTAAAAGACGATGTATACGAAAAGTCCGCCGAGCTGGGATATTGGCTTGCAGAGGCCTGCTGGGGAAACGGAATTATGACGGAGGCGGTGCGGCAGATCTGCCGGGAAGCGTTTCGCCGCTTTGACATTCTCCGTATTTTTGCAGAGCCCTTTGCAGATAACCTGGGCTCCCGGAGGGTGCTGGAGAAGGCCGGCTTCACCTGTGAGGGGATTATGCGGAACGGCGTTTTCAAAAACGGGCAGGTTCATTCCTATTGTATGTACGCCCTTTTGCGGGAGGAGATGTAGAGGTCCCCGCACCTCCGGCACGGTATTGCATACACTGGATTGAAAGGACTTTGTTCTTTCGCCAGTTACTTATTAGGAGGTATTGCAATGCCCGAGAAAGTCATGCCGGGTCCCGTAGAGGACCTCAGCGGCATCCGTGAGGCGGTTTGCATCCATACCAGGAAGATTTATGATTCCTGCCGAGATAAAGACTGCATCGAGGACCTGCGCTTCTATCCCAAGCTCCAGTATGTGGACGTTATCAACCGCGCCCTGTCCGTCAAGGGCGGCAGCGCCAAACTGCTTTATGTCTATGTGGATGTGGAGCCCGTCAGCTTCAACCGGGGGTTCTACACCGTCGACATGCGGTTCTTCTACTCCGTCACGCTCCAGGCTTATCTGAGCTGCCCCGCCCCCATCACGGTGGAGGGCCTGTGCGTGTTCGACAAGCGGGCCATTCTTTTCGGCAGCGAAGGGAACGCCAAAATTTTCTCCTCCGAGCTCCGCACCGGCGAGCCGGACCTTCAGCTGATGAGCCGGTCCAACCTCCCTGTGGCCGTTGTGGAGGCCGTGGACCCCATCGTCCTGGACGCCCGCATCATGGATTGCTGCGGCAAGCGGGACTGCGACTGTGAGCTTTGTGAGGTGCCCTCCTTCGTCAACAGCTGCTTTGACGGCGAGCTCTCCAGCGGCGACGACAGCCGCCGCATCTACGTCACCCTGGGCCAGTTCTCCATTGTACGTCTGGAGCGGGATTCCCAGCTTCTGGTGCCGGTGTACGACTACTGCATGCCTGATAAGGAATGCGCCTGCGGCAGCGGAACCGAGGACCCCTGCGGCATCTTCCGCAACATTTCCTTCCCCGTGGGCGAGTTCTTCCCGCCCAACACCGTGCGGATGCCGGAGAATTACGAGGAGTGCTGCTGCGCCTGCCGTAAGTAATCCCCTTTCGGAGAGATTCCCTATACGCAACCAGGACCGCCCCAAGAATTGGGGCGGTCCTTCCTTTTCTCATTCGTATTCCACTGTGCCGGTCTTTCTGCCGATGATGCAGACATAGCTGTTTCCCTGTCCCAAAACCAGAGGCTTTCCGTCCTCCAGCGTATAGGAGAACGGATGGTTCCGGTCTTCCCGGCTCCACTGAATGGGAACCGCCTTGCCGCCGCAGAAATACAGGCCCTCTCCTTCGCCGGTGGTCTGGACCCGAAGGCGGCCCACATCGTCCAGAACCGCAGTGGCCGCTTTCAGCACAAGAACATTCACCGCGCTGACCTGGTCCCCGGTGCTGCCGTCCACATGCTCTTTACCATACTGACTTACAAAATACCTGCCGCTGGAGGCGTCATAGTCAAAAACGCCGGTCTTATAGTTGGAGAACCGAACCTTTACCTGCTCCGCAGTCTCTCCGCCGGTCGGGGTCCCGTCTTCCGCAAAAGCCTGGGGATAACTCCATCCAGCGTCGTGCTCTGTGGCTATTTTCCCCCCGGCCAGGTACTCCAGAATCTTCTCTCCGGAAGTAATCAGGCTGTGCTCATAACCGTTGTTCCGCCTGCGGTCTGGGTCCCGCCAGAAAATCTTCGCATCCTCCCCGCCCCGGACGCCGTCCATATGGTCCACCTTCCAGCTGTAGAGGTTGGAGTACGCCTCCTGACTGCCTCCGGCGTGGACATAGACCGCGTCGTGCCCAAGCGCCAGCTCCACAAAGTAGGGCCGGGCGGAGCGGACGCTGCCCAGGGTTTCGATACCCTCCACAGTCTGATAGAGCCCCAGCATCCGGGTGATGCCGCCCTCCACCGGAACCTCGTAAATAACGTCCGCCTGCGAGATGCCCAGCTGGGGCTGGGCCGCCTTCAGGTTATTCAGCATCACCGCGATGGGCCGCAGGTCCTCATATTCCGGTTCCATGGGCAGACCCGTCAGCGGATTCGTTCCCGCCGGGACATAGGGCTCCGGGTCCGGGGGAAGCACCGGATAATCATCCTCCACGGGTTCCGGGTCCGGTTCCGGGGCCGGCTCCGGGTCCGCCTTTCCGCCGCAGCCAGCCGCAGCCAGCGCCACCAACGCCGCCAGTAAGATCGCCAGCGTCCTCTTTTTCATTTCGCCGCCGCCTTTCGTCATGTAAACTGTTCTTATGATACCAATGTCCAAGGAAGCCGTCAAGGCAAAATCTTTTAAAATTCGATTTTCCTCTATACATACCGGCCGGTTCGGAGTATAATAAAGAAAACTCTTTAAGGAGGCCGCGTCATGCCCGGCTTTATCCAGGACAAGCTGGAGATCAAATTTCTCATTCTCTACATTGCCGCCAGGGTCGAGGAGCCCGTACCCTTCGACACCCTTCTGGACCTGACCCTCTGCGACGACGCCATCGATTATTTCGACTTTTCCGAGTGCCTCACCGACCTGGTCCGCACGGAGCATCTGACGCTCTCTGATTCCGGTCTATACTCCCTCACGGAAAAAGGGGCGCGAAACGGCGCCGCCTGTGAGTCCAGCCTCCCTTATTCCGTTCGCCGCCGCTGTGACAAAAATCTGGAGGATTGGAACCGAAAGCTCCGCCGCCAACGGCAGGTAAAGGCCACCACGGAGCCGCGGCCCAACGGCACGTACACCGTCCGCCTGTCCCTGTCCGACGATAAGGGCGGCGTCATGGATTTGCGTCTGATGATGGTGGACCAATCCCAAGCCAAGGCGGTGGCCAAGCGGTTCAAGGACAGGCCGGAAAAGCTCTACAGTCAGATTATTCAGCTGCTGCTCTCAGAAGAGACATAGTCAGGCAGGGCCGTCCCCCAAGGGACAGCCCTGCTGTTTTCTGCCTCCTTTGCCAAACGGCGCTTCAGCCGCTTCCGCGCACACCGCAGGCTCCGGCATACTGCCTAGATGTCCGGCCAGCCGTTGCGCATGGCCTCCTGCGCTTCCTCAATGCTTTTAAACTCCGGCTCCCGGTATACGTCCTGGCTGCCGTTGGCGTTGGGCCAGCCCTTTTTTGAAGCCTCCACAAGCTCGGTGTAGGTGATGGTCTTTCCTCTCGGAACACCGTTCAAAACGCCGTGCTCCCATTCTCCTATAACATTATGCTCCTCATCATACATCGGAATTATTACTCTGGAAATCTGGTTTTCCTCAACCCAGTTGTCATACGCGCGAGATTCCTCTGCGCACTCGTCATAGTGTTCTGTGCCCGCGCCGAAATCGGGAAAGTACAGTTCTTTTGTAGCGGCATAGCCCTCCATCCCGGCCGAGTTTGCGACTTCTATCAGGTCCGGCTCATAACCCAAATATTCATAAGCCTTCCAGCTGCCGTAAGTCTCTCCCTTCCGGTTGCGGGGGTAATCTCCGTTTACCAGGTTCTCAGCCGCCCACGTTTTCCATTCCGCCGCAACATCCAGCTCGCTTTCCGTTTCCTCAATGGGAACCGGGCCGTATCCGGTAGCAAAGGCATCCGAATACGCAATCACGTCGCCCGTTTTTATCTTGTCTCCGGTTTTCACCACAACCTCTTTGCACCCATAGAACATCATGGAATAACCGCTCTGATAACTGATCTGCACATAGGGTCCCCGCATTCCCGAAGCACCGTAGTCCCTCACTCCGGCGGCCAGAATAGTCCCATCTTGAATGGCAACAATGGGATTCCCCTCCATGGTCTGCTCCTCTCCGTGAAACGTACCCCATGAAGCTTGAAAGAGATCAAGACGAGCATCGCGTTCGTTCGTATCCTCAAACACCAGCGGGTCCGTGGCAACACCGTTCACCAGGAACTCAAAGTGCAGGTGGGCCCCGGTGGACATGCCCGTACTTCCCACTGTGGCGATGGTCTGGCCCCGCTCCACGGCGTCGCCGGTCTTGACCAGCACGCTTGCGCAGTGGGCATAAAAGGTTTCCTGCCCGCTCCCGTGGTCAATGCGGACAAAATTGCCGTCCTGGGCGTTGAATCCGGCCTCCTTGACCGTCCCCTTTCCGGCGGCGTAAACGGGGGTTCCCTCTTTCACGGCGATGTCTACGCCGTTATGGGTGGTCCCCCCTTCGCCGATGGGATTCGCCCGGGTCTCCTGGGGTTGACTGATGGAACCGCCGTCCACGGGCCAGACCATCTCCGCCCCCTCGGGGATATTCGCCTTGCCCTCCGGCAGGGGCTCCGCCGCCAGGGGCTTCCCCTCCGGCAAAATCAGCGTCAGAGGATAGGTATATTGTGCGTCCCCATAGGCAATCTCCATCGTCAGCTCGTCAAAGGCCGCGTCCCCTACCGCAAAGCAATAGGTCATCCGGGGCACCCACTCCGCCTTTTCGCTCTCCTCCTCCAGATAGTGAACGCTCATTCCGGAGCCGTCCTCCATCTGAACGCGGCCCCGAATAAAGATGCTCCAGGGCTCCTCGCTCTCGGGGATGGTGAAATAGATATTCCCGCTGTCATAGCGGACACTCTCCGCCAGGATTTCCACCTTTAAAGCGTCGGAGGACAGCTTCCGGCCCTGGGTGAACCGAGCCTGTTCCTCCTCCGCGGCAAGGCGGAGGCCGGTGAGCTCCTTACCTTCATAGACGGTATAGAGCTCCACGGCATCGGGGCCAAACGTGCTGTTTCCGGTGTGCTCCGTAATCCACAAAGCCCTTTCCTGGTCATAAATGCCGCTGACCTCGCGGCCCTCCCAGGTCATGGTCAGGCCGTTGCCGTCCAGGTCCGGGTCATCAAAGGTCCACTTCAGGCCGAAGGGCTCATAGGGGGCCAGGACTTCTTTCCACTGGGCGGCGGATTCCGCAGACGACTGGGCGTAAAGCGCACGGTCGGCCATAGCATAGCCCAAAGGTTCGTCCGCCTCCGCCGGCCGCGCGGAGGTCGCAAAGGCCGTTGTAATCCCCAGCACCAGCGCCAGGGCCGCAAAACAGGTCAGCAGGGATTTTTTCTTGATGCTCATAATCGCTTGAATCCTTTCTTCCATGCCGCTTCGATGGGCGAAGCCGCACAGAGACGCACATTGTTTCTCCGCCAAACGGATAAGGGCCAGGGCGTACCGCTCCCGGCTGTCCTCTCCCAGAGCCAGCACCGCCGCCTCGTCGCAGCGGAGCTCCATGTCCCGGTTTCCCAGGATGTAGAGCAGCCACGCCGCCGGGTTGAACCAGTGGACGCACAGCGCCGCCGTCAATACCAGCTTGAAAAGACCGTCCAGCCGGAGAATATGGACTCGCTCATGGGCCAACACACAGGTCACCGCTTCCTCATCACCCAGGTCCAGCGTCTTGGGCAGGAGAATCACCGGCCGGAGGAGTCCATAAGTCAGCGGAGCGGAAATCTGGTCCGTGACCCGAAGGCGGACGGTTCTCCGGCAGCGCAGGCAGGCGTCCGCAACTGGAGAGGCCTCCGCAGGAAGGGACTCCCGAAAACGCCGCCGCCAGCGGACATAGCGAATCAGGAACCACAGCGCCAGCAGCGCCGCACCGGCGGCCCAGAGCGCCGTCCAAACCGGAAAAGACGCGGGTTGGGGCGTTGCCGCCGCAGGCACAGGAACCGTCATCACACGAGGGGGTGCAACGGCTGCCGCAGGCACAGGAACCGCCGGGATTGCCGGGACCTCCGCAGGGTCGGCATAGGAGCGCAGAGTCTCCAGCAGTGTATAGACGCTGAACCGGGAGGGCAGCTCCACAGGCGCCAGCAAACGGACCGCCGCCAGCCACCACAACACCACAAAGGTTCCTTTGGGCAGACGGCGAAGCGTTGCGCCCCGGAAAGCCGCGGCGGCAAGGATGAAGACCGTCCCGGAAAGAGACATTTCCCAAAAAGTCATACCCGCCTCACTTCATCTCGCTGACAATCTCCCGAAGCCGCCCGATCTGCTCCGGCGAGAGTTTCTGACTGCTGAGCAGAGAGGCGAAGAGCAGGTCCGGCGAACCGTCGAACAGCCGCCCGATGAGCTCCTCCGTCTCCGCCGCCTGAATCTCCTCCTTCGATACCAGAGCGTGGCAGAGAAAATTCGGCTCGCTCCTTCGCACCGCCCCCTTGGCAACGCACTTTTTGATCACCGTATAGGTGGTGTTCACGTTCCAGCCGGTCTCCTCCCCCAAAATGGCCGAGATTTCCTTGGCCGTGCGATCCCCCAGACGCCAGAGTACATCCATAACCTTCAGCTCCGAATCAAACAGCTTCATAACCAAAAGCCCTCCTTGCCAAACTATCGCGATCGTTTGTAATGTCATACTATCACGATAGTATCCTTTTGTCAATACTATTCTAATAGTATGCCGGATTTTTTCCCGCCCCCCTCCAGAAAGTGCTCCGGAGGCCAAGGACGCCGCCGGAGAGGCAGGTTTTTCCGCTTTTACCACTTGTGCTTTGCCTCGGAATCGTTTATAATACTGTGCAAGTGCTGGTTCAGCCGGGGACGGGACCCGCCCCCTGACAATACCGGGAAAGAAAGGACGTTCTCATGATTCAATTCAAGTCTGAACAAGGTGAGATCTCCGTCAGCAGCGCCGTGTTTTCCAACATCACGGGCATGGCCGCCACCAACTGCTTCGGCGTCAAGGGCATGGCCTTCCGCTCAATGACGGACGGACTGGTTCACCTGCTGCGCCGCGAGGCTATGAGCAAGGGCGTCAGCATCACGTATCACGACGACAGTTCCATCTCCATTGAGCTTCACATCATCGTGGAAAACGGCGTCAATCTCCCCGCCGTCTGCCGCTCGATTATGAACGAGGTGCGCTATGTGGTGGAGAAAAACACCGGCGTCACCGTCCGGGCCGTGGATGTCTGCGTCGACTCCATGACCCTTTGAGGGAGGAAGAGATCGAATGAATGAACAAATTACCGGCGCGCTCTTCAAGCGGATGATTCTTCACGGCGCCGCCGCCATCACGGCCCAGAAACAGGCCATCAACGACCTCAACGTCTTCCCCGTTCCCGACGGCGACACGGGCACCAACATGTCCATGACCATCGGCACCGCCGTGACGGAGCTGAAGAAGACCGAACCCGCCGCCCTGGACAAGGCCGTGTCCATCACCGCCTCCGCCCTGCTCCGCGGAGCCAGGGGCAACTCCGGCGTCATTCTCTCCCTGCTCTTCCGGGGACTTTCCAAGGGTTTGAAGGGCTGCGAGACCGCCGACGCCGCCACATTTGCCGCCGCCATGCAGGAGGGCGTCTCCTCCGCCTACAAGGCCGTGATGAAGCCCGCCGAGGGCACGGTTTTGACGGTGTCTCGCCTTGCCGCCAAGCGGGCGGCGGAGGCCGCCGGAGAGGAGCGGGACTTTGAGAAGGTCTTGAGCGCCGCCATTCAGGAGGGGTACGACGCCCTGGCCCAGACCATCGAAATGAACCCGGTGCTGAAAAAGGCCGGCGTTGTGGACGCCGGCGGCAAGGGCTATCTGCTGATTCTGGAGGGCATGCTGGCCGAGCTCCGGGGAGAGCCCATGCCGGAAGCCCAGGAGGACGCGCCCCAGAAGGCCAAAGCCGATTTCGACGTGTTCTCCACCGAGGAGATCACCTTCGCTTTTGACACCGTGTTCATCGTCCGCAAGAACGACCCCAACGTCAATCTGGACCCCTTCCGGGCCTATCTCAACAGCATCGGCGACAGCTTGGTCATCGGCGAGGACGACGAGGCCTTTAAGGTCCATGTCCATACCAATATCCCCGGCAGCGCCCTGACCGAGTCCCAGAAGTACGGCACGCTGGAGCTGGCGAAGATTGAAAACATGCGAACCCAATATGAGGATGTAGCCGCAGGAAAGAAGGCCCAGAGCGTGGACGACCTGGAGATGGAGGAAGAGTCCTCCGCAGGCGGACATGTGGTGGCCCCGCCGGAGAAAAAATACGGGTTCCTTTCCGTCTGCGCCGGAGACGGCTTGGCGGCTGTGTTCCAGGACCTGGGCGTGGACGGCGTGGTGTCCGGCGGTCAGACCATGAACCCCTCTACGGAGAGCATCCTGGAGGTCGTGGATCAGATTCCCGCCGAGACCGTATTCGTCCTGCCTAACAACGGCAATATCATCATGGCCGCCCAGCAATGCGCGGCGCTGACGGAGAAAAATGTAGTGGTCATCCCCACCAAGACCGTTCCCCAGGGCATCACCGCCATGATGAATGTGGACTTTGATGCTCCCGATGTACAGACGCTGACCGACACTATGACGGACAGTCTCTCCGGCGTCACCACCGCCCAGATCACCTACGCCGCCAGGGACTCGGACTTTGACGGCTTCGACATCAAGGCGGGGGACTATCTGGCACTGGAAGAGGGAAAACTCTTTGGCACGGACAGCTCTCTCCGCACGCTGTTGGAGCGGCTGGCGGCGGACGCGGCCAAGCGGGGCGCATCCTTCATCTCCCTTTACGCCGGCGAGGACGTGAAGGAGGAGGACGCCCAGCAGGCCGGAAAGCTCTTCGAAACCGCCTGTCCCGGCGCGGAGGTCATGGTTCTCTCTGGCGGGCAGCCCGTATACTACTATATTATTTCCATGGAATAACCCCCAGGCCCGGACCTGAATAAGGCCGGGCCTGTTTCTCTGACCAAAAGGAGGTTCCATCATGACCGTCGGCCGTTTCGCCCCCTCCCCCAGCGGGCGCATTCACCTGGGAAATATCCTCTGCTGCCTCCTGGCCTGGCTCAGCGCCCGGCAGAAGGGCGGGCGGGTAGTTCTGCGGATCGAAGACCTGGATACCGCGCGCTGTCCCCCCCGCTACGCGGAGCAGATGATGGCGGACCTCCGCTGGCTGGGGCTGGACTGGGACGAAGGTCCCATCACCGGCGGGCCGGACGAGCCCTACTTTCAAAGCCAGCGGACGGAGCTCTACCGGTCCGCTTTGGAAACGCTGGAGGCTCGGGGACTGGTCTACCCCTGCTTCTGCACCCGGGCCGAGCTCCACGCCGCCAGCGCCCCTCACCGGGAAGACGGCTTGACCGTCTACCCGGGAACCTGCCGGAACCTTACCGGCGCGGAACGGGCCGAGCGGGCAACGCGCCGCTCCCCCGCCCTGCGCCTCCGGGTCCCGGCAGAGGAGCAGAGCTTTATCGACGGACATATGGGACCATACCGCCAGCGGCTGGACCGGGACTGCGGGGATTTTCTTCTCCGGCGCTCCGACGGCATGTTCGCCTATCAGCTGGCCGTGGTGGTAGACGACGCCGCCATGGGTGTCACGGAAGTAGTCCGAGGGGCGGACCTGCTGTCCTCCACGCCGAGGCAGCTGTATCTCTATCACCTCCTGGGGCTGACGCCGCCGGAGTTCTATCATTTCCCCCTTCTGCTGGCCCCGAACGGACGGCGGCTCTCCAAGCGGGACGCCGACGCGGGGCTGGACCGCCTCCAGGACCGTGTCACGGCGGAGGAATTGTTGGGAAAGCTGGCTCAGCTCTCCGGCTTCCACCCTTCCGGCGAACCGGCGGCGGCGGAAGCGCTGCTAGGAGAATTTTCTTGGAAATATGTGCCGCAGGAGGACATCCGGCTGCCAGAGCAGCTATTTGACGAGAGCATTTGTCAAAGGGGAATTTCACCCAAAAGATGAAATCCCCCGGTAAAACGGAACTTAATATCACACTTTTCCCTACCATTCACACGCATTTCTTAATCATATTCTTCACAGATAAATTTGAAATCCTCAGTCTTGCGCAACGTTGCCAAAGCATATTTCTCAATATGCTTCGTCATGATTTCTACCGCATACTGGAAATTTTCTGACGGATGGCCCTCGGCACAGCGCACCATTGTGATCAGCATCCCGTTGTCACCCTTGATATCTTCTGATGGGTAATTGCCAGAGTTATCACAGGCATCCTCATCGTGGTATTTCCGTCTTACTGCCTCCATTTGCGCCACGGTGCCAATCACGGCATGGTAATCCATGTTATCGCCGTCACAGTAATAGTCGATAAAAAGTCTTGCTACAACATCTGTGCATTGTTGGAACTGCTCGATTATGGCATCTGCATTTCGGATAGCAAATCTCCGAATTTTCTCCTTAGCATCTTCCTCACTTTCATAACGGATGTACAAAAGTGTTTCTCGTCCCTTAAGTACGGCCGTGATCTTTTGAAGGGTCCCATCCTTGCCATAGACGGCACGCAGCGTCCGAACGAGCTCCCCCTCCGGCACGCTGTACAACGTCATCTTACGCCATTCTTGCCCAACAGGAATATTATAGTCAAGCATTTGATACTGTGCGTCATAGTCAAAGGAGACAGCGTTGTCTCCCTCGATATCTTGACTAAAATCAGCAACGCTGTATACGCCTTCTTTGTAGGTGAGCGGAAAGTCACGCAATTCCAACATTTTGAGGTTCTCCTTCTACAAAATTTCCGATTTGACAGCCTATTACGAGCAAAGTATAGCACCAATAGAGGCAACATTCAACCTTTGTTTTTGAACACTGGCAGTAGTAGCAAGCAATGGCTCGGTATATACCGACCCGTTTGCTTGTTGGCGGCTGACCGCCCCCCAAGCCCCTATGAAATCGGAAACCGCTGCTTCCGATTTTTAAGCCACCTCCGGCATCTGCTGTACTGCTCTGACCGGCAGGGACCGAAACTGTTCCACATAGTTGATCGGCATATGACCTTGTATGGCCGCCCCCTGCCGATGGCCGCTTAGAAGCCCGTATTTTTCAAGGGATACGAGCGCCTAATTGTCCACATAGCGTCAACAGCCTTAAAAGAAAAAGGGGACGCCCCAGGTATCCGGAACGCCCCGACCTGCCCGTCAGCTTTTGCTCTTATCAGGCCCATAGGCAAGACAGGTATATACCTTCGACACTTTCCCCGCCTTCCCGCAACCGCCATTCTGCCACAAACGAGCCGCTGCCTCTTGTATTTGGGTGGTGGTTAAATTCACCCTTTACAGCATACATCTGAGTAAAAGACCGGGGACAAAGTCCCCGGTCTTTTTATAGAAAGGTCTCAATCGCTTTCGGCTCCTGGAAGTTCTTCTCCAGCATGGCCACATGGGACAGGAACGCCGGGTCATCAAAATACTTGGCATGGTGGGTACACTTCCGCACACAGGCCTGGCACTTGATGCAGGTCCCAGGCACCTCCGCCACATTCTCCGGATTGACCGCCCCCATGGGACAGACTCTGGCGCATACGCCGCAGCTGCAGCATTTTCCGAAGTCTGTCTGGGGCTTGGCCTTCAAAAACTTTGCCGGCTCTCCGTCCAGACCCTTGGGAATGTAATAAGGAGCGGAGGGATCACCCGGAACCGCCACCGGACCAGGGATCTCTTCCAATTCCCGGATCTTTCCGGCAATCCGTTTGGCAAATTCCTGTATGGTCCGCTTGTCCTCCCAATCAGGGCGGCCGTCTCCCAGCGCATCGGTAAAGGCGTGACGGCCCGGAAAGGCCCCAGCGGCAACGGTATGGAAGCCCCCGGACTCCAGAAGGGCGCACAGCTCCGCCAGCGAATGGTCAAAGGCCCGGTTGCCAAAGGTCACCGCCGCTACTGCCAGGGCTCCATTTCCCTGGAGTTTCGCCTGAAAATCCGGCGCAATTTTGTTGGGCAGGCGTCCGGCATAGGTGGGAGCCCCCACAATCACCAGTTCCCCCCTGCTGAAAGACAGCGTCTCTCTCCGTTCCGCCGGCCTTGTGAAGCTCCGGCAGGTCAGGGGAAGGGAAAGCGCCTCCGCCAATGCCTCCGCCAACGTGCGGACCACCTTGTCCGTTACGCCGGCGGCGCTGAAGTAAACCGCGCTTATCCGATTCAATTCCATGTAAGCGTCTCCTTTTCATTCCGCCATTTGACGACCCGCCCTGATGAGGCTTCTCACCGGGGCGGGTCAAACTGAACTAAATGGAAAAATCCTCTTTACGAAGCTTCTGCGTGTTCAGCGCCGCCGGACGGGGCGGGACACGCTTCATCGGGTCGTAGCGGAAAGCCCGGCAGGAATGCTCTACCGGCACTACGCCCTTTTTGATACAGGCAACCTCCCTCTCGTTCAGCCGCTGGCCCCGCTGGCAGTATGCGCAGCGGGGATCAATGTCTTTTCGAAACAGCATATGGACCTTCCTTCCGCACGGCGAACGCCAAGGCATTTCCGCATTCTCAAGTTAATGAATCATGGACGGCAGTACTCAGACGGTGCTCAGACAGACGGTTTCCTCTTCCGCGGCGGCATGGATGCCAATAATGGGATTTTCATAGCTGTCGATGATCCTCGTGGCCATGGGGTCCTCCAGCTCCTTCTGGATGGTCCGCCGGAGATTCCGAGCGCCATAGGTCCGGGAATAGGACTTTTTCGTCAGGAAGTCCACCACGCTGGCGTCATAGGTAAAGGTGATGCCCTTTTCCCTGAGAGAGGCTTTCAGCTCGTCCAGCATAATCCGGGCAATGGCCTGGAAATTCTCCTCAGAGAGGCGGTTGAAAGTAATCACCGCGTCTACCCGGTTGATGAACTCCGGGCGGAGGAACTGCTGAAGGGCCTTCATGGCCTTCTCGCTGTCCTGCTGGCTGAGACTGCGGTCAAATCCCACCGTCCCCTCCTTCGTGGCGCTGCCGGCGTTGGACGTCATGACGATGATGGTGTTTTCAAAATTCACCTTCCGGCCATGGGCGTCGGTGATCTCCCCGTCGTCCAGAATCTGCAAAAGCACGTTCAGCACATCGGGGTGGGCCTTCTCAATTTCGTCGAAGAGGACGACGGCATAGGGCTTTCGTCGAATCTTCTCCGTCAGCTGCCCCGCCTCGTCATACCCCACATAGCCCGGAGGGGAGCCCACAATCCGGGAGACGGAGTGCTTCTCCATAAACTCCGACATATCCAGACGGATCAGGGCATCCGGAGTGTTGAAGAGGTCCGTGGCCAGCTGCTTCACCAGCTCCGTCTTTCCAACGCCGGTGGACCCCACAAAGATGAAGCTGACCGGCTTATGCTTGGGAGAAATGCCCACCCGGTTCCGCCGGACGGCGGCGGAGACAGAAGCGATGGCCTCGTCCTGGCCGATGATATGCCCCTTCAGCCGCGTCTCCAGCTGGGAGAGGCGCTGGAACTCCTGCTCGCGGATGCGGGAGGCGGGAATTTTGGTCCACAGCTCGATAACGTGGGCCAGATTTTCCATGGTGAGCTGCGGCTGTCCCTTCTCATTCAGGGTTTTCAGCTCCGTACTCAACTGGAGGTCCCGGCTCTTCAGCTCCGCCATGCGGGCGTAGTCCTCCTCGGATTTCTCCTCCTTCTCCTCCAGCATGGTCCGCTCCTTGGCGTAGTCGTCCACCTCCCGCTGAATCTGCATGCGGCGGGAGATGTCCGGGTCCTTCAGATTCAGGTCGCTGCTGGCCTCGTCGATGAGGTCGATGGCCTTGTCCGGCAGGAAACGGTCCGTGATGTAACGCTCGCTGAGCAGCACCGCCTGACGGAGAATGCCCTCCGTCAGCTTCACGCCGTGGAATTCCTCGTACTTGGGAGCCAGGCCCTTCAAGATTTTGATGGAATCCTCCACCGACGGCTCGTTGACCGTCACCGGCTGGAAGCGGCGCTCCAGGGCGGCGTCCTTTTCAATGTGCTTGCGGTACTCGTTGAACGTGGTGGCGCCGATGACCTGAATCTCCCCCCGGCTCAAGGCGGGCTTGAGAATGTTGGCGGCGTTCATGCTGCCCTCGGCGTCTCCAGCCCCCACCAGGTTGTGAACCTCGTCGATCATCAGCACGATGTTGCCGATCCGTTTTACCTCGTCAATCAGGCCCTTCATCCGGCTCTCAAACTGGCCCCGGAACTGCGTGCCGGCCACCAGCGCTGTCAGGTCCAGAAGGTAGACTTCCTTTTCCCGGAGCTTGAAGGGCACATCTCCGGCGGCAATCCGCTGGGCCAGCCCCTCGGCAATGGCGGTCTTGCCCACGCCGGGCTCGCCGATGAGACAGGGGTTGTTCTTCTGGCGGCGATTCAAAATCTGGACCACCCGCTCGATCTCCTCCGTCCGGCCAATCACCGGGTCCAGCTTGCCGTCCTTGGCCTTCTGCGTCAGAGAGATGCAGTAATTCTCCAGATACTTCCGCTTGGCGTTCTTGGGGGAATCCTTCTTCTCCCTGCGCTCGCTCCGGCCCTCCTCGGCGCCCTCCTTGGAGGACTCGCCGCCGGAGAACAGACGGTTCAGGAAGGGAAAGGTGGCGGTTTTGCCCTCTTCCTCCTCCTCGCCCTCCTCTCCGCCGGGAAGGTCCTCAATGTTCTCCACGCCGTTCATGGCCTGCATCATCTCGCTGTTCAGTGTCTCCAGGTCCTCGTCGGAGATGCCCATGCGCTTCATCATGTCGTCCACCTGGGGCAGTCCCAGCTCCTTGGCGCACTTCAGGCACAGGCCCTCGTTAATGGTCTTCTCGCCGTCCAGCTTGGAAATGAATACCACGGCGACGTTCTTTTTGCATCTGGAACAAAGTGTCGGCTGCATACCTCTTAAACCTCCACGCGCCCTGGGGCGCTTTTGAATTAATATCGAACCCGAAAGGCCAACCCCCGGGTCTCCCCTTACAAACCCAGGAACGCCAGCGCGTCCAGGGGAGAGTGGGTGGTGAAAAACCGGAATATCCAGCTGCTCTCCTGTCCGTCAAAGGACATGCCCAGCAGCCGCAGAACCCATACCGCCAAAAACAGCAGCAGCGCCCCCTCCGCCAGGCCGATCAGGCCGCCGCCCAACGCGTTCAGCCCATGGAGACCCGGCAGCTTCAAAACCGCGTCCAGCATCCGCACCAGCAGGTGCAGGGCGATGGTCAGCAGAGAGAAGGACAGCAGATACAATATGCCGTAGAGCACGGATTGGGCCAAACTCTCCACCACTGCCGCCGCGATCGAGGCCCCGGTTTCCCGGACGGTCTCCTGGGCGCGGCTGGAAAGCGCGTCCCGCCGGACCTGATCTACGCCCAGCAGATCCAGCAGTTCCGCCAGAGGCAGATGGTCCTCTTCCCCCGGCATTCTTCCAGAGAGCTGTTCCTGAACCGCCTCCTCCAGGCGGGACTCAATCCGCTTTTCAATCACCGGGACAATCAGCTTCGCCGCCGGTGCCGTCAGAGCTGAGGCGATCATCCCCGCCCCCGCCAGAGAAAATGCCACCACCAGCAGGCCCGCCAACGTCCGCAGCAGCCCCTTCCAGGCCCCCAGCAGCGCAAAACCCGCCAATACCACAAGGGCGATGGCATCTATTATAACAGGTGTCGTCAAACTTTCCTACCTCTTCCCATGTAAACGTTTTGTGAACTTGCCCCTAAATTTTTGTCGCTCAAGGCAAAAACAGGCTGGCAGAGCCGGAAGACAGCAACAGCACCGAGCCGTCGGAGCGCATCAGGGCCTCCCGGGCGTCTCCCGTTCCCCGGAGCGTGGCGTAGGTCTGAAGGTCCTGGTTATAGACCGTGAGATGGTCGGCGTAGAGCACCGCCAGATACCGGCCGGAGGCGGAAATGCTCAGCACCTCCTCCCGCACGTCAATGGTTCCCAACTCCTCGCCGTCCTTGTCCACCGTGACCAGACGCCCCACGCTGCCGGAGCGGTAACGATTCAAAAGCAGCGCCGCGAAGCCTGTGCCGCCCAGGTCATACTCCCGGAGATAAGCTCCGCCGTAGGAATACGACCCGCTGATCTCCCCGCCTGGGCTCGCGAAGGTCAAAGCCGTATCGGAAACCGTAACCAGACGCCCCTCCTGCTCTCCAACGGCGGCCACCAGCCCGCCGGAAATGCTGTAGTTGGCTTTCGGCTCCTCCTCCGGCATCTCGTAGAGCACAATATTGCTGACAAACACGCCGTTTTCCTGGCCCAGGGTCACCGCCGCCAGGCGGTTCCCCAGGGTATACCCATCCAACACAAAGCGCTGGGAGGACTGAAACTCGAAGGCTGGCGCCAGCAGCTCCCGGTCATAGACGGTGACGCTGCCCTTAAATCCCCGCTTCTGGGCCGTCACGGTCAGGACGCCGTTTTTATTCAGGGCGGCGGCTATGTAGGGCTCCTCCTCCTGGGCGGTGAGCTCCAGCAAAAGCCCCGTTTGATCCAAAACATACAGCGCTGTTCCCCCCACGTCATAGGCCACGGCTCTGCCGCCGCCGGCGGAGAGGGCGGGGGCCGTCATGGTCACGGAGGTGGACCAGACCTCCTCCCCCGCACTGTTAAACAGGCTCAAAGCGGCGTCCGACAGCACCACCAAACTCTCACCCAACAGGGCAAAGCGGTTTTTGGAGGCGGCGTCATAGTGATAGACCACCTCGCCGCCCACCTGCTCCGCCCGCCCATAATGGAGGTAGCGCCGGAGAACATCAAAGCCGGTGCCGTCTCGGTAGGCCGCAAACAGCACCACCAGCAGCACCGCCGCCAGCATCAGGGCAAAGCTCAGGAAGCTGCGGACAGGATGCCGTTCCTCTTTGGAATTGTCCACGGAGTTGTCCACGCGTTTCTCACTCATTCAGCCGCTCATCCTCATACCAGATTCTCGTCAGATACAGCCCGCCGGGAGGCACGGTGGGCCCCGCCAGGGTCCGGTCGCCGCTCTCCAGAATGGCGGGGATGTCCTCCGGGGCAAACTTGCCCTCGGCGGCGTACAGCACGGTGCCGGTAATGGCCCGGACCATATTGTACAAAAAGCCATCGGCGCAGACCCGGAGCTCCAACAGGTCCCCGTTCCGGGTCACGTCGCACCAATGGATGGTCCGCACGGTGGTCCTCGTCTCCGTCCCCACCGAGCGGACGGCCCGGAAATCGTGGGTCCCCACAAACATATGGGCGGCCCGGTTCAAAAAGTCCTCATCCAGCCGCTTCGGGTAAAAATAGGCCCGGTTGACATAGAAGGGATTTTTGAAGCGGGAGTTGTAAATGCGGTAAGTATACTCTTTTTTAACACAGGACCCGATGGCGTTGAAGTCCTCCCCCACCTCCACCGCCTCCCGGACGGCGATGTCCTCCGGGGTGTGGGTGTTGATGGCGTAGGGCATTCGGTCAATGGGAATCCGGCTCTCCGTCCGGAAGTTGGCCACATAGCGCTCCGCGTGGACCCCGGCATCCGTCCTTCCGCAGCCGGTGAGGTGGACCGGACCGCCGCAGACCTTCCCGATGGCCTTTTGCAGGGTCTCACAGACAGAGGCGGCGTTTTTCTGCACCTGCCAGCCGTGATAGGCGGTGC
The DNA here is from genome assembly GCF_910579365.1 of uncultured Oscillibacter sp. Classification (GTDB taxonomy): domain Bacteria; phylum Bacillota; class Clostridia; order Oscillospirales; family Oscillospiraceae; genus Oscillibacter. The sequence goes on from NZ_CAJTUX010000024.1 coordinate 27,253, forward strand.
CGTTGTAGGTGAGCTTCAAGGCGATGTTGCGCATGGCCGTCTCCTTTCCATTCAGTCCCAGGTAAGCTTGGGCCAGTCCTCCCACTCGGAACCGCCCCTCGCGACGTCCCGCTCTTCCACAGCAATCCAGTCCTGGAGCAAAAACTCATAGCCCAGGCCGTTTTCATCCCGGCAGAAGAAGGTCAGGGCCATCTGGTCCCCTGGCCGGACCTCCGTGGAGAGTTTGCCGCAGAAATAGGTGTCCAACCGGTCCCCCGGTTCCGCCGCCTGCTCCGCCGCGATTTCGCCGTTTCGCCGGAGACGGAATACGTGGTCCTTGGTCTCGGGAAGACTCTGGTAATGCCAATTAAGGAGTTTCGCGCCGCACTCATAGACGGTAAAGACGTCTTTCAGATATTCCGTCTGTGTCCGCCCTCCCTGGAAGTCGCACTGAACCGGCAGCATTTCACTCGGGTCGTACACGCCGCCCAGGCTTTCCCTGCGCTGGGTCTCGCCATTTTGAACCACGACATCCAGGCCGAACTCCCCGCTCAACACCGGGAGGAACATCCTGCCTGAAAACGATCCCTTCCCGGCGCTGTCAAGGGGAATCACGCCCTCCTCCCCGGTTTCGCCCAGATAGGTCCACACCAGCTCCACCGTACTGTCCTCCCGCCACTCTCTCAGCCACACCGTGACATACAAGGCCACGCCGCGCCGCTCCATATCCAAAGCGGGAGTATAACTCCAGTCCAGGACCAGCTTGTCCGCCTCCTGTATCTGGGAATAAACCGTGGACTCCATATCCCGGATGTCGTCCATGATGGATATCCGCGCATCGGAGATCTGGCGCTCCAGCGTCTCCAGCCGCTTTCCCTGCCGGAAATTCACCGCCAGCAAAACTACGCACAGGGTCAGCGTCAAAATCGCCGCCCAGTCCCGCCCTTTCTTCCCTTCCATCAAAATCGCCTTCCTTACAGCCCGAAGGCCCGCAAAGCAATGACCCCCGCCAGGATCAGCACGCCCAAGGTCAGGGCGATATAATCCCGCCGCTCGAATTGCAGCACGTGGAGCTTCGTCCGGCCCTCGCCGCCGTGGTAGCAGCGGCACTCCATGGCCGTGGCCAGCTCGTCCGCCCGGCGGAAGGCGCTAATGAACAGAGGTACCAGAATGGGAACCAGCGCCTTCGCCTTCTCCATCAGGTTTCCGCTCTCAAAGTCCGCCCCCCGGGCCTTCTGGGCGGACATGATCTTGTCCGTCTCCTCAATCAGGGTCGGGATGAACCGCAGGGCGATGGACATAATCATGGTCAGCTCGTGGACCGGGACGTGAAAGCGCTTGAGGCCGTTCAGCAGCCGCTCCAGGCCGTCGGTGAGGCTGATGGGGCTGGTGGTGTAGGTCATGAGGAAAGTCCCCATAATCAAAAGCATGATGCGCAGAACCATAAAGGCGGCATTCCGCAGGCCCGTGTCCGTGATGTGGAACGGTCCCCAGGCCCAGAGCTCGTTCGTCCCCGGGGTAAAGAACAGATTTAAAACGCCGGTGAAGACAATGATGAACAGCACCGGCTTCAGGCCCTTCACCAGGGCCTTGAGACCAACCTTTGAAATATGGACACAGGCTGCCAGTACCAGGGCCATACAGCCATAGGCAAGGAAGCTGCCCGCAGTGAAAAGAGCCGTGATATACAGCACCACCAGCAGGATTTTCGTCCTCGGGTCCAGCTTGTGCGCCACGGTATTTCCCGGGAAATACTGGCCCAGAGTGATGTCCTTCAGCATGGGCCCCCTCCCCCCTTCAAAGACAGGAGCTGCCGCTCCAGGGCCTCCACGGTGTAGACGGCAGGGTCGATGGGAAGCCCCCGGTCCCGGAGGGCCATGGCCACCCGGGTAATCTGGGGCACATCCAGCCCGGCGGAGAGAAGTTCTTCCGCCCGGGTAAACACCTCCGCTGGAGTTCCGCTCATGAGGATATGGGCGGCTTTCAGCACCAGAATACGGTCCACGTTCTGGGCGATCTCATCCATGCTGTGGCTGACCAAAAGAATGGTGGTTCCCTTGTTCCGGTGGTACTCCCGGATGTTCGCCATCAGATTCTCCCGGCCCGCCGGGTCCAGGCCCGCCGTGGGCTCGTCCAGAACCAGAACCTTGGGCTCCATGGCCAAAACCCCCGCCAGGGCCACCCGGCGTTTCTGTCCGCCGGAGAGCTCAAAGGGGGACTTGTCCAGCTGCTCGTCCCGAAGGCCCACCAGCCGCGCCGCCTCACGGACGGCGTGGTCCAGTTCGTCTCCGGTCTTCCCCTGGTTTTTGGGGCCAAAAGAGATGTCCTTATAAACCGTCTCCTCAAAGAGCTGGTACTCCGGGTATTGAAACACCAGACCCACTTGAAAGCGGACATTTCGTATTTTTTTCGGCTCGGCCCAGATGTCCCTTCCCTCCAGCAGAATCTGTCCGGACGTAGGCTTTAAAAGGCCGTTCAGGTGTTGAATCAAGGTGGATTTCCCGGACCCGGTGTGCCCGATGATGCCCAGGAACTCACCCTGCTCCACGGCAAAGCTGACGTCCTCCACCGCGCTGCGCTGAAAAGGCGTTCCGATGCCGTAGGTATGGGTCAGATTTTTGATTTCCAGGATAGGCAACGTCCATTTCCCTCCGTCACTCTTTTTTCAGCGCCGCCGCAACGGCGTCCGCGCATTTCTCCACCGTCAGCGCCTCCAGGGGCACGTCCCAGCCCCGGCCCCGCAGGCGGTCCAGCAGGTCCACGGTGTCCGGGGCCGTCAGGCCCAGGTGGCGGAGGCGGGTCACCTGGCTGAACGCCTCCTCCGGCGTGCCGTCCAGGTCCACCCGGCCGTCGTTCATCACAATAACCCGGTCCGCGTCCTCCGCCTCGTTCATGTGATGGGTAATCAGAATGACCGTGATTCCCTTTTCCTTGTTCAAGCGGTGAATGGTGGCCAGCACCTCCCGCCGCCCGATGGGGTCCAGCATGGCGGTGGCCTCGTCCAGGACGACGCAGGCAGGCTCCATGGCAATCACTCCGGCGATGGCGATGCGCTGTTTCTGCCCGCCGGAAAGCAGGTGCGGAGCGTGGGTGACAAACTCGTCCATACCCACGGCCTTCAGGGCGCTGTCCACCCGGCGGCGGATTTCCTCGGTAGGCACGCCCAGATTCTCCGGGGCGAAGGCCACGTCCTCCTCCACCACGTTGGCGACGATCTGGTTGTCCGGGTTCTGAAACACCATCCCCACCCGCTGGCGAATGGCCAGGAGCAGGTTCTGGTCCAGAGTGTCCATCCCCTCCACGAAAACCTTTCCCCCGGCGGGGAGCAGGACGGCGTTAAAGGTCTTGGCCAGGGTGGACTTCCCGGAACCGTTGTGGCCCAATATCACCACAAAGCTGCCTTTTTCAATAGTCAGGTCCACGCCCCGCAGGGCGTAGACGGGCTTTTGCCCCTCGTCCGCCGGATAGGCGAAGCGGAGGCTCTCGGTTTCAATCATCGTCGACATTGTTCACTCCTAGGTCTCAATATGAACCACAAGGGACGTCTCCGGAATTTCCTCTCCCGTTTCCAGGCCGCAAAGCACGATGCCGGCAGGCGGAAACTCCAAAGCCCACGTTTCCAATATCCCGCGTTCCGCCGGCGCATACAGGCGCATGTTTTTCGTCCGCTTACTCGCTGAACCACCTTCCCGTGGCTCCGCATGGCAGGGCCAGTCCCGTGGCCGTCACAGGAAGGCCCAGCTCGTCCCAGGTGCATTTCCCGCCGTACTTCTCTTTCACCAGCAGGTTCAAAAGATAGCCCAGCACCGACGGGGCCAGGCCTGTCGTATAGGAATTGATAAGCACAAACAAGGGCTTGTCCGACAGCACCCCGGCGCAAAGCTTCACGAAGGGATACAGGTTTTCCTCCAGCTTCCAGACCTCCCCGCCGGGGCCCCGGCCATAGCTGGGCGGGTCCATGACGATGGCGTCGTAGGTCTTTCCCCGGCGGATCTCCCGCTCCACGAACTTGGCGCAGTCGTCCACAATCCAGCGGATGGGGGCCTCCCCCAGGCCGGAGAGCTTCGCGTTCTCCCGGGCCCAGGCAACCATGCCCTTGGCGGCGTCCACGTGGCAGACGCTGGCCCCGGCCCTGGCGCAGGCCACAGTGGCCCCGCCGGTGTAGGCGAAGAGGTTCAGCACCCGGACGGGCCGCCCGGCGTTCCGGATTTTGTCCGCCATAAAGTCCCAGTTCACCGCCTGTTCCGGGAAAAGCCCAGTGTGCTTGAAGTTCATGGGCTTCACCTGAAACGTCAGATTCCTGTAGCGGATTTTCCAGCTCTCCGGAAGGGCCTTTTTCTCCCAGTGTCCCCCGCCGGTGGAGGAACGGAGGTAGCGTCCTCCCGCCTTCCGCCAGGCGGGATGCTCCCGGGGCGTCTCCCAGATGGCCTGGGGGTCCGGACGGACCAGGACCTGCCGGTCCCAGCGCTCCAAACGTTCGCCGCCGCCGCAGTCCAGCAGCTCATAATCCTCCCACTTGTCCGCAATCCACATGACCGGCCCTCCCTGCTCTTCCAATACAATAAATCAGGTTATTATACCGCCCCTATGGGCATTTCGTCAACCATTCCTTGCCGGATTTGGAAAGAAGCCACAAAAAATTTCCAATTTCAAGAAACGGCAGCGGAAAAAAACTCCTTGACATATATAGGCTTTCGATATACAATGCAGACAACAAATAGATAGATGATCTATATAATGCTTATCGAGGAGGCCGCTTATGGAATTGGAAAAAAGCCTGATCAGCGGAAGCATGTCCCTGCTGGTGCTGAAGCTGCTGGAGGACGGGGACCTTTACGGCTATCAAATGATCGCCGAACTGCGGCGGCGGAGCGACGACACCTTCCGCCTCCGGGCGGGGACCCTCTATCCCCTTCTCCACTCTCTGGAGGAAAAGGGCTTTGTCACCGCCTACGAGCAGACGGCGGAGTCCGGCAAGGCCCGGCGCTACTACCGCCTGACCAAACAGGGCCGGGACGCCCTCCGGGAAAAGGAAGCCGCCTGGAACGCCTATGCCCGGGCCGTGGGCCGGGTGCTGAAAGGGGGCGCGTGCCTTGCCTGAGACCATACAAGCCTACCTGGAAACAGTTCAGGAGCAAATACGCTGGAAGCGAGCCCGTCCCGTGCTGGTCCGGGAGCTGGCGCGGCACCTGGAGGACCAGCGGGACGATTTTCTCAGAGAGGGCAAATCCCCGGAGGAAGCGGAGCGGCTGGCGGTCCAGGATATGGGAGACCCGGTCGCCGTCGGAACAGAGCTGGACGCCGTCCATAGGCCAAAGCCCCAGTGGGGACTGCTGGGACTGACCATTGCGCTGGCGCTAGCGGGGGTGATTCTGCGGGCGTTCTTCTTCCGCGCCAACCCTTACGTCCGCAGTGTTTATGTAGCGGCAAAGGCCTTTGCCGCTCTGGGTCTTGGCACAGCGGCGCTGCTAGGGATGTATTTTCTGGACGTCTCCCGGCTGGTCCGGCACGCCGGGCTCATCTACATCGGCGCTCTGCTTCTGGGCATGGGGATATTCTGGGACGCTGCCCGGCAGATATCTTTTGGTATCGCCAGGTTTCCCTTCTATTTCTCCCAATCCCTTCCGATCATCTATGTGTTGGGGATATGTTCATTGCGTTGCAAAGATTGGAAAGGATTTTTCCTTGCCATTCTTGGTAGCGTTCCCCTGGCGGTGATCGCGACGATTTATCCTAGCATGAGCAACTTGCTCCTCCTTCTCCTCAGCGGTTTTGCGCTGATGCTCCTCGCCTCCTGGGAGGACTGGTTTGGCGTTGGGCGCTGGAAGGGGCTCTGTCTGGTTCTTGCCATCGCGTTTGGTCTCCTGGCGTATCTGTTCTTCCAGGGCTATTTCGATTCCCTGATTGGAAGACTCCGAATCGCCCTCCACCCGGAGCTGGACCCGTATGGCCGGGGATTCGCCGGTCAAATGATCCGAACATTCTGGGCCGACATCTCTCCGATCCAGAACTCCCCGGGAAACTACGGCATCGGCGCGGTCTCCGGTGTTCGGGGACCCAACGGCAAAGAATGGACTCCTTTCAGCTTTGGCGCGGATTTCCTACCCGCCATAATGGCGGGGGCCTGGGGTTGGGTCCCCCTCCTGCTCCTGGTGGCGACGCTGGCGGTTCTGCTTCTCTGGCTGCTGGTGAAGGGCCTGCGGCAGAAGTATCTGCCGGGCCGCTTCGTGGTCCTGGCGGTAGTCATCACGCTGGCTGTCCAACTGTTATTCAGCGTGGCGCTGAACCTGGGCTTCGTGCTGTTTTCCGCCAGCCTGCCTCTGGTGGTGGGGAACCTCCAGACTGTTCTGGACATGGCCCTCATCGGCCTGGCCCTGTCCGTATTCCGGGGAGATTCCATCGCGCAGGAGGAATCGGAGAGCCCCCGCCAATCCCGAAAACGCCTGCGAATACGGTTTGAGTATCAATGAAACCCGTTGCCCCGTCCTATGGCGGGGCAGCGGATTTTCTCCGCTGGAAAGGATGTTAATTTTGGAAATCCGCTCCAAAATATTGACCAATGCCAGTTTTTCCTATATAATAGGCAACTGTCAACGAGGACCCCTTGCCGCGGCCCAACCGGCGGCGGCTGGTTTTTTACGTACCGTCTCGACAAGAACCGACGAAAGGAAACTGCCATGCGTCAAATTCGACTCCCCCAGCGCCTCCTCTCCGGCCTCCTGGCCGGAACCCTGCTCCTCACGCCCGCCATGGCCTTTACTGACACCAACGGCCACTGGGCGGAGGCCGCCGTCAACAAATGGAGCCAGGAATACGGCGTGCTTCAGGGCTATGAAGACGGGTCCTTCCAGCCGGACGCCTCCATCACAAGGGGCGCCTTCGCCGGTATTCTGGACCGCTTCCTGCAATTTCAGACCGCCGCTCCCCAGGGAACCTTTTCCGACACCCAGGAAAACCGCTGGGAGAGCGCTATTTTGAAGCTCAACGCCGCCGGGGTATACCTGGGCAGCGAGGGCAAGGCCCTGCCGGGGGACAGCATCACCCGCCAGCAGGCCATGACCATGGTGGCCCGGGCCTTCCAGCTTGGCGGCAGCGACGCCGCCCTCCCCTATCTCGACGAGGCACAGGTGGCCAGCTACGCCCGGCCCTACATCGCGGACCTGACCGCCCGTGGCTGGATTACCGACGCCGTGGAGGGAAGTTTCCGCCCCACGGAGCCCTTGACCCGGGCGGAGCTGGTCAACCTTCTGAACAACATGATTCAGGTTCTGATCCAAACCAACGGGACCTATTCCAGCGATGTGGAGGGCGCCCTTCTCATCAACTCCGCCGAGGGCGCGGCCCTGTCAGACATGCGCATTACCGGGGACCTTCTCATCGCTCCCGGCGTGACGGGGAGCGTGACCCTGTCCAACGTGACGGTAGAGGGAGAAATCCGCAACTTCAGCGCCGTCACCCCGCAGATCACCAATCCGCCGTCGTCGGAAACGAACAGCCAGCCTCCCTCCTCGGAGCCGCCTGCTGCTTCGGAGCAGCCCGGCACTCCCAGCTCCGGGGAAGAAATCGACTGGGGCATCGTAGTGGTGACGCCCACCCCGGCCCCTGACGTTCCCGCCACGCCCACGGACCCCGTTACCTATCCCGGCATCCAGCCCAGCGAGGTCTACACGCCCGGCGTCATGACCGGGCAAACCA
>NZ_CAJTUX010000025.1 GCF_910579365.1 uncultured Oscillibacter sp.
CTACACGTACTGACACACTCTTTCCCTACACGACGCTCTTCCGATCTTGGGGGTGTCCGAGTATATTTTAAAGCCCATCAACGCCCCGGAGCTGGTGCAGGTGCTGGAAAAACTCCGGGAGCAGCTGGACCGGCAGCGGCTGGAGCGCCGGGATATGGAGACCCTGCGCCGGAGGTATGAGGAGAGCCTGCCGGTGCTGCGGGAGCTGTTCTACACCCGGCTTTTGAGCGGCCAGCTCCGCCCCGATCAGGTCCAGGACCGGGCGGCCCGGTATGAAATCGACCTGCCGGAGGGCCTGTGGACCGCCGCCCTGGTCCATGTGAACGGCCCCGGGGACGAGGAAGCCCGGGACGAGCTGCTGCTGCTGTCCGTCCAGTCCTTCCTGGAAAAGCATTTTGCCCTGGAGGGCTGCTCCGCCCGGGTGGTACTGTACGGGGACATGGCGGCGCTTCTGGTCCGCCTTGCCGGCGGGGACCGGCTCTACCCCCTGCTGGAGGAGCTGGAGCGGCTCTCCCGCCTCTCCCAGAGCTATCTGGGCCTGCGGCTGACCACCGGCGTGGGCCTGCCCTGCCGGGGAGCTGAGGAGCTGAACCGCAGCGCCGCAGGCGCCCGGTCCGCCCTGGATTACCGGGTCCTGGCAGGCGGGGGACGGGTCATCTACATCGGCGACCTGGAGCCCCAGTCCGCCGCCGCCCCCTCCTTTGAGGAGGAGGACCAGCGGGCCCTGTCCGCCGCCGTGAAGCTGGGCACGCTGGAACAGGTGGAGGAGCTGGTCCGGGAGCTGATGGAGCGGCTGCGCCACGCGGGGCTCTCCCTCTCCAAGTGCGACCTGTTTTTGCTGGAGGTGGTGACCTGCCTGGTGCGGCTGACCCGAGCCGGCGGCCTGGCGGTGGAGGAGGTCTTCGGGGAGCGGTTCACCGGGGCCGTGTCCGTGGCGGACTTCTCCAGCTTGGATGAGCTGGGCCGCTGGCTGGGGGAGCGCTGCGGCCGGCTCCACGACCTGCTGGGCCGGCGGCGGAGCGACTCCGCCTGGCAGATGGTGGAGCGGGCCAAGGACTACATCGCCGGGCACTACACCGACGAACAGCTCAGCGTGGAGTCCCTGTGCGCCTATATCCATCTATCCCCTACGTATTTTTCCACCCTTTTTAAACGGGAAGTAGGGATGCCCTTCACCGCTTATGTCACAAAAGTACGAATGGAGGAGGCGGCACGGCTCCTCCGGGAGACGGACGAGAAGACCTACCGCATCGCCGAGGCCACGGGGTTCAGCGACCCCAACTATTTCAGTTATGTCTTCAAGCGGCATTACGGCGTCTCGCCCTCGAAATTCCGGGCGGGACAGAAAGGGGGGGAACGGCGATGACGCGGAAACGATGTGCGGCCCTGCTCTTGAGTCTGTGCCTGGCCCTGGGGCTGACCGCCTGCCGGAATGAGGAGAAGTGGGTGGAGGGTCTGGTGGTCGAAGTCCAGAGGGACGAGGCCGGTGACCCGACCGCCTTCGTTGTGGAGGACAGCCAGGGGAAACGGACCGGTGTGCGGCTGGTGGAGGAGACCCGCGTCTGGCCCAGAGGCAGCGGCAGTTGGACTGAGGAGGAGCTTCGGGCGGCGGTCCAGGCGGACCTGCGGGTGGACGCCTGGGTCTATGCCGGCTGCCACCCCTGGCAGGAGAAACTGGAGACGGCGGACGGGACCGTGAAAGCCTACCAGGCCGCCAGCGCTGTCGTCAGCGGCGAGCTGAAGCGGGAGGCGGCGACCCTCCGGGACGGAACGGCGGTGGATGTGCTGGAGTGGGACAGTTGGAGCAACTATTCCTACCGCTTGGCGGACGGCACGGAGCTGTTGGAGGTGGACGAGCCCCGGGGGCCGGCGGACTACTATGCCGGGGCCCCGGAGAGCTTCGCCGATCTCAGCGAGACGGCCCAGAGACAGGTCCGGCAGTACTACGAGGACCGGGGCCTGCTCTACGACGAGATGGACGCGCTGGAGCAGTGCTATGCCGCCTGGAAGGAGCTGGGGGAGGCGTACCGGAGCGGCCACATCCAGCAGACCGTGGCGCCCAGCGCCTCCAGTGAGCGGGTGATGTACTTCACCACGGAACTGACGCTGCCCCAGGAGTACGGAACTCCGCTGTGCACCAGCACCAGCTTTCAGGACGCCTTCGACCGCCGGACCGGGGAACGGCTGGAGGTCTGGGACCTCTTCACCGTGCCGGAAGCGGAGGTCCGCAAGCGCCTGCCGGAGCTGGTGGATTGGGAGCTCAACCCCATCATCTGCGCGGAGATGTCCCAGGCCCTGGAGCCGGAGTGGATTCGGTTCGGCCAGGGCGGTCTGACGGTGTTCTTCCCCGCGGGGAGCCTGCCCAGCGAAGAGCTGGGCTATCACGTCAGCGTGGATTGCGAGAACATTCCGGAGGGCTTCGTTCAGCCCTGGGCGGTTCCCGGCACCTGGGAAGCGGGAACCTAAAAGAGTCAGCGCCCAGGCATTCTCAATGCCGGGCCATGGCCCGGCATTGCTTTTCCGCGGAAAAGCAGGCCGCCTTGCGAGAAGGGAGGGAACCCTATGAACGTATTCCGCCGCCTCGCCGCCCAGTGGGGGGAGCGCTACCGCAAAATGAGCATCCAGATGGTCCTCTCCCTGTCCTTCACCGCCGTGGCGGCGGCGGGGATGCTGCTGATGAGCGTCAGCCTCATCTGGCGCTTTTCCTCCGCCAGCGAGCAGCTGGTGGCGGAGAACAGTCAGCGGGTGCTGGCCCAGGCGAACCTGAATCTGGACAGCTACCTCCGGCGGATGATGCGCATCTCCGACACGGTGTACTACCGGAGCATTAAGAATATGGACCTGGCGGAGGACGACCTCACCGGGGACCTGAGCCTCCTCTATGAGGAGAACCGGGACGACCTGGTCTCCCTGGCGGTTTTCGACGGGCAGGGGGGACTGGTATCCGCCGTGCCGCTGACCGCCCTGAAGCAGGACGCCCGGACGGCGGACAGCGACTGGTTCCAGGCGGCGGTCCGGAGCATGGAAAATCTCCACTTCTCCACCCCCCACGTCCAAAACATCTTCGACGATCCCGACTATCCCTACCGCTGGGTGGTGTCCCTGAGCCGCCACGTGCAGCTGACCCGGGATGGCGTCACCGAGGGGGGCGTGCTGCTGGTGGACATGAGCTTCAGCGGCATCGAACAGGTCTGCCGGGACGTGAGCCTGGGCAGCGGGGGCTATCTCTATCTGATCGACGGGGATGGGGAGCTGATCTACCATCCCCGTCAGCAGCTGATTTACGCGGGTTTGCTGGAGGAGAACAACCTGGCGGCCGCCTCCTACCGGGACGGCAGCCGCCTGGAGCGGTTCCAGGGGCGGTCCCGGCAGGTCACGGTGAAAACCGTGGGCTATACCGGGTGGAAGCTGGTGGGCGTGGCCCCGGCGGTGAGCTGGATGGCCTCCTCCCCCCAGCTGCCCCTCTTCGGTTTGACGCTGCTGCTGTTTTCCATCTTCCTGATGGCCTTTTTGAACTTCCTGATCTCCGCCCGCATCTCCGACCCCATCCGCCGCCTGGAGCGGTCCATCCGCAGGCTGGACAACGGGCTGGAGGGCGTGGAAATTGAAGAGGGCGGCTGCTATGAGGTGCAGCGGCTGAGCCACGCGGTAGGGTCCATGGTGTCCACCATGCGGCATTTGATGGACGACATCATCCGCCAGGAGGAGCAGAAGCGCCGCAGCGAGCTGGAGGTGCTCCAGTCCCAGATCAACCCCCACTTTCTCTACAACACCCTGGACTCCGTTATCTGGATGACAGAGTCCGGCCAGCAGAAGGAGGCCATCCAGATGGTCACCTCCCTGGCGCGGCTGTTCCGCATCTCCCTGAGCAAGGGGAAAAGCATCATCCCCCTCCGGGACGAGCTGGAGCACGCCCGGCACTATATGAACATTCAGCAGATTCGCTTCAAGAACAAATTCACCACGGTCATTGAGGCCCGGCCCGGCGCGGAGGAGCTGTATACCCTGAAGCTCATCATACAGCCCATCCTGGAAAACGCCATTTACCACGGCTGCGCCAGCGCCGAAGACGACGGCGTCATCCGGGTCACCGCCCGCCGGGAGGGGGAGGACCTTTTGATCGACGTGGAGGACAACGGCCTGGGCATGCGGCCGGAGGTGGCGGAGTCCCTGCTGGACGAGGACCGTCCGGAGGTTCGGACCAGCGGCTCCGGCATCGGGGTGCGCAACGTCCACCAGCGGATCGCCCTCACCTTCGGCATGGGCTATGGACTGACCATTTTCAGCGAACCGGACGAGGGGACGCTGGTCCGCCTCCGGCTCCCCGCCCTGAGCCGGGAGGAGGCCGGCCGCTGCCAGCAGGGAGAAGTGCTATGAAAGTGCGAGACAGCCGTTTGATTCAAATACTCATCCTGGCGGCCCTGGGGCTGGCGGTGATTTTCTCCGTGGTGGTTCCCCAGCTGTTCCGGGGCCGGAGGGACCCCCAGCTGCTGGCCCTGTCCGTGGTCCTGCGGGACACCGACAGCTGGACCGCCGCCCGGCAGGGGATGGAACAGGCGGCGGACGAACTGGGGGCGGAGCTCCGCTTTCTCACCCCCGCCGCCGCCAACGACGGCGAGGAGCAAAAGGCGCTGCTCCTCCGGGAAATCGAGGGCGGCGCGGCGGCGCTGGTGGTGGTCCCGGCGGCCCCGGCGGCGCTGTCCGCCGCCCTGGAGCCCTGGCGGGTGGTCTGCCCGGTGGTGACGCTGGAGTCCCCCATGGAGGGGGCCGCGGGAACGGTGGCTCCGGACAACGCCCTTTTGGGCCGGCAGCTGGCCCAGACCCTGCTGGAGGATTGGGACGGCGGAACCGTACTGCTTCTGGACGCCGCTGCGGACTGCACCGGCGTGACGGCGCGCCTGACGGCGGCGGAGGAGGAATTGAGGGCGGCGGGAGTCCCCCTCCTCCGGGGAGAGGAAGCGGAGGAGGAAGCATGCCGGTGGGTCATGGCCTTTGAGCCCGCCGTCACCCAACGGGCCGCGGAAAAAAAGGAGGCGGAGGGGCTGGACTTCTCCCTCTACGGCGTGGGGGCCTCCACCGCCGTCACCGCCCAGCTGGAGCGGGGGGCCGTTACCGCCATGGCCGCCTGGAGCGACTACGCCGCCGGGTATCTGGCGGTACGCCGGGCGGTGTACGCCGCCCGAGGAGAGGAGGGGGCGCTGTCCCCCCTGCCCTTCTCCATTTTGCGAGGGGAGGATATCTATGCGCCTGAGAACCAAAAACTTCTCTTTCCGGTCATGTCGTCCTCCAGCCGGTAAGCGGCGGAGACGGCCGGGCACGGCGGCGTCCCTGTTTCTGGCGCTGGCGCTTCTCACCGGCTGCGGCGGGGGGAAGGACGGCGGCCTGCGCATCGGCGTGGCCCTCTATACCCAGGACGACACGTTCATCTCCACGGTGGCCCAGAACCTGGAGCGGCTGGTCCGGGACGCGGAGAGCGAGACGGGACAGAAAATCACGCTCTTCATCGCCGACGGCCGCAGCAGCCAGACCACCCAGATGGACCAGGTGGACCGCTTTTTGACCCGGGGGTGCGACGTGCTGTGCGTCAATCTGGTAGACCGGACGGCGGCGGCAGTGGTGGCTGACAAGGCGGAGGCCGAGGGCGTGCCCCTGATCTTCTTCAACCGCCAGCCTGTGGCGGAGGACATCCAGCGCTGGGACCGGATTTACTACGTGGGAGCCAGCGCCCAGGAGAGCGGCGAGCTCCAGGGCCGGCTGGTGCTGGACGCGTGGCGCGGGGACCGGGAGCGCCTGGACCGCAGCGGCGACGGCGTGCTGCAATACGTCATGCTGGAGGGAGAGCCGGGACACCAGGACTCGCTCCTTCGGACGGAGTATTCCATCAAGGCCGTCACCGACGGCGGCGTGGAGGTGGAAAAGCTGGCCAACGAGACCGCCAATTGGAACCGGGCCCAGGCCGCCGCCCGCACCACCCAATGGATGGAGGAGTTCGGAGACCGGGTGGAGGTCATCTTTGCCAACAACGACGACATGGCCCTGGGGGCCATTGACGCCCTGGGGGAGACGCCCCGGGACTGCTGGCCCCTCATTGTGGGGGTGGACGCCACCGCTCCCGCCCTGGAGGCGGTGGCCGCCGGACAGATGTACGGCACCGTTCACAACGACAGTCTGGGCCAGGCGCAGGCCATGTTCCAGCTGGCGCTGGCCCTTTGGAACGGGGAGGACCCGGCACAGGCGGCGGCGCTGGAGGAGGGGCACTATGTCTGGCTGCCCTACCGGCAGGTGACGCAGGAGAATCTGGCGGAGTTCCAGAGGGAGTGAGCGCGGTCTCCGTCTGGAATCTGTTACGGAATAGGACTTGTTTTTTCCACAGGAGCGTGGTAGACTAGGCGGTTAGTAGGAGTGTACTCCACCGCTCCGGCGGAGCGGAACATGCCGGGACGTTCAAACGGCGGACAGCCCCGGAAACCATGAGGAAAGGACGCTGGATACATCATGAAACGAAAGAGTCAATTGCTGGCCCTGCTGATGGCGCTGTGCCTTCTGGCAAGCCTCTGCACCCTGCCCGCGGCGGCGGAGGGCGAGGAAAACGACGGAAACAAAACGGAAGTACCTACGGACCCGGACCCTAAGCCGGACCCCACCCCGGAACCGGAGCCGGAACCCACTCCGGACCCTAAGCCGGACCCCACCCCGAACCCTGACCCGGAACCTACTCCGGACCCTGACCCGGAACCTACTCCGGACCCTGACCCGAACCCCACTCCGGACCCTGATCCGAACCCCACTCCGAACCCTGACCCGAACCCCACTCCGAACCCTGACCCGAACCCCACTCCGAACCCTGACCCGGACCCTAAGCCGACCCCGACCCCGGACCCGACTCCGGAGCAGCCTCCTGTGACACCGGAAAAGCCTCCCGTTGTAACACCCACCGCCCCTGACCGTCCCGGCGTCAGCGACCTCACCTTCTCCGTGTCCAGCTTGGACTTCGGCACGCTGGAGAAAGGGACGAACAGCGGTCTGACCAAAACCTTCCAGATTACCAACAGGAACAGCAAGTACACGATGTACCTGAGCTTCACCAGTATCTCCGGCTTTACCGTAAGCGGTGTGCCCAATTCCCTGGCCCCCGGCGCCAGCGCCACCGTGACCGTCTCCATCAACAGCACCAAAACCACCGGGGACTTCAGCCGGACCCTTCAGATCACCGGGTACTATGAGGAGAACGGTCTGAAGAGCACCTCCCGGAGCTTCTCCCTCTCCATCTACGCCAAGGTGGCGGAATGGGGCTACTCCATCTCCGTCAGCCCCACCTCCAAGGACTTCGGCAAGCTGAAGGAAGGCTATACCGAGAAGGACGCCAAGGAGAAAGAAATCACCGTCACCATCAAAAACACCGGCAGCGACTACGTGCGGATGGACGGCGTGAAGGGCAATGACCACTTCACCGTCACCGCCGTCAAGAGCGAGTCCGAGCGGGTGGAATCCGGCAAAGAGGTGGACTATAAGATCGTTCCCAAGCAGGGCGTGAAGGCGGGAACCTACACCGACAAAATCGTGTTCCAGACCCGGGAGGGCGCCACCGCCGAGTTCAAGGCCACCCTCGTTGTGGAAAAATCCGTCGCCCCGCTGACGGTCAGCCCCTCCACCCTGGAGTTCGGCTTCGCGGAGGAGGGTTATACCCAGCCCAATCACCAGACCGTCACAGTGAAGAACAACAGCGACAAGACCGTAACCCTGGAGCAGCCCGTCTCCTCCTTCTACGAGTTCAGTCTGGTGACCAGCACCTCCCTCTCCGCCGGGGGAAGCACTACCTTCACCGTCCGCCCCAAGGCGGGACTGCCGGCCAACAGCTATACCGGCATCGTCACCCTCCGGGCCGGCGGCAACTCGGCGAGCCTGGACGTGCGCTTTGTGGTCACACAGAAAGTCGGCCCCACCTCCTTCAGCGACGTGGCCGCGAACAGCACCTTCGCCGCGGACATCGCCTACGTCAGCCAGCAGGGCCTGATGAGCGGTGTGGGCGGCGGACAGTTCAAGCCCCAGAGCCCCGTGACCCGGGGCCAGATTGTGACGATTCTCTACCGTCTGGCCGGGCAGCCCGCCGTCAGCGGCGCGGGCTTTAGCGACGTGGCCGCCGGGTCCTACTGTGAGAAGGCGGTGAAATGGGCCGCGGCCACCGGCATCACCAACGGCAACAAGGACGGCACCTTCTCTCCCAATAACCCCATCACCCGGGAGCAGCTGGCGGCCTTCCTGTACCGCTACGCCAACCACAAGGGCCTCAGCACCGCCGCCCGGGCGGAGCTGAGCCGCTTCCCCGACGCCGCCTCCGTCAGCTCCTACGCCACGGAGGCCCTGGCCTGGGCCAACGGCGCGAGTCTGGTGAACGGCACCGGCGAGGGCCGTCTGAATCCCTCCGGCGGGGCCACTCGCGGCCAGGCGGCGGCGATTCTCCACCGCTTCTGCACCAGCATCGGAAGATAACGCCGGGTAGCCGCAGGGCTCCTGAGACCAGATGGTCTCAGGAGCCCTGTTGGTTTTTGGAAAGGGGTCATTCCGAGGCGTAGCCGTCCTGGTCCACGGTGTAGCGCTTCCCGTCCACGGTGATGGTGATGTTCCGGAAGAAACTTCCGTCCTCGTCCCGATAGCGCCAGCCCTGGTCATCCCGGGTCCAGCCGCCCATGTTCACGCCCTTATAGAGATAGCTGGTCAAGCCGATGGCCTCCCGGGTCTCGTCGTCCTGGAAGTGCCACCACTCGGAGCTCAGGCCCCGCATGCCCGTGGCGGTCATATAGCGTTCCAGGAGCTTGGCGTTGTCGTTGTTCAGGTAGACTGCGGAGTACCAGCTGAGGTCGTGGATGGCGCTTTGCATCTCCAGCTCCTCCCCGCTGCTGATTTTCTCCAGCGTCAGGTCCAGAGCGATGCCCCGGTTGTGGGCGGAGGCCACTTTGGCCAGAAAACTGCCTAGTCCGAAGCGGCCGTTGTTGGTCATGATCTTAAAGTAAGTATCGTACGCAGGTTCCTCTTCGTCCTCCGGCTCATCCGGGACCTCCGCCGGAGCTTCCGTCTGGGCCGGGGCCTGGGGGGCCCCCGCTTCCAGGCTGCCGCCCTCGCCCTCCTCCGGCAGGGTGAAAAAGGGCTGGGAGAGGTCGGGAGATTCCGCAGGCGCCGCCGGCTGTCCCTCCGGGCCGGGCCCGTCCTCCGGAGGCAGGGCCTCCTGCCCCTCCGAAGCCAGGGCCTCTTGGGCCTCTGCGGCTTCCTCCTCCGCCTGCCGCTGGGCCAGCTCCTCCCGGCTGATTTTTCCTCCGGTCTCCGGGTCGATCAAGAACCCGTCGAAGAGGTCCACCTCCCAGCCGGTGACGGGGTCCAGAGCCTTCTCCCCCTCCTCGCTGTACACCAGGGCGGCCCAATCCAGCTGCGCGGCGGTGGTGTCGTAGAGGAAGCGGGTGGCCTCGTTGGGGCGGAAGGCCTCATAGATCTTCAGTCGGTAGCCGTCGGCCTCCGCCGCCTGGGCGGCGGAGAGGAGCTTCTTGGCGCAGGGATAGAGATAGGGCACCAGGAAGTGTTTGTCCGGGGTCTGGATGTACTCAAATCCAGAGACCACCTGGTCCGTAATCAGGGCGATGGGACTTTCGTGGACCTTGAAAACGGACCGATAGCTGTTGGTAATGTCATAGGAGCAGTGATCCCCCACGTATTCCGGCAGGTTAATCATGCAAAACCGGCTGTCCACATAGCCGTACTGGTCCTTATAGCGAACCTGGAACCAATCCCCTTTCTCCTCCAGGACGCAGAGGGCGGTTCCGCCGGGGATTTTCCCCAGGGCGGCGGACGCCTTGTCCGCGCCCTCGTAATAGGGCTGGTCGATGATGGGCCACACGGTGGCGTACAGCGGCGAGATGGAGGCCCAGAGCTCCACCTCCTCCGACGAGCGGACGCTGCCGTCCCGGTCCTTGGCTGCCACCTGATAGCGGTGCTGAGACCCGGAGATCAGACGGCCCACGCTGTGGCTGAAGCTCTCCGCGGGCTGGAAGGTTTCCAGGGTGCTCCAGCCATCCTCGCTCCACTCCTGGAGCTCATAGTACTCCCCTCGGGTTTCGTCCCACTCCAGGGTGTACATCCGGGGCTCCGTCTCCCGGAACACAAGGTTCAGATCGTCCCCCAGCAGGTCCTGCCGCTCCACGCTGATCAGATTCGAGGCGGGACCGCAGAGTATATATCCCTCTCCCTGGATTCCGGGCCGGACGCTGATGCGCAGAGGCTGTCCATAGCCGGGAAGGAGGAGGTCGCCCTCCCGGCGGCCCACCTCCAGCTCCAGCTCCTTGCCGCTGGTGGAGGCCGCGCGGACCGCTCCGCCGTCCTCCATGGAAAAGACCTCATAGAAATCCGGGGCCGCGCCCGCCGTTTTCCAGCGCAGAGTCAGCGTCCCCGGCCCCGGGGACCCCACCGCCTCCGGGGCGCTCAGCGCCGCAGGCTGGACCGACGCGCTCAAACTGGCGCCGGAGACCTGCCGGGTGAGCCCCAGGAGGTTCTTTCCCTCCGCCAGAATCCGAATCCGGACCTCCATGGGCAGGGCGAACTTCTCCAGCAGCACACCGGGAGAATCATAGTCCCTCTGAAGGCGGCTCTCGCCGCTCTGAACATCCAGGTGGTAGGAGACGGAGGAAAAGACCGCCGGGTCCGCCGGCTGCGCCTCGGGCCAGGTCAGCTCCATGCTGCCGTTCTCATTGAGGAGAACGCGGAGGTCCCCCTCCTCAAACGCAGGACGGCCGCCGCCGGGAATATAGAAATAGGCCGCCGCCAAGGCCAAAGCCGCCAGCACAACGGCGGCGGCTCCGGCAAGTAAAATTTTCCGGCTCATACAGTTACGCTCCTCCCAGGGTCAGAACACGGCGTAGACGGTCTCATAATCCGGCCCCTTCTCGGTATAGACCGTGAAGCCGTCGTAAAGCAGCTCGCCGTCCTCTCCGTCGATGACCAGACAACTGGGGGCATAATCGGAGGAAATGGGACGGCCAATGGCGGCGTACAGCTCGCTGACCGGGCGGCCCACCAGCCCCTCGGCCACAGCCTTGCGGTCCACTTCCGGCTTAGGTTCCGGCTTGGGTTCCGGCTCGGATACCGGCTCCGGTTCCGGCTTGGGTTCCGGCTTGGGTTCCGGTTCGGATACCGGCTCAGACTGAGGAGCGGACTCCGGCTTGGGGGCGGGGAGGTCCTTCGGCTTCTCTGTCTGGGCAGCCGCCGGCTTCTCCGTCTGGACAGCCGCCGGCTTCTCCGTCTGGGCGGGCTCCGCCGGTTTCTCCTCCGGCTTCGGGGCGGGGGCAGAGGTTTCCGCCTGGGCGGACGCTGCCGTCTCCTCCTGGGCCGGGGCCCCGGCTTCGCCGCCGCCGGGAGTCTCCGGAACGGCGGGGGCGGTTTCCTGAGGCTCCGCCTCCTCCGGGGGAGCTGCTTCCTCCGGGGGAACGGTTTCCTCCGGGGACGCCTCCCCGGCGGGCGCGGAGACGTCCTGCGGGTCCCCGGTGGCCTGGACGGGGGGAGCATCCTCCCGCTCCGCCGGCTGCCCGCCGCAGGCGCACAGGGCGCAGGCCAGCACGGCGCAGAGTACCATACACAGTAATTTTTTCATGGCGTTCGTCTTCTTCCTTTCCAGCCTCAGCTCTTGGGGCGCACATAGTTCCAGCTGTTCTTGGCGTCGTAGAATTTATAGAGGTCGATGTCAAAGCGCTTCTTCCGGCGGTAGGCCATCTCCAGCTCCGTGTCGAAGATGTAGTCCCTGCCGTCCATATTGATCTCCACCCAGCTGTGGGGAGCCCGGTTCTGGCCCACCGTGCCGCTGTAGATGACGGAGTCATAGCCAATCCAGCGGGAGAGATACCAGAAGAGGGAGGCGTAGCAATAGCAGTTGCCGTAGCCGCTGTTCAAAATCCGCAGGGCGTCCCGCTCCATGAAGTCGTGGGCGCCGAAGGCGTAAGGCGGGCGGCGCAGGTACTTGAAGGAATCCCGGGTGTAGAGGAAGAGGGAGCGGAGCATCTCCTCCTGGGTCTGGGAGGGCTCGGTGTGGGCCATGACGATCTTATGCAGCCAGGCGTCCAGCTCATTGTTTCCGGTGGTGAAGTGTCCGGCGCTGTTGAAGGTAAAGCTGCCCACGCTGCCGTCCCGGACCACGTCTCCCCTGGCGCTGTCATAGCAGTACAGCCAGCCGTCCACCAGCTGAAGGCCGTCCTGGGGGACCTCGGCCCTGGCGGTGTGAGAGGTCCAGAGCTCCGTTTCGCCGGAGGAACTGTGCTCATGGCCGACGGTGGCCTCGCAGACGTCGTAATAGTACCAGCTGGAGGGAGCCACATCCACGTAAAAGACGGGATGATAAAGGTCGATGTAGGCCCTGTCCGCCGTCCGGCCCAGCGCCCGGTTCAGCAGCACCGTAGCCGCCGCGCGGTTGATGGTCTCGTCCGGATGGAAGAGGCCGCCGTCCCCGCCCTGCGCCCAGCCATAGGCCCTGGCGGAGCGGATAAAGGGGGCGTTGGGGTCGTCCTCCGCCACGTCGGAGAAGAGCTCCGCATCGGTCCGGAGGGGGAAGAAGGAGGCGACATAGCGGGTAAACTCACCCCGGCTGACCTCCCGTCCCGGGTCCAGCCTGCCCTCGTCGGCCTCCATGACGCCCAGGTCAGCCATGGCCCGAATCGCCTCGGCGTACCACGCGCCGCCGGGCACGTCGGCATAGACCGCCGTGGAGAGGACCGGCTCCGGCAGCAGCCGGTAGAGCATCTGAGCCGCCTCGGCCCGGGTGACCTGCCGGGTGGGGTGGAAGGCGGCAAAAGCGCCGCCGCTGCCGTAAAGATAGGCCGTATGCCGGTCCACGGAAAGCGAGACACCCGCCAGAACCGTGTCCGGCCGATCATCCCGCTTCTTCCGGTCCGCCGGGGCCTGCGGTTCCTCTTTCGTGGAAGCGCTGCCCGCTCCGGAGGGAGGCGCGAGGCCGCCGTAGGGGTCGCCGGCGGAGGACTGATTGGGGGGGACGGGGGTATCGTCCCGGGGCGGGGGCGCGAGACCGCCGTACGCATCCTCCTGCGTTTGGCTGTAGAGCTGGGACCCTTCGGTCCCGGAGGCGCAGGCAGGCACAGTGGTCACCAGCACCACCAGAGCCAGCAAAAGCGCAGTCCAACTGTTTTTTCCCATACTTGTTCTCTCCTTCACTCTCGATTTGACCATCGAAATCCGCCGCACGCAAACGCGTACCCTTTACCGGAGGTTCTAAGAGGTCCCCTCCGGGCAAAACGCCAGCCCCAGGGGCCGGACGTCCTTTGGCAGATACAAACCGGCGGCGTCCCCCTCCAGGAGAAAGGCCTCATAATACTGCTGGTCTGAGGCCAGGACCAGCACGGGGGAATCCCGCCTTGCCGCCGGGAGCTCCCGGTTCAAGCGGTTGAGACAGACGGTAACCAGCGCGCAGCCCGGCAGGTCCTCCGACGGCTCCGCCGTGAAGTCCGCGCTGTCTTCGCAGACAATACATCCCTCCGGCGGTTCCCCGCCCCGGACGGGCGCGGGCATCAGGGGGACGTTTTGTATGAGATAGCGGATGTTCCGCTCCACCAATTCCGCTGCCACGAAGTCCGCCTCCCGCTGAGCCGTGAGGTCCAGCCGGTAGGGCATGGAGCGGGAGAACAGGGCGGCGTCAAAGCTGTCCGCCAGATAGGGATAGAGGTTGTTTCCAAAGGAGTCCCGGAACATCAGCAAAGAGCCCTCCCCGCCTCCGCGGGTCATGATGGTGAGGCTTTCCGCCGAGCGGATGGGCGCGTCGTACTCCACCGTCAGCGGCCCGCCGTAGAGCAGGTCCGTCTCCAGCCCGTCTCCGGCGGGATAGAGCATCTCGTAGAGATCGCCCTTGTGGGACTTCTCCGGGATAAAGGGGCCCGCGCAGTAGGAGGAAGAACGGCCCAGAGCGCCGTTCACCGCGTCGGCGGCCAGCGCCGCGCCCTTGCCATTCCAGTGGGAATCCGTCTGGAAGTACAGGTCCTCCTCCTGACCCTCGAAGACGGCGAACAGGTCCAGGTAGTTCACCCGTCCCTCCGCGGCCAGCTCCCCGGCCAGCCGCTCCGCGTTGCTGGGGGCGGAGGAGGCGGTGAAGCCGGGCATGTGCTCCGGATAGAGGGAGTTCTTGTTGGGCGCGATAGTGAAGAGGAACGCCGCCCCCTGGCTCTCGCAGTACTCCGCCATCAGGGCGAGGTTCCGGGCGGCGGAGAAAATCTCCCGTTCGGTCATGGGCTCCGTGCCAGCGTAGTCCGGCAGGGTATCCCCGAAGT
Organism: uncultured Oscillibacter sp.; assembly: GCF_910579365.1. Lineage (GTDB taxonomy): Bacteria > Bacillota > Clostridia > Oscillospirales > Oscillospiraceae > Oscillibacter. Next base: position 14,307 of record NZ_CAJTUX010000025.1, read on the forward strand.
ACAGCCAGCCGTCCCGGCCCAGTACCACATTCTGGGTGATGGAGCTGTGAAGCCCCCGGGCATTCAGGGCGGACCAGGCGGTGATCATCTCCTGCCGGAGGAAGAAGTGGTCCCCCAGGTAGTCCTGCATCTGGGAGAGGTACGCGGCGTTCCAGGCGCCGTCGGCCTTTCGCAGAGCGGGAGCTCTGGAGAGGGCCTGATTTCCGCCCGCCTCGTTTTCCCCAAGGCCCGCCAGCATCCCCAGGGAGGGCGTCAGGCACAGCAGGAGAATGAGCGCCGTGAAGAGGGCATAGGCAAACTTCTTTTTCATGTCGGCACCTCCCAAAACGGAATAGTCTGGTGCGCGCGGCGCCGGAGCGGCGGCCCGGCGGCCCTTCTAAAGAACCGCTAGAACTGTGCGTAGATAAAGGGCTGGAAGCTACTGCCCGCCGCGGCCAGAAGACAGAGGGCAAAAAGCGCCGCCGCCCCCGCGAAGGAGAGGACGGTCCACACGCCGCCGGAGAGCCGCTTTTTCAGCCAGGGGCCCACCGGCAGGCTGCCCGCCGCACCGGCGGCCAGCGCGCACCACACCGCAGGGCTGATCCGCTCCAGCGCCAGCGTGGAGGCGGGAGAGAGGGCGAAGCCGGTGAACATGGCCCGGAGCACCACGGCCGCCTCGCTGACGGAGGCCGCCCGGAAAACCACAAAGCCAACGCACACGGCCAGCAGTGTGTAAACATGGCCGAGGAACCGGGCCAGGGGATTCTCCTGGAGCCTTTTCAGGGGCAGGGCGCTCTCCACCGCGGAGAGGAGGCCGTGCCACGCGCCCCAGAGCACGAAGGTCCAGCTGGCCCCGTGCCACAGTCCGCAGAGCAGGAAAACGACGGCCTTATTGAGGCACTTTCGGGGGGTCCCCCGCCGTCCGCCGCCCAGGGGGATGTACAAATAGTCCCGGAACCAGAAGGACAGGGACAGGTGCCACCGCCGCCAGAACTCGGTAATGGAAGAGGAGGTATACGGGTAATTGAAATTCTCCGGCGTCTCGAAGCCGAAGAGCGTTCCCAGGCCAATGGCCATGTCGCTGTACCCGGAGAAGTCGAAGTAGATTTGAAGGGTATAGGCGGCGGCTCCCAGCCAGGCCATCCGCCAGTCCAGCCCGGTTCCCAGGGCAAAGGCGCTGTTGACCACCGTGGCGGCCATCTCCGAGATGACGGCCTTTTTGGCGAAGCCCACGGTGAAACGCCGCAGGGCCCGGGCCGTCCGCGGGGCGTCGGGCCGGGGGCTCTCCAGCCCTTCGGAGAACTGCCCGAACCGGGCGATGGGGCCCGAGACCACCTGAGGAAAGAAAGCGACGTAGAGCAGCAGGTCGGAAAAGCGCCGGGCGGCGGCCCGTTCATCCCGGAAAACATCGATGACGTAGGACATGGACTTAAACGTGAAGAAGGAGATGCCCAGGGGCAGCAGCAGTCCCGCCGCCGGAAGCTCCAGCCCCCAGAGCCGGTTCAGGGTGCCGGTAAAAAAATCCAGGTATTTGAAGGCTCCCAGCAGCAGCAGGTGGAAGGCCAGCGTCAGAGTCAAAAGAGCCTTCCGGGCCCGAACCCGTCCCATGAAAAAACCGGCAGCATAGCTCACCAAAGCGGACAAGAGCAGGCAGAAAATCCCCTGCCACTGTCCGCAGGCGTAAAAGGCCAGACTGACGGCAATCAAAACGTATTTTTTTCGCCTCCCCCTGGAAAAAACCCGGCAGAGAAGCCACGCCGAGGGGAAAAAGAAGAACAGAAACGGTGCGGAATGAAAAGCCATACAAACACCAACTCCATGGTAAACTTCCTGAAACCGGGCGCTCTAGGTTGATTCCGCACTCCTGCGGAATCAGAAAAAATGTCGAATTTGTGAACATTATACACCCTCATGAAAAAAAGTCAAGGCGTTGCGCCGGCAACAGACTACTTTGGGTCGTTTTTTGCCGCGCAGAGGCAGGGCAGACAGCCGGACGCGCCTGTTCCCCGCCCTCTCCGGGGAGGCCGGAAATACCGGGCAAAAACTTCCTGCCGGAGGGGTGTTTCGCTCGTTGTCCGTATTATGCAGGCCGGTGGTTTTCTATGCTTGAAGACGTGCAGAAAGCAGCCGCATGACACAAAAGCGTCATGCGGCCGGGTCTTGGAAACTGTTTGTTGAATCCTTCCAATGGACTGCTTTGATCTTGAGGGGGCCTGCGCAATCAGAAGCACTTTCTGTAGATGGCTTCCTCGCTCTCCAGGTCGAAGGGATAGTAGGCGTTGGTCATGAGGCGCTGCTGGTTGGCCTCGACGGACTGCGGGAACTTCTTGAAGTCCTCCTCGGTGAAGCCGCAGTCCCGCAGGGGACGCAGGGGCAGGATGCGCTGGAGCAGGGCGTTCATCTCGGGGATGGCGTTCCTGGCCTCGCAGCCGAGAATCCGGGCCACCAGCTCCTTGAAGCGCATGATCTCGCCGTCAGGGTTCTTCTCGTCATAGTAGTCCATGATGGCGCCGAAGAGCATGTAGTTGCTCTCGCCGTGGGCCACGTGATAGGTGCCGCCCAGGGGGAAGCTCATGCCGTGGACAGGGCCGCAGCCGGCTTTCAGGAAGGCGATGCCCGCGTAGAAGCTGGCGGTGACGAACTCGTCCAGATACTCGAACCGGGCGTCCTGGCCCTTCTCGTCGATGAGCTTGAAGCCCTTGAGAATCATGTCCATGGCCTTCTCGCTGAAGAGCTCGGAGGTCATGGTCTTGCGGTGGGGGCTCAGGAAGGACTCGGTGGCGTGGACCAGCGCGTCAATGGCGGAGCAGGCGAAGGGCTTGTAAGGAAGGGTCTTGATGAGGTCGGGAATCAGGCAGACCTTGTTGGGGATGATGTCGTCGGACACCAGGCCCAGCTTCGTCTCGCCGCCGGTGAGCACGCCGTCTTTTTCGTCCTTCACAATCGCCACGGAGATGTTGGTGCACTCGGAGCCCGTTCCGCAGGTGGTGGGGATAGCGATAACGTCCTTTTCGTGCTGGACGGGGAAGCGCTTGAAATACAGGTTGTGCACCGTGTCGGGGCGCTTGCAGCCCAGCAGCTTGCAAAGGTCCATGATGGCCCCGCCGCCTACGGCGATGACCCGGTCATAGCTCTCGTAGGGGATGGCGTCGTACATGACCTGAATCATTTCCTCGCTGGGCTCGCCCGCGCCGAACTTCTCCTGGAACACGAACTGGCACTTGAGGTTCAGCTCCTTCATGAAGGGGGTGTAGATGAACTCGTTGGTCAGCACCACGTCCCGCTCGCCCAGCTTGAACTCCTCCGCCATGGCGGCGAAGGTGTCGAACTTGTACACGGTGGGGGCGAAGATGATTTCACGCTTGTCGGCCATCAGAGCGGCGGAAAAAGCGTCCATTTTCTGAGCCATAGTGAATCAGTCTCCTTTTGATTTTAAATTTGGAATTCGCGGGAAGGCGGGCCGGGACAGAGCCCGGCCCCTACACGTCTTTTTATCAATAGAAGAGGTGTAGGGACGGGCCTCTGCGCCCGTCCGTGTCCTTCGAGGAATCAGCCTCGCCGGGTCGTTATTTCCTTGCAATCGCCTTTTTGACGGCCTCCACAATGTTGGCCGCCCGCAGGCCGTAGGTGTCCATCAGGAACGCCTGGGGACCCACCTGGCCGAACTCGTCCTGCACGCCCACGAACTCCTGCACCGTCGGGCAGTTCTTCGCCAGGCAGTTGGCCACCACGGACCCAAGGCCGCAGCAGGTGTTGTGGTTCTCCGCCGTGACGATGGCCCCGGTTTCCTTGGCGGCCTTGAGCACCAGCTCCTCGTCCAGGGGCTTCCAGGTGAACATGTCGATGACCCGGACGCTGATTCCCTCGGCCTGGAGAGCCTCATAGGCTTTCAGGCTCTCATCCACCATGATGCCGGAGGTGATGATAGTCGCTTGATCTTTGTCACTCTCGTGGAGCACCACGCCCTTGCCGATCTCAAACTCGCTGCCCTCGTCATAGACCCGGATGACGTCCTTGCGGACAAAGCGGGTGAAGCTCACACCCTCGACATTCACCAATCCCTTGGTGACGCTGGCCAACTGGTCATAGTCGGCGGGGTCGATGACCGTGGCGGTGGGGATGCTCAGGTACATGGCCGCGTCCTCCAGGGGCATGTGGGTGCCGCCGTTAAAGGCCGCCGTCACGCCGGCGTCACTGCCCAGCACCCGCACGCTCAGTCCGGCGTACGCCGCGCTCATGTAGATCTGGTCATAGCACCGGCGGCTGGAGAAGGTGCCAAACGAATGGAAGAAGACCTTCTTCCCCGTGGCGGCCAGGCCCGCGGCCACGCCCGCCGCGTTGCCCTCGGCGATGCCCGCCTCGAAGGCCCGGTCCGGGTAGTTCTTCATCAGCATTTTCGTGTTGATGCAGCCCATCAGGTCGCAGTCCACATAGACGATGCTCTTGTCCTGGCCCATCAGCTCGTTCAGGGTCAGAGCCAGGCCGTCCCGGCACGCCCGGGAGTCCTTTTCATGCTTGCCAATCAGTTTCACATTCATCTCTCTCACCCTCCTTTAAGCGTTCTTAATGGCTTCCAGCTCTTTTTCGGAAGCGGCAATGGCCTCCTGCCACTGCTCCTCCTTGGGCTGGGAGGAATGGTCGTGCTTCGGCTCGGCAAACGTCGCGCCCTTGCCCTTGCAGGTAGTTAGCACGATGCAGCTGGGCACGCCCTTGGTGGATTTGGCCACCACAATGGCCTCGTAGATGGCCTTGACATCATGGCCGTCGATCTCCTGGGTGTGGAGGCCGAAGCCCGCCACCTTCTTCGCCATGTCGCCATGGGCCAGGATGTCGTCGGTCTTGCCGTCCAGCTGATAGCCGTTGTTGTCGATGAAGTAGATGATGTTGTCCAGCTTGTGAGCGCAGGCAAAGTGGAAGCCCTCCCAGACCTGGCCCTCGTCGGCCTCGCCGTCGCCGATGACGCAGTAGACATAGCTGTCCCGGCCGTCGATCTTATTGCCCAGCGCCGCGCCGGTGGCGGTGGAAACGCCCTGGCCCAGGGAGCCGGTGGTCAGGTCCACGCCGGGGGTCAGCTTACGGTCGGTATGGCTGGGGAACTTCGTGCCGGGCTGGTTCAGGGTATAGGCCTCCTCCATGGGATAGAAGCCCATCAGGCCGAACGTCGCGTAGGCCACGGGGCCCGCGTGGCCCTTCGAGAGCACCAGCCAGTCCCGGTCCTCCCACCGGGGGTTCTTCGGGTCGACCTTCATGACCTCCCCGTATAAAACCGCCATCAGGTCCGCCAGGTCCATGGACCCGCCTACGTGGCCGAAGCCCCGGCTGTGGATCACCTTCAGCGTTTCCAGACGGATCTGGGCCGCAAGAACCTTCAACTTTTTCTCGTTCATGGGTGTCGCTTCCTTTCCGTATTGTGTTGCGCATCGCCCCGGGACAGGGCGACGCACCGGGGACGGCGTCCCGCCGGAGAGAAGCCTTTTTGTCCCTCCCGGCAGAGCCTGTTCTCATACCTTATTCTACCCCACGGAAACCCTCCCCGTCAATGACAATTATATTTTTAACAAACTTTCTGCGTGCATTTTTCTTGTTTTGCGTGCATTTTTTTCATTTTGGAAGGCCGGGATATTTCCTCCCGGCCCTCCGCTGAAACTCGTTATTCGTATTGGGTTCCCACACCCTCGACTATGGCGTCATAGGCCCGCTTGACTTTATCGTAATTCTTGTCCCGGTCCAGAACCACGCCCCGGCCCACGCCGTCCACAATACGGCCCACGCCGATGGCCTCCAGCCTGGCGTCCGTCTCCGCCAGCAGGGCGGGCGCGGAGCCGGGATCGGTGGAGCGGCCGTCAAAGATGATGTGGAGATACACCCGGTCCAGGCCGTTGTCCCGGGCCATCTCGCAGATGTTCAGGGGATAGTCAATGCAGCCGTGGGAGGACTTGTAGGTAAGATAGGCCAGCAGGTGCAGGGAGGTGCCGTTCTTCTTGGCGTGCTCAATGGCCTGGAGGAAAATGGGATTCTGCTTAAAGCTGCCGTCCTTCACGGCGGCGTCCAGGCGCACGTCGTCCTGCATCACGCAGCGGCCCGCGCCCAGGTTGGAGTGGCCCGCCTCGGAGTTGCCGGCCTTGCCGGCCCCCAGGCCCACGTACTCGCCGGAGGCATGGAGCTTGGACCAGGACTGATTCTCCAGCAGAGCGTCCCAATACGGGGTATCGGCGATGTGAATGGCGTCGCCCTCGTCGCCGGAGCCCAGGCCCCATCCGTCGCAGATAATGAGGAGCATTTTCCGGCCCTCGCCCCAGGTCTTGCCGTCGCAGAGGGACCGGCCGTCCATCTCGGCGGGCTGGGGAACGCCCAAAACGTCCAGCACCGTGGGGGACACGTCGCCCAGGGAGCCGTCCCGCAGGGCGATGGGGCTCTTGTCGGCGGGATCGATCAGGATGAAGGGCACCAGGTTGGTGGTGTGGGCCCCGTCGGGCTTTCCGGCGGCGGTATAGAGCTTTTCAATATTGCCGTGGTCGGCGGTGATGGCCACCACGTAGCCCTTGCCCAGGGCGTCGTTCACCACCTTATCCAGGTACTGGCTCACATAGCCGCAGGCCTTAATCTTGGCCTCGGTGTTTTGCGTGTGGCCGATAACGTCGCCGTTGGCAAAGTTGGTCACCACGAAATCGTACTTGCCCAGGGCGTCCATAACGGTGTCCGCCACCTTGGGCAGGGACAGCTCGGGCTGCTGGTCAAAGTCGATGCCCTTGGGAGAGGGGATGCACACGTCGTCCTCCCCGGGGAAGGGATTGTTCTCGCCGCCGTTGAAGAAGAAAGTCACATGGGCGAACTTCTCGCTCTCGGCGCAGTGGAACTGGGTCTTTCCCGCCTCGCTGAGAACCTGGGCCAGCGGTTTCACCACCTTGGCGGGGGCGAAGGCGATGGGCAGGTCCTTGAACTTGTCGTGATACATGGTCATGATGACGAAGTCCAGGTCCCGGAGCATCCGGCGGTCCGCCTTGTCAAAGTCCGGCTCGGTGAACATCTCCGTAAGCTCAATCTCCCGCTCGCCCCGGCGGCAGCAGAAAATGGCCGCGTCGCCGTCGGCAATTTTGCCCACGGGTTTGCCGTCCTCCACCAGGACCATGGGCTCCAGATGATAATCGTCCTGTCCCAGCTCGTACGCTTTCTTGACGGCCTCCGCCAGCTGGGCGCCGCCGCGCTTCATGTCTGCCATATAAAAAACCTCCTATATTACTATGTTTTTAAAAGGGATGCCCCCCGCCCGGCGGGCCGCCGGGACGAAAGCGGGGCTGCAATCACTGTCCGTCTCCGGGCGCGATCAAACGGTCCACGGCCACCCTGCCCCGCTCCGGGAAGATGTCCAGCAGCTGGGGGAAGGTATAAATCTTGCCGTCGGGCATGTTCTCCTCCGTCAGCTTCAGGGCCTTCTCCTTATTATATTGCACCGCCACGGTCATGCCGAAGGCCACGGCCTTGGCGCCCACGATGTCCCGGTTCAGATTATCGCCCACGTAGCAGCAGTTCTCCGGCTGGGCCCCCACTTCTTCCATGGCATAGTAGTAGATGGCGGGACCGGGCTTGCGGATGTAGGTGACGGAGGACTGCTGAACCGTCTTGAAATAGGGCCGCAGGCCGTCGGCGTCCAGCCACTCGTCCACCTCCCGCCTGCCCACCAGATCGCTGATGATGCCCAGGGTGTAGCCGCGGGCGCAGAGCTCCTTGACCGTGTCCGCCCCGCCTTCCACCACCGTGCGGCGGCCCTTGGTTTGGCGGTACTGATAGGTCAGCTCGGCGGCGTTTTTCAAAATGCGCTCCCTGTCCATGTCATAGGCCAGCCAGCGGGTCCACAGGACCTCCTCCGGCGCCTCGCACATGAACTTCAGCGCCCATTCCCGGTATTTGTCATAGCGCTTGTCGATGACGTCGCTGAACCACTGGTTGGGGTTGTCGGTCTCCACGCCGCAGAGCTCTGCGATCTTGGCCCGGGCGGCGGAGAGGTAGGCAGGGTCCTCCTCAATGACCCGGAAGGTGCCCCCCAGGTCCAGGAAGATGTACCGGATATCGGTATTCATGCGTGATCAGCCTCCTACTGTTGTTTATAAATCATGTATACAGCGCTCCGCAGGAACCCAGCGTCCGCAGTTCCCGCGGGAAGAGAAAGGCGGAAGCGGCGTGAAGCCTGCCCAAAGGGCGGGCTTCACGCCGTGCCTTCATTTCAAAGCGGGAAGCAGGTCCAGAATCTCCCGGAAGTCGTTGACCACCGCGTCCGGCCGGTTCTCCTCCGTGAATTTGACCGGGTGCTTTTTCTCCGGGGAGGAGAAGATGATATTCGCCCCGATGCCGGCCTCCTTGGCGCCGGTGATGTCCCGCTTCACGTTGTCCGCCACAGACACGCAGTCCTCCGGCGCTACGCCCAGATCCTCGCAGGCGATGCGGTAAATCTCGGAACAGGGCTTGCGCAGCCCGCAGACCGAGGAGAGGATGACCGAATCAAAATACTGGTCCAGTCCGTCCTCCTCCAGCCAATCGGGCACCTCGTTCTCGCCGATGAGGTTGGAGATAATGCCCAGCTTGTAGCCCCGTTCGTGCAGTCCCTTGATGACCTCCACGCCGCCGTCCACCACGACCCGGCGGCCCTTGCACTGGCGGTATTGGAAGCTCAGCTCATGGCAGATCTGCCGGATGCGGGCCTGATCGTAGTCCGGCAGCAGCCATTTGCACCAGAGCTCTTCGTCATTGGACTCCTTGTTCTCCCCAAGGGCCCAGTCACGATAGGGCTCGTAGCGCTCCTCGATCATCTGATAGAACTCCTCGTAGGGCACGGGGGACCCAGCGATCTCCGCCATCTTCCGGCGGGCGTGCTTCATGTAGGGCTCCTCCAGCAGCGCGATGCGCAGCGTGCCGCCCAGGTCAAAAAACACCGCCTTGTAGCGCTTTGTCGTATCCATGGCCTTCCTCCTTATTTTAAGTACGGGCGGGGAAAATATCCAGCAGCTCGGACAGGGCGGTAATCACATGGTCGGGGGTGAACTCCCTGCCGGTGGCGTGCTCCGTGTTCAGCGTGTCCGGTTCGTCGATGCGGATCATCATGCCGAAGCCGGCGGCCTGAGTGCCCTCCACGTCCCGGACCGGGTTGTCACCCACGTAGGCGCAGTTGGCCTCGGGCGTGCCGATACAGCGGCAGGCCAGGTGGTAAATCTCCGGATTGGGCTTGCGGATCCGGACCTTGGAGGAGAGGATGGTGGTCTTGAAGCACTGGGCCACGCCGTCGGCGGCCATCCAGTCGGGAATTTCCGTCTCCGTGACGGTGTTGGCGATGATGCCCAGCGTATAGCCCCGGGCGCAGAGCTCCTTAATGGTCTCCACCGCGTCGGCCCGCGCCACCCGGCGGCCGTCGTGGTCCCGCCACAGGCGGGTGAGCTTGGCGGCGTTGGCAAAGATCATGTTCGGCTCGTACTCCGGCAGCATGTACTGGGTCCACAGCTCCCCCTCGGAGGCGTCCAACAGCGTCTCCTTGGACATCTTGCGGTACTTCTTCCACCGCTCCTCCAGCTTGGCGAAAAGCTCGTCATGGGTCTCGGTGGTGTGGATCAGCTCCATCAGGCCGGCCTCGGCCTTGTCGATGAAGTCCTGCTCCTTCAGCACGATGCGCAGCGTGTTGCCGACGTCGAAGAAAATCGTCTTGATATCCGGGGTCATAAGAAATTCCTCCTTCTATATGGTCCAGTTTCGCAGTCCCCTGAAAACCGCGTCCAGGAGACGGCAGGGCCGCCTCCGACCCACCTGTAAACGTTTGCGACCTTTTCTAGCTCATTCTATATGAAACAGCGGTCTCTTGTCAATATGCCAAACGCCGAAGAGTTTGATTATTTTTCGTTTTTCTGCCCAAAGATGGAAAAAACGCAGATTGTTGTTGACATTGCCGGAGAAATCAGATATTCTTTACTTGACAACCTGAACTGGCCATAGTTTGGCCGGTTTAAAAAATAAAGCGGAAACGTTTGCGATTTCTGCGGGGCGGAAAGGATAAGAAGCTATGAAAAGTGTAACCTTGAAGGACGTTGCCAAGGCTGCCGGCGTTTCTTACGCCACCGTTTCCCGCGCCCTGTCCGGAAGCCATCAGATCGGCAGCGACACACGGGAGCGCATCATCAAGCTCTGCGACGAAATGGGGTACACCACCAACTACGTCGCCCGCTCCATGGTCACCAAGCGCACCGGGCTGATCGGTCTGGTGGTCCCCTCCATCGACAACCAGTTCATGTCCGAAATCGCCTATTACGCGGAGATGAGCGCCCGAAACCACGGCTATAACATCATGCTCTGCAACTCCGGACCGGACCTGAAGCAGGAGAAAACCGTGGTGAAGCTTCTCCTCAGCCGTCAGGTGGACGGCATTTTAATCGTCCCCCAGAACCCTAAAACCTATGAGAATATCCGGGCCTATACCGATCAGGTGCCCACGGTCTTCCTCAGCGAAAACCTGCGGGACCAGCCCCAGAGCTATGTGGCGGTGGACAACAGCCGGGGCACCTATATCGGCACAAAGTATCTCTATGATCTGGGGCACCGGGATATCCTCTATTTCGGCCGCCGCCACACCACCACCCACCAGCTCCGGGCGGAGGGCTATATCCGGGCCTGCCGGGAGCTGGGGCTGACCCCCCGCTTCTTCAACAGCGAGCTCAGCCGCTCCTCTGTCACAGGCGGCTATCAGCTGGCAAAGGAGCTCTTTTCCAGGCCCGTGGACTACTCTGCCATCTTCGCCTCCACGGACTCCAACGCCCTGGGCCTTCTCAAGGCGGCGGACGACGCCCACATCGACATCCCCGGCCACCTGAGCCTCATCGGCTTTGACAACATCTCCTCCACCGCCCTGCCCCGGATCGAGCTGACCACTATGGAGCAGCCCAAGCGGGACATGGCCGTCCAGGCGGTGGATATGCTTCGGGACAAAATTGAAAACGGCACCCAGGGCTATGTGCATCAGATTCTGATGCCCATGCTCATCAAGCGCAGCACCTGCCGGGAGCTGCACTGACCCATATCATCAGGAGGCATGCCTCCATCAGGAAAGAGGGAATATCACAATGAACGGTTATCGCTACGACCCCCACACCCACACCGCCGAAACCAGCCGCTGCGGCCACCTGTTCGCCGCCGACGTGGTGGACCGCTACGTCCGCAGCGGCTTCACCGGCCTGGTGGTCACGGACCATCTGCATCCTGAGTACCTCTCCCGCATCGACACGGAGCACAACTGGGACAAGGTCATGGACCACTACCTGGGCGGCTATCACGCCTCCAAGAAGCGGGGCGACGAGGTGGGACTGGATGTCATCCTGGGCGCGGAGCTCCGCTTCCCGGAAAACGACAACGACTATCTGGTCTACGGCATTGACGAGCAGTGGCTCCGCTCCAACCCCTATATCTGCTGCATGAGCGCCCAGGAGTTTTTCGACAAGTACCACGATCAGGTCCTCATCATCCACGCCCATCCCTTCCGCAAGGGCAGCGCCCCGGTGCAGGAAACCGCCGTCCACGGCGCGGAGATCATCAACGGGAACCCCCGCCACGAGAACAACAACGACAAGGCGCTGGAGCTCTGCCGCCGCCACCCGGAGTACTACCGTCTGGCCGGGTCCGACACCCACCGGGACGGGGACGAGGCCCGGACCGCCGTAATCCTGCCCGAGCGGGTTCAGGACTCCTTCGCCTATAAGCGCATCATCGAAAGCCGCAGGTTCCGCCTTTGGAGCCCGTCGTTCCAGGAGTTCGTAGAGGCCGACGAGGCCATTCGCGGGGAGGAAAAAGCATGAGCCAGTTCAACACGTTAATCATCGGGGAAATTGCCCAGGACACCAATGTGGACTATGACGGAACCACCGTCCAGGCCATCGGCGGCGCGGTGTACTATTCCGGCTTCGCCGCCGCCAACATGGGCCACAAGACCGCCGTTTTGCCCAAGGCGGACACCGCCCAGGTGGACCTGAGGGCCGCCTTCGCCGCCGCGCCCAACGTGACGGTGTTCCCCCTCCACAGCACCCATTCCTTCGTCACCAAAAACGTCTACCACACCCCGGACCGGGAACGGCGGACCTCCACCGTGGACAGCAAGATCGATCCCTACCGGCCCCAGGAGGTCCCGGAGGAGATCGACGCGAAGATCTGGCACCTGGCCGGTTTGGTGGGCGGCGACATTCCCGACGAATTCCTGCCCTTTGCCGCCCAAAAGGCTATGCTGGCCATTGACGTGCAGTGCATGCTCCGCTGGGAGGAGAACGGCGGCATGGTCTACCGGGACTGGGCGGCCAAGAAGGACCTGCTCCCCTGCGTCCGCTTCCTGAAGACCGACGCCGCCGAGGCGGAGATTCTCACCGGACTCACCGACCGGACGGAGGCCGCCAAGGTCCTCTACGGCTGGGGCGCCAAGGAAGTCCTCATCACCCACAACACGGAGGTGCTGGTCTACGACGGCAAGGAAATCTATACCTGCCCCATCAAGGCCCGGAGCCTGGGGGGCCGGACGGGCCGGGGAGACACCACCTTCGCCTGCTACATCAACGAGCGGCTGACCCAGGATATCCCGACGGCTCTCCAAACCGCCACGGCGCTGGTCTCCTTGAAAATGGAGACTCCCGGACCCTATATGGGAACCCGGGCCGACGTGGAGGCGTACATCAAAGCGTTCTATTAAGCGCCTGTCTATCCATAGAAATGTCCCCGGCGATACCGCCGGGGACGCTTTTTGTTATACCAGTTTCTCGAAATAAAAGAAGGCGCCGTCCTCCCCGTTCCGCCGCATACAGGCGGAGAGCATTTTGAAGGACGCCTCGTTCTCCTTGAAGCACTTGGCGAACACCCGGCCCAGGTGGAGCTTGTAAAGCCCCCACTCCGCCGCCGCCGTGAACGCCTCCACGCCGTAGCCGTTTCCGGCGTAAGCCCGGTCAATGCGGCAGCCCAGCTCCGCGCCGCCCCGGCAGTCGAAATTGTACAGCACCGCCTCGCCAATGAGCTTCCCCTCCAGCCGGACGGCGAAGTTCACCGCCAGATGGTTCTCGAAGTCCCGCTTCGCCACGTCGAAGAAGCTCCGCTCCTCCACCGGGCCTCCCAGACCTCCCACGTCGTCATAGCCCCACCAGCGGTTTCGCTCCTGGTCCAGCACCAGGGCGTTGTACGCGGGGATATCCTTCTCCGTCAGGGCCGAGAGGGTCAGCCGTGCCGTCTCCACCTTGGGAATCTCCGTGATGTGGCGCATCAGCTCGTTCATGGGCTCAAAGCGGTACTTGGAGGCCAGCTTGGCGGGGCCGTACTGGAGCTTAGAGGTGCGAAGGCCCTTGTCCGCCGCGTCATCCTCCCGGTCAATCCACTGGCAGTTCCCCCCGAAGGCCAGGGCAAACGCCTGGACAAAGGCGGGATAGACTCCGGTGTAGGAGTACAGCGCCTTCTCAATATGGATGATGAGGGTATCCCCGCAGCGCTCCGCCAGGGCCAGGGCGATGAGCTTGTCCCCGTCGAACATTCCCCCGGCCACAAACCAGGGCTTTCCCGCCAGCTTCAGCATCTTCTTGGCCAGGGCCAGTTCATCCCGGGCCTTGGCGTTGTCCCCCTTGGGGAACTCCGCCTCGTAGTCCCTCCAGAACCGCTCCACGGCGTCCGCGCTGGCGGCGGTCAGGGGCCGGACCTCAGCCTCCGGCCACTGGGCCCGGAATTTTTTGATGTGGTTGCGCTGGCCGGAATAGCGCCGGCCGGTGAAGTACTGAAGGTCCTCCCGGTAATAGACATAGTCCCGCCAGGTGCGGATGTCGCTGACCCGGACATAGGGGTAGCGGCTCAGCAGCTCCCCCGCCTTGTGCTCCGGCACCATGGAGATTACCGGCAGCTGCCCCGCCTCCAGGCAGTACGCCTCGATAGCCCGCAGGGCCGCGTCCACGTCCCCCTCCGGGCCGGGAACGGGGTAGTCAAAGTTCCATCCATTGGCGTCCCGGTTCCGGACCACCAGACAGCCCGCAATCTCCGCCCAGGCGGGGTGGAGCGTCTTTTTCCACATGAGCTTCGTGCCCAGGGAGTATTCGCAAAGGCCGTAATTACAATCCTTGTAGTAGCGCCGTAGCTTCGCGCCGTCCTGTTTTGTCACTGGTTTAAATTGTTGCATAAGTCCCATCCTTAGTCCTGTTCTTTAATAATTGTATAGAAAACCACACCGCATCAAAGCGTGAAACGGACAACTTTCCATCTATTAAAAACATTTTGTAAATTTTTTTTGTAATTTTCCTTGACGAATGGATTTGCATATAGTATATTTGTTAATAATTACCGATAAGAGGAGGTATTTTTGTGGAAAATGAGAGAGGTTCGTGGGGAAGTAACTTAGGCTTCCTATTGGCCGCCATCGGCTCCGCCGTGGGCCTGGGCAACATCTGGGGATTCCCCTACAAAATGGGCAAGTCCGGCGGTTTCGCCTTCCTGGTCGTCTATGTGCTGCTGGCCATTTTCGTGGGCTTCAGCATTATGATGAGCGAGCTGGCTATGGGCCGGAAAACCGGCAAGGGCACCATCGGCGCATACCACGCCCTGTCCACGCGCTTTAAGTGGGTGGGCTGGCTGGCGGTGTTCTCCCCCTTCGTCATTTTGAGCTTCTACACGGTTCTGGGCGGCTACTGCATCGAGTATATGTCCCTGAACCTGAGCAACCTGGCTTTCGCCGGTGCAGAGATCAAAACCGGGGCGGACCTGTTCAGCGCCATGCTGACCAATCCCTTCGGCTGCGTCATGTTCACCTTCCTGTTTATGATCATCTGCTACCTCATCAACCGGGGCGGCATCGCCGGCGGCATTGAGAAGTTCAACAACGTGGGCATGCCGGCCCTCTTCGTGATGCTGGTCATCATCATCATCCGTTCCGTCACCCTGCCCGGCGCGGCGGAGGGCCTGAAATTCATGTTCCTCCCCGGCTACGCGGTGCAGGCGGGCTTCATTGAGTCCGCTCCCAGCTTCATCTCCGTGCTGGCTACCGCTGGCGGGCAGATGTTCTTCTCCCTGTCCCTAGCCATGGGCATCACCATCACCTACGGCTCCTATATGAAAAAGGAGCAGAACATTGTGAAGAACTCCGTGGTGGTGGTCTTCGCGGACACGCTGGTTGCCATCATGGCGGGCATCGCCGTCATCCCCGCCGCCGTGGCGACTTACGGACCCAGCGCCACCCTCAGCGGCCCCAAGCTGCTGTTCATCACCCTTCAAGACGTGTTCCAGGCCATGGGCGCCATCGGCCCCCTGTTCGGCGTGATCTTCTACCTGTTCGTGCTGGTGGCCGCCATCTCCTCCGCCATCGCCCTGATCGAGGTGGTGGTCACCTTCCTGCTGGACCACGCGGAGAGCAAGGGCAAGCAGGGCAACCGGTCCAAGATCGTGTTCTGGGTGTGCGTGGCCATCATGGTGGAAGCCGCCCTGGTGGCCGTGGATGGCCTGGGCAGCAACGGCGTGTGGGTACCTTTCCAGAAGATGATTGGCATCGGCCCCTGGAACGACTGCTGGCTGGACTTCATGGATGCCCTGTCCGAGGGTCTGGCCATGCCCGCCGGCGCGCTGATTATGAGCATCATGATCGGCTGGGAACTGCGGACCAAGCCCATCACCGACGAGATTCACCACGGCGCGGAGCAGATTCACTGGCTGAACACCTTCATGGACATCTGCCTGAAGTTCATTGTTCCCATTGCCATGGCCTTCATCCTGGGCGGCCAGATCGGCGATTTCTTCACCATGGACGCGGAAACCCAGGGCCAGAGCGTCTACTATATCGGCTATGTCATCGGCGCGGTAATCCTGCTGGCCTCCTGGCTGTTCGCCATCAACTCCCCCAAGCGGAAGGAGCCGCTGTAAATCAGTCTTCCCAAACAGGAAACATCCTAGCCTCAAAAAGGGCGGAGCTTCGGCTCCGCTCTTTTTCTGCGGCGGCCCCGCTCCCCACTATACCAAATTTCAGGAAAAATGCAAGGGCTTTCCATTCAGCGCCGCCTGGACCAGCCGTTCCCCCTCATAGCGGAGCTTCAGGGAGAAGAAGGGGGCGTCCTCGTCCAGCAGCCGGAGGAAGAGCTTGTCCCCCTCCCACAAAGGCAGGGAGAGGAGGTCCGCCTTCTTAATCCAGGCCAGCTCCCCCTCGCTGCACGCGTGAGGGGTCCCCGTCCAGGCGGAGGCGGTGAAGAGGTGCATGTACTCCGTGGGGGCCTGGTTGGAGACAAAGGTCACCAGCCCCCGGTAGCGGTATTCGGTCAGGGTCAGGCCGGTCTCCTCCCGGCACTCCCGGAGAATGCAGTCCTCCGGGCTCTCTCCGTCCTGGAATTTGCCGCCCACGCCAATCCATTTCCCCTGGTTCACGTCATGGTCTTTTTTCACCCGGTGGAGCATCAGGTACGCGTCCCCCCGCTCCAGATAGCACAAGGTGGAGTAAAGCATTCCGGTCTCTCCTTCCCACGGCGGCAGACGCCGTGGCTTTTATTATACCGCACCCGGCGGCAAAAGAAAAGGCTTTACATTTCAGAACGAATGTTCTATACTGGAAACATCTCTCCAGGAGGAAAGGAGGCTCCCATGCGCTCCAGACAGATCAGCTGCTGCTTCACCGGCCACCGCCCCGGAAAGCTTCCCTGGCGGTACAACGAGGCGGACCCCCGCTGCGCCGCCCTGAAGCGCCGCATCGCCGACGCGGCGGAGGCCGCCTATGAGGAGGGCTACCGCCACTTTCTCTGCGGCATGGCCCTGGGCTGCGACCTCTATTTCTGCGAATGCGTTCTGGCCCTCCGGGCGGTCCATCCGGACATCACCGTGGAGGCCGCCGTGCCCTGCCCCACCCAGGCGGACGGCTGGCCCCCAGAGCAGCGGGCGCGCTACCGCCGCCTGCTGGACGCCTGTGACTTTGAGACTCTGGTTTCCAACAGGTACACCCCTTACTGCATGCAGCGGCGGGACCGTTACATGGTGGACCACGCCTCGCTGCTCATCGCCGTCTTTGACGGGACGCCCGGCGGCACCCGCTATACCATGGAGTACGCCATAAGCCGCCGCATCTTTGTGGTGGACCTGCCGGTCGTTTGATTTTTTCCGCATATTCCGCCGCCTTCCGCAAATCATAGAAACGGAAATTTACGAGCCCTCGGGCTCTTTGTCAGGAGGCGGCCCTATGTTTGCAAAGCGCACAGACCTGGCCCTGGAGGCCAGGGAGCTCTGGCAGGAATCCGCGGAGAAAACCACCCGGCTCTCCGGCGTCAAAGCCACGAAGTCCCGGGAGGAGGGATATCCCATTACCCGGGTAGACATTCTGAACCACCGGGGAGAGGAGGCCCTGGGCAAGCCCCGGGGCAGCTATCTGACCATTGATCTCTCCAGCTTCTGGCAGCGGAAAGCGGATTTTTTTGAGCGGGCTGTCCGGGCGGTGGGCAGCCAGCTGAAAGCCATGCTCCCCGCCGAGGGTCCGGCGCTGGTGGTGGGGCTTGGCAACGCCGCCATGACCCCGGACTCCATCGGTCCCCTGGCGGCGGACAGCGTGCTGGTCACCCGGCACCTGATCACCGCCATGCCCAAGCACTTCGCCGGGTTCCGCCCGGTGGCGGTGTTCCGGGCCGGGGTGCTGGGCACCACCGGCGTGGAGTCCGCCGAGTCCGTCCGGGGTCTGGTGGAGCAGGTCAAGCCCTCCCTGGTCATCGCCATTGACGCCCTGGCCGCCCGGCGGGTGAACCGGATGTGCGCCACCGTCCAGCTCACCGACACCGGCATTGTCCCCGGCTCCGGCGTGGGCAACCACCGGGCGGCCCTGAACCGGGAGACCCTGGGCGTGCCGGTTTTCTCCGTGGGCGTCCCCACGGTGGTGGACGCGGCCACCCTGGCGGCGGACCTTCTGGAGGAGGCGGGCATCGCCGAGCTGGACGAGACCCGTCTCCGCCACGGCAGACAGCCCTTGATGGTGACCACCCGGGACGTGGACCAGCAGGTCCGGGACCTGAGCAAGGTGGTGGGCTACGGCGTCAACTGGGCCCTTCAGGATTTGGAGATCGAGGAGATCAACGCCCTTCTCTCCTGACGTGTCCCGGACGCAAAAACCCCCGGCGGAATCCCGCCGGGGGTTCGCGTTCATTCCATCGAAGTCAAAGCGCGGGGCCTTATTCATGCAGGCGCTCCAGCGCGCTTCTGGCGGCGGCCTGTTCCGCCTCCTTCTTGCTGTGGCCGGAGCCGGAACCGATGGGCTTCCCGTTCAAAAGCACCTCCGCCGCGAAGGTCTTGGCGTGGTCGGGTCCCTCTTCCCCCACCATGCGGTAGGTCAGCACCTGATCCGCCTGACGCTGGACCAGCTCCTGGAGGGC
>NZ_CAJTUX010000026.1 GCF_910579365.1 uncultured Oscillibacter sp.
GACGCCCAGGGCGCGTACCTTCTCCTTGAGTACTTCGGCGTGACCCAGGAGGACCTGGAGAGCTGGGGCGGTTCCATCACCAACCAGTCCGGCTCCGAGAACCAGGCGGCTCTTCAGGACGGCAAGATCGACTTCTACATTGACCACACCTCCTCCAGCTCCTCCACCATGGCGGAAATTGCCACCACCTGCGACGTGACCTTCCTCCAGTGGGGCGACGAGCTGATCGACTGGTTCGTCTCCGAGAAGGGCTTCCAGCGCATCACCGTCCCCGCCGACTCCTTCAAGGGCCAGACCAACGAGATCGTTCTCCCCGGCTCTCCCGACTCCATCTTTGCCGCCGACACTGCCAGCGAGGACGTGATCTATCAAGTCACCAAGACCCTGTGCGAGAACCGCGACGCACTGGTGGGAACCTATAACTCCCTGTCTCCCTGGGATGTGGCCACCTGCATGGACTCCGAGAAGCTGGGCGGCAACCCCCTGCATCCCGGCGCGGAGCGCTACTACCGTGAGATGGGCTATATCCAGTAAGTCCGGCTCCATTTTTCTCGAAAAAACTCTGCCGCAAAGAAAGGGCGGGCGCCGCTCAGGCGCCCGCCCTCTTAGACAGGAGGATTCATGAGTATTTTTAAAAAGCAGACCGACGCCGGGGGCAAAAGCGACCTGGACGCGAAGGCAAAGGCCCTGGCCAGCGAGTCCGATGAGGACTCGAAAATCGCGCGCATGCTGAAAACCATGCCCAGGTGGCGCTATTGGACCCTGGCTGTTCTGGCCATCACCATGACCGTTTTCCAGCTGTACATCAAGCTGGGGACGCCGCTTCAGCCCTGGGCGCAGATTCCGCTGCACCTGTGCTATGCCCTGATCATCGTCTTCCTCTTTAACCCCATGGCGGAAAAATGCAAAAACAAGGAGAGCAAGGCCCGCCAGCTCTGGTGGATTTACGACGGCTTTTTAATCGGAGCCACCCTGTTCATCTGCTGGTACTTCCTCTCCCATGCCAACGCGCTGAATCTGCGGGTTTATAACGTGGACCCCATGACCACGCTGGACATCACCGTGGCCGTGCTACTGCTGTTCGTGCTGATGGAGGCGGTCCGGCGGGTGGTTTCCCTGGCGCTGTTTGTCGTCATTCTCTTCTTTATGGCCTATGCCTTTTTCGGCCAGTACATCAGCGGCATCTTCCGCTTCGCGGGCATGAACTTCGCCCAGTTCTGCGAAACCCTCATGCTGAGCCAGAACGGCATTTTTGGTTCTCCTCTGTCCGCCTCCGTGGGTACGCTGTTCTACTTCATGGTGTTCGGCGCCTTCTTCTCCAACTGCGGCGGAGGCGGCGTGCTGATTGACGCGGGCATGAAACTCAGCGACAAAACCGCCGGAGGCCCCGCCAAGGCGGCGGTCCTCTCCTCCGGTTTGCTTGGCATGATCTCCGGCTCCGCCGTGGCCAACGTGTCCACCACCGGCGTTTTGACCATTCCCCTGATGAAAAAGGCCGGCTACACCCCCGAGGAGGCCGGCGCCGTGGAGTCCGTGGCCTCCACCGGCGGACAGATCATGCCTCCCATCATGGGCGCGGGCGCCTTTATCATGGCGGAGATGATCGGCATTCCCTACATGGACATCGCCACCGCCGCCATACTGCCCGCCGTGGCCTATTTCGGCGCGGTGTTCATTCTGGTCCATCTGCTGGCCAAGAAAAAGCAGATGTCCACTACCAATGAAGCGCTGAAATACCAGGGTTCTCCCATTCTGCCCCGCGTCTATCGCCTGGTACCCATTATTCTGCTGGTCATCATGATCTTCGCGGGTATGTCCATGCCCAGAGCTGCCATCTACTGCACCGCGCTGTCCATTATCCTGTGTATGCTCTCCAAGGACACCCGTATGAGCGCCAAGCAATTGATGGAAACTCTGATCGAGGGCGTCCGCCAAGCCGCCAACGTGGCCATCCCCACTGCGGCCTGCGGCATCATGATCGGCATTGTGGTCCGCTCCGGCGTGGCCGTAAAGGTGGCCAAGCTCATCGGCACCTCCGGAAACAACAGCCTGCTGCTGGCTCTGGTTGTGGCCGCCGTCGGCTGCCTGATGCTGGGCATGGCCCTGCCCACCGTGGCGGCGTACCTGATTGCCAACACCCTGTTCTGCTCCGCTATCCAGGGCCTGGGCATCGAGGCGCTGGTGGCGAATATGTTCATCTTCTACTTCGGCGTTGTGGCCCAGATCACGCCGCCGGTGTGCCTGGCCTCCTTTACCGCGGCGGGCATCGCCAATGCCAGCGCCTGGAAGACGGGCTGGAAGGCGTTCTTCTTCGCCATCACGGCTTTTATTGCTCCCTTCATGTTCGTCTACCGTCCGTCCATTCTGCTCATCGGCACAGTGACGGAGATTTTGATCTCCTGCGCCATGACCGCCTGCGCCACCTTCTTCCTGGCCGCCGGCGTAGCGGGGTATATGGGCAAGAATCTCTCTGCGGCGGAGCGGGTTTTGTTCTTTGCCGCCGCGCTGATGTTCATCATGCCCGGCAGCATGTTCGACCTGATCGGCATTGTCATGGGCGTCGTCCTGGTGGCCTGGTGCCTGATCTTCTCCCGACGTCAAAATGCCGCGGCCGTCTGACGTTTTTCGAAAGACGCCCGCCATCCTTCGGTGGCGGGCGCTTTTCCCACAACCCTGTAGAAGGACCATCCATGAATAACACGTTCGAGCTGGTGCACGCAGGCATCAACACCCCCAACCCCGAGGAGGCCGAAAAGCTGGCGCAGCCTCTCAGCCTGACATTTCATCTCACGCCCCGTCACGGACAGAAGTCCGAGTTCGCCGGCTCTTATTTCGAGTGTATGAAGGCGCCTTTTCTGGGCGCTAACGGCCATGTGGCCATGGCCACGCCGGACCTGGAGTCCGCCGTGGAGGAGCTGAAGGAGAAGGGCTTCTCCTTCAATATGGACACCGCCGCTTCCGACGAGGCGGGGAAGGACAACATGCAGTTCACCTCCCAGGTCCGCCTCCAAAAGAGCACCGACGGCGGCCGCATTCACCTGACCTACGCCGCCTTTACCCGGAAGGCCATCAAGTACGTCCGCTTCACGGAGGCGGACGTCCTGGGAACCAAGCGGGAGACCGTGGGCCTCTACAATCCCACCGCCGCCCAGTCCAGATGACTTGCGTTTTTTCAAGAAAACGGGTATGATAACATGGAGAGCGCCCGCCCCGGACGGTGGCGGGCACTGTCCCCCAAAAGGAGAGTTTGATGATGGAGAATATCTTTGAGCTGGTACACATCGGCGTCAATACCCCCAATCCCGAGGAGGCGGACAAGCTGGCGAAGCTCCTGAGCCTGATGTTCAACCTGACGCCCCGCCACGGGCAGAAGTCCGAGTTTGCCGGAAGCTATTTTGAGTGCATGAAGGCCCCCTTCCTGGGAACCCACGGGCATGTGGCCATGGCCACGCCGGACCTGAGCGCCGCAGTGGAAGAACTGAAGGGAAAGGGCTTTTCCTTCCGTATGGACACCGCCGCCTACACCGAGGACGGCAAGCTGAAAAACATATACTTGGAGGGCGAATATGGCGGCTTTGCCATCCACATCCTACAGAAATAACCTGAGAATCCGCCCGGCGGAGAAGGAGCGGTAACATGCTGGAGAGTTTTCTGGCGGCGTTGCGGGTCGTCCTGCCCATGGCGTTGCTGATGGCCCTGGGAGCGGGCGTCCGGGCGGCGGGCGTGATTGACCGGACCGCCATGCGAAGCGTGGACAAGCTGACCTTCCGGCTGTTCATGCCGGTGCTGCTGTTCAAAAATATCTATGAGACGGACCTCGCCCAAAGCTTTGAGCCGGAGGAAGTCCTCTTTGCCGCTCTGGCGCTGCTGGCCATGTTCCCGGTGGCCCTGCTGCTGCCCGCCAAACTGGAGAGGGACCGGAACAAGGCCGCCTCCATCGGGCAGGCGATGATGCGGACGAACTATATTCTCTTCGGCATCGCCGTGGCGGAGTCCTTGTACGGCGAGGGGAACATCGGCCCGGTGGCTTTGCTGGGGGCCTTCGTGGTGCCCATGACCAACGCCCTCAGCGTCGTCATTCTGGAGGTGAACCGCTCCGGACGGGCAAGTCCCCAACAGCTCGCGCTGGCCATCCTGAAAAACCCCATGGTCCTGGCCACGCTGACGGCCCTGGGCCTGCTGGCGCTGCCCTTCCGCATGCCGGAGCTGCTGTGGTCCATCGTTGAGGACATCGCCGGCGTCACCACCACCATCAGCTTTATCTCCCTGGGCGTCAGCCTGGACTTGGGGGAGGTCCGTTCCAACCGCCGCCCTCTGGTGGTGGGGACGCTGCTGCGGATGGCGCTGGTACCACTGGTGTTCCTGCCTCTCTCCGTGGCGCTGGGCTTTCGGGGGGCGGGGCTGTGCGGGCTGATGGTCCTTTTTGCCGCGCCCACGGCCGTGGCCTCCTATCCCATGGCCGTCGCCATGGGGGCGGACGGCCCCCTTGCGGGGCAGCTGGTGTGCGTTACCACGGTGCTTTCGGTGTTCACCATGTTCTGCTATACCTTTCTCTTCCGAAGTCTGGGATTTTTGTGAGAGCAGCCCGGAGAGCCTTGGCTCTCCGGGCTTTTTCCATGGCGTCTCAGGGCCGTCCAGCGGCCCAGCGCAAAAGCTCGTACTGCTCCTGGGGGCGAACTCCCTCGATACGGGCTCCGGTGCATTTCAGCTCCAGCTGATAGCTCTGCTTCTCCTCCAGGTCTTGGAACTCGTTGAGGCGATAGCGGGTGATGGCCCCCGAGGAGAAGGCGGCGTAAAGATGCTCCCCGCTGTCAAAGGCGGTTTCCAGCACCGGTTTCCCGGAGCCGGGGGCGCTGGCGGTGCACGTGAAGGTCCCAAGGTTCTGCTCCGGACTCCAAGCGGCGCGGAGGAGCCGGAGTTCCCCATGCTCAAACCCGAGGGCGATCAGCGCCTCGCCGGGGGAACGGCGCTGAACGGCCAGGGCCGTGGGGCGCTTGTCCAGCGAAGCGGAGAAGACAGCGGGAGTGCCTCCGCTTAAATCCGTCAGCTCCAGTCCGGCATCCTCCGACCAGCAGACGGCGATCCGCTCGGCAAGAAGGCGGGCCAGGAAACCGCCGGAGAACTCCCAGCGCCATAAGAGAGTTCCCTCCGCGGTATCCAGCAGGCACAGCTCCCCGCCCCGCCGGATCAGCGCGGCGTTCCCCATGGCGTCCAGCAGCGTGAGACCAGGGCGCAGAGCGGCATACCCGACGGTATGGAGCTCCGCCGCCTGCCTCTGCCAGAAGAGGAAGCGCTCCGGACTGCCGGCGCCCTCTCTTCCGCCGGGGGCCAGAAGCAGGCGGAAGGGCTTTCCCTGCTCCAGCTGGGCGACGGTCTGGTGCTCGCCGCCGCCCGTCTGCCAGCGGCGGAGCTTCCCGTCCCGGTAGCAGGCCAGCAGCGTCCCCGCTCCGCCGTCCACGGCGAAGGAGAGCAGCTGCCCGCTCTTTTCAAACTGAACGCCGGTGAAGTCGCAGTTCCGCAGGTCGCAGCCGGAGAGGTCCGCGTTGTCCAGATGCGCGTAGCGCATGGAGCTGTCGGAGAAATTCTTGCCGGAGAGGCTCGCGCCGGAGAGCGCCGCGTAATCCAGCAGCAGCCCGCTCCAATCCTCCCCGGGCAGGCCGAAGCCGCCGGTGTGAAGCAGGTTAACGCTGTTGGTCCCCAGAAGGGCCAGGGACTCCCGCCAGGGGCTGTCCCAGTTCCCCCTGGACGCGTGAGCAAAGTCCGTCAGCCTCTGCCGGACGAGGGGGCGTCCGGCGGCGTGCCGGAGTTCTTCGCCGGCAAATTTCAATACCTCATAGCCCAGGCCCCGGGAGGACAACAGGGGCCTTCCCCCGTCCCCGGACTCCCTCAGCCGCCGGGCGATGCCCCTGCCCAGAAAGTACTCCCGCATGGAGCGGTGGCAGAAGGTCCGGTTTTCCGGGCGCTTGCAGTCGTATTTCAGCAGCGAGCGGTTCGTCAGGCGGTTCTCCGCGTCCCCGGCGGCGTCGGCCTCGGGGAGGCGGTCGTTCTCCCACAGCAGTTCCGCCAGCTGGGGCGTCGGAAGCTGAGCCTTGAATACGTCCAGGCCGATGCTGTCGGTCCCGGACTGCTGGAGGCAGAGGGCCAGCTCCTCCAGCAGGAAAAGGATGTTCTTCCGGACCGTAGTGGGATGGGTGCAGTCTCCGTTCTGCCGCAGATGGAAGCTGAAATTGCGGCTGAGCGCCGCCTCGGCATAACTCTGGTAGATGCCGGAGGCGTCCATGGCCTGGATGTCGTCCCCATCCAGCTGAACCCGCATCATGTCCAGGAACAGCGGCTTTGCCGCCAGCTCCATCAGATCATAGGTGCTCCGTATTTTCAGAAGCCGGGCCCGGCGCTCCGGCGTGTCGGCCAGCTGCTCCAGGAATGCGATCCGGTCTTTGGGGGCCACGGGGGCCAGGTGCAGAATCTCCGGATGATTCAGGGAGTATAAGATTCGCTCCCGCACCTGGTCCGAGTAGACGGCCATCTTTCGGGAGGTGACCAGCAGCTTGTTCCCCTGGAACTGCTCCATCAGCCGCTCCAGGGCGGCCAGATTGTTCAGCACGGCGGCGTCGCTCATGTCCAGGGACATCTCGTCCAGGCCGTCCAGCATGATGAGGAAGCGGTATTCCCGGTTTACGTCGTTCCAGGAGGAGACGTCGCCGCGAAATTCCTGGAGCCGCCGGACCAGAAAATCCCGGAAGCCCAGGGGACTGTCCCCCAGATCCCGCAGGGACAGGCGCAGGGGAATCCATCCAGCCCTGGGGGAGCGCCAGAAGGCGTCCGCCAGCTTCCGGGCGAGAACATAAGTAAAAAAGCTCTTGCCGTCGCCAAAATCCCCCAGGAGAAGGACGGGGGTTGTGTCGGGGCGCTGAAGCCAGCGGAGAATGTAGTCCTCCGCCTCTCCCTCGATGGGCTGTTCCTGCTGGTCCAGCAGGCGAATGGGCGCGTGGCGCTGGTAGAGGGCCTGATAGCGGTCGATGGTGTCCGGGTCCGCCTCGTACTGCGTGAGAAGCAGCGAGGGGGTGCGGAGGTATTCCTTCCAGACCTGGGGGAGGCGGGGAACCGGCGCCAGCTTCTTCCTCCACTTCTCGAAGACCGCCTGCCGCTCCTCCGCGCTCCATTCCCCGCCGCCGGGGGCGGACTGGTAGAATTGGGCGTAGAGCCTGGGAAACAGGCGGAACAGTTCGCTTACGCATTCGTCGGGGGTCCAGAACTGAATGTCCAGAATGGGATACCACTGGCCGGTGCGCATCCAGCGCTCTCTGAGGTGGGGCAGGGAGTTGTTCACGATGCCGTTGGGGGAAATGAGAATCCAGTGCTCGATCTCCCGGTCCAAACTCTGGAGCTCGCTGAGCTTTTCCGTAACCGCTCCGGTTCCGATGACGGACTGATAGTTTTTGCACTCCACGGCGCAGGTGACGTTTACGCCGCCGGAATCCAGATAGGTGAAGATGACGTCGAAGCCGAACTGGGTTCCGGCGGTCTGCTTGCGGAGGCTGACCAGCTCATAGCCGCCGCCCTGGGCGAACAGCCCCGCGATCAGTTCCCTTGCCGCCAGCTCCAGCTGCTCGCCCCGTTCCTGGGGGGTTCCGCTGAGGGGCGCGGGAGGAGGGGGCGGAGCTTCTTCCGCCTCGTCCGGAGCCGGCGGCTCTTCCGGCTCCGGCGGCTCCCACGGGAAGGTGGAGTCCTGGGACAGCAGCAGCCAAAGGCCGCTTTGCCAGGAGAGGAGGTCCTGGTGCTGCTGCCAGCGGCGCTCCTGTTCCTCTGGGCTCAGGGAGGGCGGGAACAGAAACGCCAGCTGGTCCGACAGGCGCGGCTCCTCCTCCGGGAGGAGGGTGCGCATCTCCTGAAGAATTTGGTCCACCCTGTGGTACTGCCGCCGGGCCAGCGCGCGGGTCAGCCGGTCCCTGAAAACGCCAAGGAGCATTTGGGACGAGTGAATCCGGAAGAGGGGGAAGTCCTCCGGCATCAGCTGGCGAATCCGCGCCCATCCGTTCCGCAGGTCCACCAGCAGTCCCTCCTCGCTCTGGCCCGCCCGGGTTTGGCCCAGGGAGGAGAGGCATCGTACCAGGTCCAACTGACTGATTTTCCGGTTCAGATAGACCGCGTCGAAGGGCGGGGTTACGAAGGGGACGGAGCAGGCAATGACCAGGCCGGAGAAGTAGCGCCCGTCCCACCGGCTCTTCTCCGGCGGAAGATAGGACCGGATGGGCTGACTGGGCCGGCGGGAGGGCTGGGAGGGCGTCCAGGTCCGCAGCCGTCCGGGGCCCAGAAGGGGAAACAGGGCTTGATAGTACAGGGCTACGGCGGATACGTTCTCGCACAGCAGCAGAGCGCAGCGGCGCCCCGTCCCCTCCTGTTCCGCGATCCATTCCGAGAGCTTCGCCGCCTCGGGGGCGCGCCGCAGAAGCGAGAAGCCGGCGTCCGCCGGGAGAAGGAACTCCCCGGCGCCTTCCCAGTGAAGGCGTTCCTCATAGCGGACCGCCCGGTACAGGCCGTCCTGATAGGCCTGCCGGTAGGAGTATGTGTACAGCACCGGGCCGAAGAGCTGAACCAGCGAGGGCGACGGCACACTGGTGATCCCCAGGAACGCCGCGTTTGGAAAGCGGTGCCGCATGTCAAGATACATTTGGCCGTAGAAGTAGGAGGAGGCCTCCTCCGCGATGACCAACAGGCGGCTGGAGGTGGAATAGGGACGGACGGGCCTGTACGAGGCGGGGGATTCGATCTCGCTGGAATCCAGAAGCTTGTGAATGGTGGAGACAATCGTGACGCCCGGCGTACCGGCCATGTCCGCCAGCTCCCGCTTGGAGGAGGCCGGATAGACCGGGTAAGCGCCGCCCAGCAGCTGGCGGAACCGCTCCGTATAATATTGGACAACGGCGGAGGTGCTGGAGAGCACGAGAACGGACCATCCCTGCCGCTCCTGTAGTACCCGGCGGAGGAGCTCCGCCATGATGATGGTTTTGCCCGCTCCGGCGGGGATGGAGAGGATGCCCGCCGGACCGCTGGAGCGGAGGGAGGCGAAGAGACCGGCATAGGCGGCCTCCGCCGCCTCTTTCTGCCAGCTCCGCAGATGGAGGGAGGGAACGGAATCGTAAATCTGGAACACATCCTCGGAAAAGCCCGCCTGGCACAGGAGCCGGTCGATCAGCCGCTGTTTGGCCTTCAGGTTGCAGGCTGTGCCGAGACAAAGGGTCCGGTCGTTCACTTCCAGGAAGCGCTGGGTCTGAAAATAGGAGGTGGGCCTGACCGGTTCCCCGGAGCGCGGGCCGGTCAGGTCCTTGACGCATTTCAGATGTTCCACGGCCCAGTCGATGAGCTCCGGCTTTCTTCCCAGAATTTCATAGAAGGCCCGGTACATCATCGCCGTCTGGTTGGATTGATAGACCTGGTCAAAGAGCCGGTACATCAAGGGCTCCTGGGGCGGGCGGCGTTCCCCGGCAGGGGGCTGCGGCGTATTTTCCGGGTCCGAGGGTCCCTCCAGCGGGACAAACTGCCCCTCGTCCTCGCCGCACAGCTGGAAGAGGCGGGAGATGAACGCCCGCTTTTGAGAGAGGTTGTAGGAGGTGCCGATGCACAGACGCCGCCCCCCCGCCTGGAAGGTCCGCTTGTTCAAAAACGCCGGGCGGGCCTTGCGCAGAGCTTCCGAGTTTTGGGTATAGTCAATTGCGGCCAGACAGGGAAACTGCCGCAGAGCCTCCGGCACCAGGTCCGGCCGCCGGTTCAGCAGCTCTTCAAACACACGGGCCATCATCCGGCCCTGGGATTCGGTGTATTCCTGCCCGAAGAGCAGGTATGACGTGTCAGCCATTGCGCTCTCTCCTATCCTGATCCGGAGTGCGGCCGGTTTCCAGGACGCCCAAGGCCGGGGACCATTGCCTTCATAGTACCACAGTTCCCGGCGCTTGTATATGAATTTTTCTGAAAGAGCGCCCAGAGCCTCTCGCCGTGCGGAGCGGGAAAGAGGCGCCTGTAGAGCATTTTGCGGAGCGGGGCTTGACAAATGGCCTACAGAGTGTTATCTTAATGTTGGACTACAAAGCGTTATGATAAGGAGGCGGCCATTGTGCGGATACCACAGGTGTCGGATTCGGAGCTGGAGCTGATGAAAATCATTTGGTCGGAAGGGGGCAGGGCGCTGTACGCCACTATGATGGAGCGGCTTGCCGCCGCGGGAAACGGGTGGCAGAAGAATACGGTGATTACCCTTTTGTCCCGGCTGACGGAGAAGGGACTTCTTCAAGTCCGCAAGATTGGCCGCCGCAACGAGTACGCGGCCGTGATCTCAGAGGCGGACTACCAGGCGGCGCAGACGCAGACCCTCCTCAACAAGCTCTATGAGGGCAGTGCCAAGGGGCTGGTTTCGACGCTGATTCAAAAGGAGCTTTTGTCGGCGGAGGACTATGAGGAGCTGCGCCGGTTCTGGGAGGAGGAGCGGCGCAGGGATGAATGAGCTGTTGAAAACCGTGCTCTCCCTGTCGCTCTCCGGGTCGCTGGTGATTCTCCTCCTCATGCTGGGGAAGCCCCTTCTCAAGGACCGGGTGAGCAGGCGCTGGCAGTATTACATCTGGCTGGTGGCCGTTGCCCGGCTGCTTCTGCCGCTTACGCCGGAGGCGAGCCCGGTGGGCGCGCTGTTCCGCCAGACGGAGCGGCCGGCTGTAGAGATCGGGACGGCTGCCGTCTGGGAGGAGTATCCGGTTATGACGCCGGAGCCGAAAGGGGACGCGGAGGGTCCTGGGGAGGGTGCGGCGCCTCTCTCCGCCTGGGATGCGGCGGCGGTGGGCCGGGTCCTCTGGCTGGTCTGGCCGGGAGCGGCGCTGTTTCTGCTGCTTCGGAAGATTACGGTCTATCAGAGCTTTGCCGCCTATATCCGGGCGGGACGCAGAGAGGTCTCCGACGTGGAACTGCTGGACCGTCTGGCCCGGATTGGAGAGCAGGCGGGGGTGAGGCGGCCTGTGGAGCTGTACACCCATGAGCTGATCTCCTCGCCTCTGCTTCTGGGGTTTTTCCGCCCCTGCATCGTGCTGCCCACCGCGGACCTGCCGGAGGCGGATTTCGATTTCATCATACGGCACGAGCTGACCCACTACAGGCGGGGAGATGTGCTTTACAAATGGCTGGTGCAGCTGACGGTCTGCCTCCACTGGTTCAACCCCCTGGTGTGGCGGATGAGCCGGGAAATCAGCCGGGCCTGTGAGCTCTCCTGTGACGAGGCGGTGATCCGGACGCTGGACGCGGATGGCCGCCGGGCCTATGGAGACACGCTGCTTCGGGCCTTGGAAACCGGCGGGACGTATCGGGATTCCGCCGTGTCCGTCACGCTCCATGAGAGCGCGGAATTGTTGAAAGAAAGGTTGGGTGCGATTATGAATGTGAAGAGGCGTTCCCCATGGGCGGCGGTGCTGTCCGCCGTGCTGGCGGCGGCGCTGACCGTGGGCGCGGCGGCGGCGGGAGCCTATTCTAAGCCTGCGGAGGCTGCGGATTTCCATACGTTGAGCGAACGGCAAAAGGGCCGGGAAACCAGGGACGCGGAGACCTGGACCGTTGACGGAACTGTGTTCCGATACGGCCAGGCGGCCTACGACCTGGCCCTGCGGAGCGCCTTGGTGACTTCCATCACAGCCTGCACGCCGGTGGGACGGCACATCGTCGTCGAGGGGCACTGCGGACCGCAGAACAGTCTGTACTGCATCTTCGACACCAAGACCCAGGCCATTGAGCGGGAGATAACAGGCGCTCATTTGATCTGGCGGGGCGAGGATATCACCACGGCGGTCTATTCCTTCCAGGGGGAGATTCTGGATTATGAGGGAAACCGAATCGGCACATGCGGTTTGAAGGAGGGGGAGTATATTTACGGCCTGTCCTTCAGCGGCGGGGAGGTGCAGGCGCTGGTGCTGACCCCGGAGATGGAGGAAAGGACCCTCCGCTTTGCGCCGGGTACGCCGGACAGCCGCTCTCCCGCCGCCCAGGCGGAGCGGTTTTACAGGTCCGGAAGCCTCCCGCTGTTTGGCGCGGTGTTCTCCCGTATGGACAGGGCGGACCAGCGGACCTGGCTGGAGAGGCTGTATGCCGGAGACAGCACCGCGTTTTTCTCCGCTGCCGTACGGGAGGCGGACGGCGGGCTGCTGGAGGACTTCGCCGAGAGGGTTTACCAGGACGGACGGATTTCCTTCTTCTCCGTTCTGGCGGACCGCATGGACGAGGAGGCGCTGGAGTCCTGGCTGGACCGGGCTTTGGAGGATGAGCGCTGGAGCTTTCAATCCATGCTCTACCAGAAACTGGACCGGGATTGGGAGTGGGAGCGGACAAAAGCGGAGCTGGAAAAACAGCGGCTGGCGGAGTACGCGGCCCACGGCGTTACCAGAGAGGGCGGCGCGTATTATTACCAGGGCAGTATGGTGTACATTTTCCTGGACCAAAGCGGTGTTTTCCGCAGCATTCACTGCCTGGACATGAACCCGGCGGGGAGCGTCAGCGTCAAGGTGATCCGGGATGAGGACGACCGAATCCAGCGCGTGGAAAATCTGACTCCGGCGGAGGTGGCGGAGCTGCTGGGCGAATCAGATGAGGAGGACGGCTGGGACGATCTCGAAGAGGACGGGCGGCGCACCGTCCCTGTGGAGATCGACCGGATGGGCGACGGCGAATTTGTCTGGCTGGGCACTTTCCGTCTGGACAAGGGAGACCAGCTGCTCTACCATGTCTCGGCGGAGACGGGGGAGGAGCTGCGAGTCGGCTTTAGCGAGCCGGGGCAGAAGCGGCCGGATACCACCTACATGACGGTGGAGACAAGGCGGGAGGATGGAGAGCTGGAGGTTCAATCCGGCCCCATGGTCTGGAAGGAACCGCTGAAGGCCGGGGAGTACTGCCTGTTTGTGCAGGCGGGGCGCGGCCAGCTGACGAATGTGACGGGCTATGTGACAATTATGAAGGCCGATGGGGACTGAGGGCTCAGGTCCCTACAAACAAGCAAGCCCCCATTGCGCTCTGCATGCGCAATGGGGGCTTATGTATTGGGTTCCAAAGAGCTCCGGCGGGCTGTTCGCAGGCTGCAATTATCCGCCGATCCGGCGGCGCATCTGGTCCGGGTTATCCGTGTACTCCAGAGCGGTCTGCGCCGTGATTTTCCCCGCCTTGTACAGGGAGAGAATGGACTGGTCCATGGTGAACATGCCGTCTCCTCCGGAGGCGATGGCATTGTCGATCTGGTGGGTCTTGCCGTCCCGGATGAGGCTGCGGATGGCGTTGTTCATGCGCATAACCTCAAAGGCCGGCACCAGACTGCCGTTCGCGCTGGGCAGCAGCTGCTGGGAAACCACCACCTGAAGCACCATGCTCAGCTGGGTGCGGACCTGCTCCTGCTGGGAGCTGGGGAAGGTGTCCACAATCCGGTCAATGGTGTTCACCGCTCCTTTGGTGTGCAGGGTGGCAATCAGCAGATGTCCGGTCTCCGCCGCCGTCATGGCGGTGTGAATGGTCTCCTGATCCCGCATCTCGCCCAGGAGAATCACGTCCGGGGCCTGACGCAGGCAGGCCCGCAGGGCGGAGAGGTAATCCTCCGTATCAATGGCAATTTCCCGCTGGCTGACGATGCTCTTCACATCCCGGTGGAGGTATTCGATGGGGTCCTCCAAGGTGATGATATGGGCCTCCCGGGTGTGGTTGATCTGGTCGATGATGCAGGCTTGGGTAGTGGATTTGCCGCTGCCCGCCGTGCCGGTAACCAGGACCATGCCGTGGGTCTCCTCCGCCAGGTCTATGACCTGCTTGGGGATGGACAGCTCCTCCCAGCTGGGAATGTCGAAGGCCACCACCCGCACCACCGCCGCCAGAGAACCTCTCTGGCGGTAAGTGTTCACCCGGAAACGGGCCAGCCCCCCCACGGAGAAGGAGAAATCGTCGTCTCCCCGGCTGAGGTAGCGCGCGGGCTCCCGCTTCGCCTGGACGTAGAGGTCCATAATCAGGCGCTCCGTCTCGTCCGGCAGTACCCGCCCTTCGCTGATGGGCACCATGCGCTTGTCCAGCTTCATGCACACCGGACCGCCGGCCACAATGAACAGGTCGGAAGCCTGCTCCTCCACTGCCCGCTTTAAATAATCCAACAAGTCCACGTCAGGGACCTCCTTGTCAAAATGTCAGAACAGCGTGCCGTCCCAGACGTTCAGGCTGTCGTCAAATACCCACTCGCCCACGGCAACCACCTGCCAGCGAAGGACGGTGTAATCTTCCCCGTCCAGCACGACCTCCACCTCTAGCTCCTGCCGGTCCGAGAGGGAGCAGGCATAGGTGTAACGGACGCCTCTGTGCCAGGAGTCGTAGCCGTGGCTCTCCACCTCCGGCGGCGCCTCGCCGCGGCGCAGCTGAGCCAGAACCGCCTGCGCCGCGCAGTCGGCGGCGTAGTAATCCGACACGGCCTGGACGGAGGCGTCCGCCAGACGGGCGTCCGCCTGAACGGTGGCCAGGCTCAGCAGAGCGAACACCGTCAGGCATAGCACGGCGAAGACCACCAGCAGCGACACGCCGCCTACGGCGGGGGGAGAAAAGCTCTCCCGTTTCCGCTCACCCATGGGCGCTCACCTCCTTCTGCCAGGTCACGTCGAGCTCAAACCGCGTTTCTCCGTCCCCGGCCTCAAACACGATGACATGGGCCTTGCCCAGGCCGTTCACGCCGCTGTCCACCAGGGTGGCGGTCAGGCTGTAGGCCAGGCCGTCCAGGGTCTCCGCAGGCGTGGCAATGGGATTCCAATTTTCGTCAAAGTCCTGATTCAGCGAATTTGGGTAGTAGGCGTACCCCAGCTCCTCCGCCGCCTGACGGAGGGGGTCGTTTCCCTCCCCGCCGCAGTGGCGGATCGTCTCCGCCACGGTCTGGGCCAGGGTCACGGCCCGGTCCCGAGCCTCGTTCCGGCGGGAGATGCCGTCCGATTTCACAAAGGCCTGCAAGCACAGCGCCGCCGCCAGGGCGAACACCAGCAGCATGATCATCTGCTCCATCAGCACCAGAGGCGCTTTGCTCCTCATGATGCCGCCTCCTCTCCGCTCCGCAGGGACAGGCGCAGGACGTCCCGGCCGCCGTCCGAATTTGTGAGCACGGCCTCCAGCAATCCGTCCTCCTGGGACAGCTCCAGTCCGCCGGCCTCCAGAATTTTCTCCCCGTCCCGGGGCTCCATGTCCGCGCCGGCGGCGCAGTAGAGTTCCATCAGCCAGCCGTCATACCAGTAAACCCGGGTGAGATAGTCCCCGTCCGCCAGCACCAGGGCGTCCACATCGCCGAAGGGCTCCACGAAGACGCTGTCCAGACAGTCCGCCTGGCGGACGCGTGTGGCGATGTACTGCACGGCGGTGCGGCGCTCATAGGAGGACTGATCCCGCTCCGTCAGACGGCGGTAAGCGCTGGCTCCGGTAATCAGCACCAGCAGCACACAGACGGCGAACACGCCGAACAGCAGCAGCGCCGCCAGCCCGTCCATATGATGTTGGATGGTTCGTCTCTTCATGGCTCATTCTCCAGCACGGTGATGTCCGGCATCAGGTTCTCCGCGAAGACGGAGTAATAGACGGTATAGCGCGTCTCGTCCACCTGCACGCCGTAACGCTCCCGCAGATAATCCAGATCGGAGGGATAGGCCCCCTCGGCGGCGTAACAGGCCACGCAGCCCTGCCGCAGAGTTTCCTCCAGGCGGCGGAGGTCTTCGGCGTCCCGCCCGCTGTCCAGGCTGTTCAGCGCCACGGCGAACAACAGCAGCGCCGCCGCCGCTCCCGCCGGCAGCAGCAGTCCCCGAAGAAGGGCCGCCCATCCGCTTCTCTTCCGTCTCATAGGCTCACCCGATGGCCGCCATGATGTGCGTCAGCGGCAGCATCACGGACAGCAGAATCAGTCCCACCAGGACGGAGCACGCCAGCACCAGGGCGGGCTCCACCCGGCTCACCAGGTCCTCCAGGGCGGCCTCGCTGTCCTCCGTCAGGTCCCGGGAGATTTTCGCCATGGAGGCGTCCGCCGCGCCGCCGCGCTGGCCGAGCTCCAGCAGGCGGCACTGGCTGGCGGGCAGAAGCCCGCTCTCCTGGACGGCGGCGCCCAGACCCGCGCCGCTCTCCAGACGGGAGCGGCAGTCCAGGCAGCGCTGCTTTGCCGCCGGGGTTTCGTCCATCAGTCCGGCGGCCAGGGTCAGGGTCTCCTCCAGGGGCAGGCCGCTGGCCATGCCCATAGCCATAGCCTGGGCCACCCGGGCGGTGTTCAGCTTCCGGGCGACGCCCCGGTCGCCGCTTTTGCGCCGCCACAGGGCCGAGACCTTGGCCCGGAAGGACTCCACCCCGGCGAAGAGGCCAACGCCCACGGCCAGCAGGACCAGCAGCACCCAGATCACCGGCATGGCGCTGTCCAGCCAGCGGCCCAGGGTCAAAAGCCCTCCGGCCACGCCGGTGAGCCGCCCGCCCAGAGAGGCGTACACATCGTTGAAGATGGGCAGCACCTGCACCAGCAGGATGCCGATCACCACCAGCATCAGCGCCAGCATCACCGCCGGATACAAAAGGGCGCTGCGGACCCGCCGGGCCAGACGGACCCGGTCCTCGTAATACCGGGACAAGGCGGTCAGAGATTCCTCTACCCGGCCGGTCTCCTCACCCACAGCCACAAGTCCGTGGACATAGGCGGGGAAGCGGCCGCTGTCCCTCATGGCGGCGGAGAGGGGCGCGCCCTCGTCCACCTGACGGGCCATGGCCTCCAGAGCGGCCCGGCAGTCCGGGGCGCTTTCCTCCGCCAGCAGGGCCAGCGCGTCTCCCGTGCCCACGCCGGCGTGGAACAGCAGGGACAGCTCCAGGCTGAGGGAGGAGATCTCTTCGTTGGAAAAAAGTGTTTTCATGAATGTCTCCCTTTCGTTTTCATACCGGGCCGGGGCTCAGTAGAGGTATTTGACGGTGTAGTTTTTGCCGTCTCCAATGTACTTCATGATGCTGGCGCTCTGCTTGCCGGAGGAGGCGAAGGTGGGGTCCATCCGCTGCCAGGCGGAACCGTCAAAGTAGATGACGGCGTCGATCCAGCCGGACTCCTCCGTCCAGACGTTGATCCAGGCGTGGTACTGCTTTCCGGCGTAGCCCACCACCAGCTTGCAGGGGACGCCCAGGCTCCGGAGCATGCCGGTCATCAGGGAGGCGTAGTCAAAGCAGATGCCCTTTTTCTCCGCCAGCACGCTGTCCAGCACCGGGAGATATCCGGTGGTTACCGTGGCGGCACGCTGCTTGTCATAGGTCAGGTTGTTGACGACGAATTCGTAGATGGCCTTGACCTGCTCCAGGGGGTCCGTGACGCCTTTGGTGAGCTCGGCGGCCTTCTTGACCGTATTGACGGCGGGGGCGTAGTCCACGTACTGGTTGGGCCGGAGGAAGGGGGCGAACTCGTCCGCCAGGGTGACGGAAAAGGAGACGCTGGTCTCCTGGGCGTATTTGGTATCCTTGATGTTCTCGAAGACGGTGACTTTATAGCTTCCGTTTCCATCGGACAGGGGGAAGGTGGTCCAAACCTTCTGGGCCAGGTCGTATGTATACGTGGTGGTGGGTCCCTTGACCTGCACCCGCAGGCGCTTGGAGGTGGAGCCGGTGAACTGCACCATCACATAGCCGTCCTTGGTGTTGGAGTAGTCGATGACGGCGCGGGAGCTCTTCTGCACCGCCGTGCCGGAGGCCACGGGCAGCAGAAGGGTGTCCGTGGCGGCGGGGGAGCTGGCCAGGGCCACGGCTTCGTTCTCCAGGTCCACGCCCTCCAGCACCAGCCGGTCTATGTAAAAATCCTCGTAAAAATCTTCCTCCGGGCCATAAGCCTTGGCGCCGCAGCCCACCAGCAGAAGCAGGGACAGCAGCAGCGGGAAGAGACGTTTGATGGTTCGCATGGGGGAAGCTCCTTTCTTGCTCTGTACGGATGAACGGATCAAAGGGTCCAGACTGTCAAATCTTATATTATACGAAAATTGACTGCAATTGCAAGCACAATTTTTTAACGCAGTCCTCCCCGGCCTTTTGACTTTTTCCCGGAAGGGCTTACAATGGGGGCGGAATTTGGAAAGGGAGGCTGTATTATGAAACACTGTCAGCTGACGCCGGGCCGTATCTCGGCCTATGAAAAGCATCTCCGCCGGGAGGAACGGGCCCCGGCGACGGTGACAAAGTACCTTCGGGCCGTCCGGGAGCTGGCCGCCTTTCTGGACGGCAGGCCGGTAACAAAGGAGAACCTTCTGGAGTGGAAGGAGCGGCTGCTGTCGGCGGGTCTGTCTCCGGCGACGGTGAACGGCAGGCTCTCTGCCCTGAGCGGACTGCTCCGCTTCCTGGGGCGGGAGGATTGCCGGGTGAAGTTCCTCCGCCTCCAGCGAAGGACGTTCCGGGAGCGGGAGCTGACCCGGATGGAGTACCTCCGGCTTCTGGAGACCGCCCGGGAGACGGGGCGGGAGCGGCTGGCTCTTTTGATGGAGGCCATCTGCTCCACCGGCATCCGCGTGTCGGAGGTGCGCTTCCTCACCGTGGAGGCGGCGGAGCAGGGCCGGGCCGTGGTGCGGCTGAAGGGTAAGGTCCGCACCATCCTGCTGCCGGGAAAGCTGCGCCGGAAACTTTTGAAGTTCGCCAGAAAGCAAAAAACCGCCTCCGGTGAGATTTTCCTCACCGAGGGCGGAAAGAGCGTATCCAGAAGGCAGATCTGGCGGGAGATGAAGAGTCTTTGCAGCCGGGCCGGGGTGGAAAAAGCCAAGGTTTTCCCCCACAACCTGCGTCATCTGTTTGCCGCCACCTTCTATCGGGTCTGCCGGGACATCGTGAAGCTGGCGGACCTGCTGGGGCACAGCTCCATCGATACCACCCGGACGTACCTCCTGACCTCCGGGCAGGAGCACATCCGCTGCCTGGAACGTCTGCGGCTGATCTGCTAGACAGAATATGGGTTCTGTTCCCGGTCCAGCAGACAGTTTGACTGGCACTTTGATTATAGCACACTTATTCCAAAAACTTCAAGTGATATTTGCCTCTATTCTTCACATCTGCATAAAAAATATTGTGGCCTTTGGTTTCATGCCTGAGGCTCTGGTTCTCCATGCCCTTTCCAGCCGCGGAAACCGCTTTCAAAAGCGGTCTGGGACCGGGGCTTCCTTCTTGGGTCCCGGAACCCATATTCTGTCCCCGGAAACAGGGTGGCCGGCGTGCAGGGGCGTGCTGCCCCTGTACTAATAATATGTGGAAAGAGGGGGGATGCCTGGGCCGATGGCTCCGCTGTGAAGCAACTCCGGCCGTCCTTGCGTCAGGGGCGGCAGGAGGCACGGAACGGGTCGGAGCGCCGGAAGTGGTGACGCTTTGGGCAAACCACCGGAAACGGTGGGACGCAAAACTACGGGACTACGGCGCGGAAAGACGCGCTATGTCCGCCGGGTCGCAATCGGCAAACCGTTGGAAACAGCGGGACGCAAAGCTACGGGACTACGGGGTGAACAGCCGTGCCTGCGCGCGGGACTTTCACGCTATGTTCGCCGGGTTGCACAGCAAACTGTCGGAAACGGCAGGACGCAAAGCTTGGGGGCTAATGTGCCCCTCCCTTCGGGAGGGCGCGACGCCAGCCCGGCCGCCGGATACTTTGCATCCGAAATTCTGCAAAGAAAGGATGGAAACACACATGAAGAATATGGGCAAGCGCGTATTGTCGATGGCTTTGTCGTTGGCAATGCTTCTTACCCTGCTGCCGGCTCCAGCACTGGCAGCTGAGACGGACCCTCGTGGAGAGCAGCTGGATACGGCTGAGGTCTACGAATGGCTGGTGGAGAACTACGCGGAGGCTGACGAGGACGGCGCGGTTTATTTCCCCGCCGGGGCTTTGGCCATGCTCCTCGGCATGCCGGACGCGCCGGGAAACCAGGAGCGGCAGGTCGCCCGCTTCACCCTTTGGGATGAGGTGAACGACGAGGCCGCCTTCCAGCTGGACGCAGACGAGCTCCAGGAGGCCGCCTATGACGAGGACAGCCCGATCGTGGCCCTGTACCAGGACGGCGGAGCCTACCTGGTAATGGGCGGAGAGGACTTTGAGGAAGAGCCGGCCGCGCCGGTGACGCCTGAGGAGCCCCTCCCGGTTGTCCCTGTTCCCCCGGTCCAGCCGGAGGAGACCCCCGAGGCCCCTGAGGAAACCCCGGTCCAGCCGGAGGAGACCCCCGAGGCTCCTGAGGAAACCCCCGCCGAGCCGGAGGAGACTCCCGAGGCCCCCGAAGAGACCCCGGAAGCCCCCGAGGAAACCCCGGTCCAGCCGGAGGAGACCCCCGAGGTTCCCGAGGAAACTCCCAGTGAGCCGGAGGAGACCCCCGAAGAGACCCCCAGCGAGCCTGCGGAAGCGGACACGGAATTGGTGTCCACCCTGACCCTGAACAGCCCCGGCATGATTCCCGTGACCATGTGGGCGCAGTATGAGGGCAAGGGCCTGAGCGATGCGCTGAAGGACCTCTTTGAGGGAATCAATCCCCTGGATATTTTTGAGGGCGAAGTCGTGACCTTCAAGTTCTACAACGCTGATGGCGTGGAGAACGCCGATGCGGAGCAGCTCTTGAAGGAAGGCGAGGCCCTTCAGTATCCCGCCGCGCCGGAAAAAGTGTCCAAAGAGAATGAGCCTCATTTCGTCTTCACCGAGTGGGCCATGGCGTGCGAAACCGCTCCGGTCGACGCTCTGGAGGAGGGCGAGGCTCTTACTGAGGAGTTTTTCACGAAGTATGCGGGCAAGGTTATCCAGGTTAAGCCGCAGTATGCCTCTTACTGGTTTGTGTCTTTCCGCAAGGATGCCGCCGGAGAGGACAACTGCTATGTGGCCAAGATTCCTGTGACAGGCGGCGAGTCCGGCGTGCTGGACGTTACCGAAATTGCAGAGGCTGTCAAGGCTTTCAGCACGTTCCACCCTGGTAAAACGGTTGAGTGGACGTTCCCCGAGGGCTTTGATGCTCAGAATGTGACCGGCGACGCGGTTGTGACTCCTGTGGAGAAAGACGGCGTCTGGATTAAGTTCAACGTAGCCGGAGGCACGGCGGTCAACGACATTCAGCCCGAAGCGGACGGAACCGTAGACCTGACCAATATCACCAGCGAAAAGGCCGGGTATGCGTTTGAGGGCTGGTTTATGCCTGATGGAACGCAGGCGGGCGATCAGCTGACGGACGTAACGGAAACGGTTATCCTCACCGCCCATTGGACGGCGAAAACCGATGTTCCCTATACAGTCATCTATTGGCAGGAAAACGCTGACTATGGTAACACATTTCTGCCCGAAGACCAAAGGGATGCGCAGCAGTATTCCTCTTTTGGTACTGAAAAGCTGACGGGAACAGCTGGCGATCCGGTCAAGTATAGCGCAGAGAAACTGCCTGATGGCGGTGACGGAGCCGGTAAGGGATTTTTCCTTAATACGGAAAAGTCCAACACTGAGATTACCATCGCTGGAGACGGCACTACCATTGTTAATGTGTACTACGACCTCGCGGAGTACGATGTTTATTTCTTTGCTACCCGGAAGCCTCAGCCTCAGTACACGCTGATCTGTAAGCAGGAAGAACACAGTCACAATCGTTGCCGCACTCAGTGTAGCCATTGGATGGATTGGCAGCATACCGACAGTTGTTACACCTGCGGCAAAACAGCGCATTCCCACTCCATCAATAATGGGTGCTACTCAGTCTCGTATGATGAGAGTAAGGCCCAGTACACGATCCATGCGAAGTATGGTGCGAGTATTGGCTCTGAGTGGCCGGGAGGCGGATGGTATGTTGCCTCTTCTGGAGATACGTGGCAGGCAAACCTCCAGAAAATGCCTCTGGGCGGAAAGGTATTTTACGGCAAAAGCGGCGACGGCAAGATAGCGAGGTATTATGTTGAGGCCCTTCCGGGGGTTAAAACTGATGTGTACTATAATGGCCGCTATTACGTAGAACACCATACAGACAATGTTCCTAGTGGAAATATTACCTCTGATGACTGCTATGCAATCCCTGGTTTCAGATTTTTGGAGTATAGTGGAAGCCATTACAACAGCAACGCAAAGTTCTACTACACCCGCGAGGATATCAGTGTCTACTTTGTGGTCCCTGGTTATCCAAATCAGAACCATACGCTGACTTTAAAGTACCAGCAGTCCATCGGTGGTCCGAGCATCTATGTACCCACGGTTGAGGGTAAGACCTTCGAAGGCTGGTATTTGGATGAGGCCTGCACGCAGAGCGCAGACGCCACGCTGAACGGCACTATGCCCATCGGAGGCGCCACTGTCTATGCCAAGTGGGTCACTGATGAGGTCAACGTGACGGTGCTGGAAGACGTGGAGGGCAATGTCCTGGCGGTTCTCCCTGTCCAGCCCGG
Source organism: uncultured Oscillibacter sp. (assembly GCF_910579365.1). Lineage (GTDB taxonomy): Bacteria > Bacillota > Clostridia > Oscillospirales > Oscillospiraceae > Oscillibacter. The sequence goes on from NZ_CAJTUX010000026.1 coordinate 22,402, forward strand.
CAGTATCGTGACGCAGGAGCAGCTGAAAGCGGCTGTCCAGAATCAAAAGGACAACATCCTTGGCTTCTACGATGCCGCGACCCACAAGGTTATCAACAGCTCTATTGCAGTCTCTGGAGCGACCACTCTGATCGTCATCTGGGAAAACAGCAGTTATCAGATCGAGTATGATCTGGACCAGTTCGAAGGTGACGAGACGGTGGAAGACACCATGAAGTATCCCCTGAATGTGCAGGCGGTTGTCAAGTCCGGTCCGGTAAGCACGGATAAGAGTGGACGGAGCTTCGACCACTGGGAAGACCAGAACGGTGTGAAGTATTTCCCCGGCGATCTGATCCAGGTTACTCCCGAGACTAAACTGACTGCCGTCTACAAGAAGGTGAACGTGGGCCGGGTGCACATCATCTACCACGCCAACTTTGAGGGGACCACAGCCAAGTTCGAAGACTCGGAGGTTTCCAATAACGGTCTTGTTACCGTAAAGACGTATCAGGCAACCAAGCTGCCGGAGCGCGTTGGCTATACCTTTGAGGGATGGGCCAAAACTCCGGAGGCCCAAAACCCGGACTATACTGCTGGTGTTCAGGTTCGCGTGGACAAAGCGGACGACGACATGGTCAATACCCTCTATGCCGTCTGGAAAGCGGTGGAGTACACGATCTCGTATGACTTGAAGGATGGCGCTTTGCCGGAGGGCGCGCGCAATCCCGAGACGTACGCGGTCAAGAGACTTCCCATCACTCTGAACAATCCGGTCAAGGCCAACGCGGAGTTCCTTGGCTGGACCTGCCCGGAGCTGAACATCACCGTTCCTAAGACGGACGTCACCATCCCCGAGGGCACCACCGGCAACCTTTATTTCACCGCCAATTGGAAGACCCTGCTGTATGGTCACACGGTTGCGTATTATTACGAGACCGCTGACGCGGAGGGGAATTCCACTTATGCGGAGTTCGAGGTGCCCAATGCCCCGACTGAGGTCGAGCCGACCGAGACCCAGTACAAGGTTGGCCAGACCACCGCGTTCACGCTTGCCGATACCTTTAATAAGGTAACAGTGGGCGAGACTACCTACGCGCTTGACAAGATCGAGCAGACCGCCATCACCGGCGAGGCTGAAAACGATGTTGTCAAGGTTTACTACAGCGCCGACGAATTGGGCGGCACTCCTGAGAACCCCGGCGACGGCGTTCCCGACAAGTACCAGGCTACGGTCAAGTACGTGGCGGAAGCGCACGGCAATGTCAACGGGAAGACGGAACTGACCGAGGTTGTAAACCTCGCTGACCCCAACTCGAATAATACCCGCTGGATTCCGAAGACGATGGTGGAGACCAGTCTCCGTGTACAGGCGTATCCTGACGCAGCGGAAGGCTACCGGTTCACGGAGTGGACGGATGAAGATGGTATTACCGGTTGGAGCGAAGGCAAGTGGAAGGCCGACGTGATCACGAAGATCACGATTGCCGCCGGCAAGCTGGAAGCGGGTAAGACCTACACCTTCAAGGCCCACTTTGAGGCGGACACCTATACCTTTATTTGGAACTACAACGACAATGGACAGACAGAGGCTCGCTCTGAGCAGTATGTTCTGTCCGGTACGGTTGAGAATCCCGATGCTCCCACCCGGAAGGGCTTTGCCTTCAAGGGATGGTTCTACAATGGTGAGGAATTCACCGGCGGTACGACCGTTAAGGAATTCATCACCAACCATCCCGGATGCGGAAAGACCATCACCCTGACGGCGAAGTGGGAGTCGGCTGAGATGTATCAGATCGTCCAGCACTTTGTTGGACTGGATGAGACCATCGAGGCTAAGGGCAAAATCCGGACTCTCACCGAGGGCACCCTGGAGCAGGCCTCCGCAGAGTATGAGAAGACCTATCAGAAGGACGACCTCGCTGTGGATGGGGAGGCGCTTAGCGCGCGGTACATCTATGATGGATCGAAGCGCAGCACGACTCCGTCCATGGAGGCGAACGGCGTTCTGACGGTGATCGACCTCTACTACGACGTGGACAGCTGGGACAAAACCGGTCCCTCTGAAAACGGCGGCGACGGCACTCCCGACAAGGACCAGGTTCTGGTCAAGTTCGAGAGCGCCGGCAACGGCGATGTCACAGCGACGGAACTGGGCAGCCTTGTCCAGGTCCATGACAAGGGCGACGTAACGCCCAGGATGGCCGGCATTGAAACGACTCCCAACCCCGGTTACGCGTTTGACATCTGGACCGAGGGGAACGGCAAGACTGCCGTGAACCCGGGACAGAAGCGGAGCAACGTTCCCGGCGGCACGGAGATTGTCTTCAAGGCCAACTTCGCCGAAGACGCCAAGGGCGGCACTCCGGAGAACCCCGGCGACGGCACTCCCGATAAGTACCAGACCGAAGTGACTTTCAACGTCGAAAACGGCACTTGGAAGGAAGGCGGCAAGGACGGCAAGACTGTCTATGTGGACCTCTATGAGCAGGATCCGACGACTCTCGTGTGGGAGCTCATTCCCAACGTGAAGCTGGATGACACGGTGATTCCCAAAGAAATGGCAGCCGACGCCGGTTACAATGAAACCGGCGCTTGGAATTTGAATCCCGCCGATACCATCATCACGGGCAGAACGGAGTTTACTTACACGTTCGAGAAGAAGGCCCTGACTTATTCTGTGCTCTACTTTGACAGCGAGACCAACGAGCCGCTGACGGACAAGGACGGCAGCCTGTACGACGTGACGGGTATCACGGCTGAGAATAACCTTGTTATCTGGCCGCTCCTGAACGGCACGTACGTGAAGGATATCCCTGGTTACGCCTTCGACTATGTCACTCCGGAGACCAAGCTGGAACTGACGGAGGACGGAGAAAACGCCTTTAAGGTGTACTACTCCACGGACGGGAACAACGACGGCACCCCCGACAAGTACCAGGTGACGGTGAAGTACCAGAGCAGCGATACCGCCATGGGCACGGTCGACGGAGCCACCGAGGTTCTGACCATCCGGAACCGGAAGACTTCCGGCACGGTTGATATTGTCAAGGGTTCCAACGCGACTGCGGCAGCGGGCAACCTCTTTGTGAATTGGACGGCTGCGTCTGACGACAAAGAGTGGACCCCGAACAACCCCTATGCTGAGCTTCCCGTGACGCTCTATGGCGTTACCGGCGGCAGCACCTACACCTTTACCGCGAACTTCCAGTCGGAGAAATACACCGTGATCTTCGACGCCAACGGCGGTTCCTGGGCTGAGGGTGTGGACCTGGGCGCTTACAAGGCCAGCAGCAGCCGGAGCTCCGCGTCCGCTGACGTGGATGGCTCCGCAGTGGTGGCGATTGCCGCTCCCGAGCGGTACGGCATGACCTTCACCGGCTGGACCTACACGGTCAAGGGAACGGATATGGAGCTGACGTCCGGAAAGACGGCGGCTGCTATCTGGACCGAGACTGGCGCTGCTTCCAGCAACCGTACCATTTTGCTCACGGCGAATTGGGAAGCTAGGATGCTGGACTACACCATCGTCCAGCATCTCCGGAATGAGAAGCTGGCCGACGTGGACGTTCGGATGACGGACGGCAAGGCTGAATTCGGCACTGCGGTCAAGACGCTGGTTCCTTCCGAGTTTGCGGAAGATGTGATTGACGGAGATGGCACTGTCTATATCCGCAATACCAGCGAGTACCGTATCGACGAGGGAGAGCCCCAGACGTCTCTGGACGGCGCCAAGCTGACTGCTGAGAGAACCGTTATCCACCTCTATTACGATGCGGATAATTGGGGCGACAACAGCGAAACCAACCCCGACGGCACCCCCGATAAGGACCAGGTCCTGGTCAAGTTCGAGAGCGCCGACAACAGCAAGGGTACCGTCTCCGGCGCCGGTACGACCCAGGTCTTGCCTAAGACTGCGGTTGTGCCTGTCAACGAGAACATCACCCTGACTCCCGCGCAGAACAACGCTTTCGACATCTGGGTTAAGGGCGACGCGGCTTCCGACGAAGCGGTGAATCCCTTCCAGACCCAGCAGGCCGAGGGCGGAGACACCATCACCTTCTACGCCAAGTTCGGCGAAGACGTCATCGGTCCCGAGGACAAGGGTGACGGCACCCCCGACAAGTACCAGGTGACGGTGAAGTATCTGAGCGTGGATACCTCCATGGGCACCGTCGACAATGCGAAGGAAATTGTGACCATTGGCGGCAGGGCAACCTCCGGCAATGCCGCTATCTCCGGCGCTAAGGCGGCTCCCAGCCAGTATTACCACTTCGTGAACTGGACGGCTGAGACCGATGACGCCAATTGGACTCCGGAAGCGTCTTACGAGGCCCTTCCCAAAACTCTGACCGGCGTTACCGGCGGCAAGACCTACACGTTCACGGCCAACTTCGCGGTGGATACCTACACGGTAATCTTCGACGGCAACGGCGGCGAATGGACCATGGCTCCCAACCCCTATTCCTTCGCGGAGGGCAGCAAGAGCCGTATCCAGAGAACCGGCGTTCCGGCGACGGAACTGCTGTATGTGGCTACCATGGACCGGCCCATAAATAGCGGCAGCGCGTTCAAGGACTGGATGCTTCAGTGCGCCAACGGCGAGGAGAAGCAGATTGCGGCGGGAACGGCTGGCAATATTTGGAGCTGGACCGGACTGACCGAGGGCAGCACGATCACGATCAAGGCGACGTGGGACGTTGTCCCCCTGACTTACTCTTACGTCCAGCACTTCCTGAACGCGGAGGGGAAGGAAGAGGGCGCCCTTGACATTCGGGAAGGCAACCAGGCCAATCCCAACACCAAGGTTGCGGATCTGCTTGGCAGCAAGATGGTCCCCACGACGTTCAATGGTTCGACGTATCGCTACAGCCATTTCAGCGCCGATCTTCTTGGCTTGGACGATACTCTGATCAAGGACAATACGGTGATCCATCTGTACTACCATGTGGACCGCTGGAGCGAGCCCGACAACAGCGACAAGACCCCCGATGAAACCCCCGATAACCAGCAGGTCCTGGTGAAGTTTGTCAGCGAGAGCGAAGCGAAGGGCCAGGTCGGCGGAAGCACCACTCTGGTGTATACGCCGAAGGGCAATTCCGTGGAGCTCCCGGCGGATATCACGGCGAAGGGCGTCAACGGCTATGCTTTTGACTACTGGACGCTGAACGGTTCCGCGGAGAAGCTGACCGGCATTCCCGAAACCCTGGAAATCGAGCTGGGTAAGACCTATACCTTCACCGCCCACTTCGACAGAGACGTCACCGGCCCCGAGGGCGAGGGTGACGGCACTCCCGACAAGTATCAGGCGACCGTGATCTACAAGGTGGAGAACGGTTACTTTGGGCTGGTGCAGGATGAGAACGGCAGCTGGGTTCCCGATACCGAGAAGTCCTATGTCCTGACGGTGCGGGAGATCGACGGCAGCGGTGCGGTGGTAAATGCTGATTTCAGCATGCCCGCCGTTCCCGAAATGACCGCCGACTACACCTACGGACCCGAGGGCTCCTGGGATACGGACCCGAGGACCGAAGCGGCGAAGGCAGGCGTCACGCCTGAGAGCACGCAGACGTTTACCTACTCCTTCCGTCAGAACGCGCTGACCTATCAGGTGAAGTACTTTGTCTATGGCCACACTGACGTGTCCCTGGACAACGGCGCGCATGACAGCGAAGTTCTTATGGCCGAGGGCGCAAGCGTCAATTGGGCGGACATCGCCGAAGTCTATAAGATCGACGTGGAGGGCTACACCTTCGACTCCGTGGACCGCGAGGTCCTGACCCTGAGCCACAGCCGGGAGAACGTCATCAAGGTGTACTATGCCCCGGATGTCCTGGGCCCCAACGGGCCTGACGGCATCCCCGACATGTACCAGGCGGCGGTCGACTATGTGGCCGGCGCGAACGGCTCCGTTACCGGCAGCCGGGAAGTCGTCACCATCACAAACGCCGATGGCAGCTACGCCAAGGCGGGCGAGATTGCGATTCGCGGCTCCCAGGCGGTCCCGGCGGAGGGCTACGCCTTCGACTACTGGACTCTGACCTCCACCCAGGAGATGTTTGAAACCCAGACCTTGATCAATATCCCCGCGGAGCTGCGCGTGCAGGGCGGCAAGACCTATACCTTCACCGCCAGCTTCGGCAAGGACGAGGTCAAGGACCCCGGCAAGAACCCCGACCCTGAAAAGCCCGGCGACGGTATCCCCGATGCCCGCCAGGCCACCGTGGTCTACAAGATCGAAAACGGCACCTGGTCTGAGGGCGGCAGCGCCGACAAGACCGTGGTCGTGACGCTCTTCCGTCAGAACGCGGACGGCACCTGGACGGCGCTCAACCCGGCTCCGGACCATCAGGTTCCCACCGGGATGCAGGCTAACGACGGCTTCAAGACCGGCGGATGGGACCGCAATCCCAATGTGGTGCTCACTCCGGGCACGACCAGCACCTTTACGTACACCTATGTGTCCATGGACTCCAGCGTTCTGACCATCCGCTATGTGGATGAGCAGGGCGCGGACATCGCAAGCAGCGAGACCCAGGTTCTCCGGGAGGATATGACCGCCTTTGATGTGTCCGCCAAGGACTTCGAGGGCTATGTCCTGACTGGCGAGAAGTCCTACACGGTCACGGAGTGCAGGGACCAGGAGATCGTCTTCACCTACGCGCGGGATGTCATCGGCGGCACCGACCCGGAAGAGCCCGGCGACGGCATTCCCGATTCCGCGCAGTACACGGTGCGTTACACCGCTACCAACGGTACCGTCAGCTTTGAGTCCGCCGTTGTCACCAAGCTGGATGAAAACGGCAATCCCTCCGCTGATGGTATCGCCCGGCTGGCGGCCGACCAGATCGCCGTGGCGACCCGGATCAACAACAATTACCGTGTAACTCCGACCTGGACCCCCGATACCCCGGTTGCGGGCCTTGTCATCATCGCGGACACCACCTTTAACGCTGCCTTCACCAGGATCCCTGGCGGAGGAGGCGGCGGCGGTGGCGGCGGCGGCGGCGGTGGCGGCGGCGGAACTCCGCCCACCATCCTCGAAGATGAGACCGTCCCTCTGGCCGGTGATGCCTCGTTGAACATGACGGACCACTTTGCCTATATCAAGGGCTATGCCGACGGCACGGTGCGTCCCAACAGCTTCATCACCCGCGCCCAGGTGGCGACCATCTTCTACCGCCTGATGACCGCTGAGTCCCGGGCCATCTACTACGCCGAGAGCAACGAGTACACCGACGTGGCGAATGACTTCTGGGCCAACAAGGCCATCTCCACCCTGAGCAACGCTGAGATCATCACTGGCTTCAGCGACGGAACCTTCCGTCCCAACGCCTTCATCACCCGTGCCCAGTTCGCGGCCATCGCCGCCCGGTTTGACAGCGTCATTCCTGGCCTGGAGAATCCGTTCTCCGACGTTGCCGAGGAGCATTGGGCCCGCGACCTCATCGCCTTCGCGGCGGACAGAGGCTGGATCGGCGGCTATGAGGACGGAACCTTCCGGCCCAACAACAACATCACCCGCGCGGCGGCGATGAACCTCATCAACAACGTGCTCCAGCGTCATGTGGACGAGGAGGGCCTGTTGGAGGATGCCGCCCAGTGGAGTGACAACAACCCCGGCGACTGGCACTACTACGTGGTGCTGGAGGCCACGAACTCCCACGACTATGAGCGTCGGAAGGAGGGCGAGCTGATGGAGAATTGGACCGCCCTGACCCCCGATCCCGAGTGGGATGAGTAATGGCCGGAGCTTCGCTTCCTGAGAAGCGGAGAACAAGCGCCCCCCGACGCATTTTGCGCCGGGGGGCGCTTTCCGGCTGCGGGAGCCACGGGGCGGTTCTCCTTGACAAAGGCGGTTTCAACCGATTACAATATTCCTGATTCGATTACCAGGAGGGCCGGAAGACCCGGCACGTTTGGGGGAGGCGAAAACCGATGAGCTTGAAGGAACGCCGGCCGTCCGGTCCGTCGCTGGGCGGGAGCGGGTCCATGCGCCGCGCCGTCTGTTTGCTGGCGGTGCTCCTGGTACTTCTGCCGGCGCTGTCTGCCTGCGGAACGTCCGCTCCCCGGTCTGCGGAGGAGCGGTACGTGGTGGGCGTGGTGACAAAATCCGGGTCCAGCGAGTACTGGATGACCCTGCGCCGGGGAATGGAAACGGCGGCGGCGGAGCTGGGGATGGACCTGGTGATTCTGTCGCCGGATTCCGAAGAGCGGGGGGATGTTCAGTCCAAGATGGCGGAGAGTCTGGTAAAGCGGGAGGTGGACGTAATTGCCGTCTCTCCGATCGACTCGTACCGCCGGCCCCGTTATTTCGACATGGCGGAGGAGCGGGGCATCCCGGTTATTTCCTACGACACGGGTTTTGCGGAGCTGGATGTTCCCTACATCGGCATTGACAACCATCAGGCGGGCCGAGACCTGGCGAGCCATCTGGCGGAGGCCCTGGGGCACAGGGGCGAGGTGGGCATCGTCACCGGGGGGCTGGAGCAGCTGAGCCACCGGCAGCGCATGGAGGGCTTCATCGCTTATATGGAGACCGAGCCGGAGATGCGGGTGGTGTTCATGGAGAGCGGATACAGCAATCTGCAAATGTCGGAGGTGAAGATCCGCCGGATTCGGGCGGCTCATCCCCGGATGGAGGGCATCGCGGCCACCAGCGCCGTGACCGCCCTCGGCATCGCCGAAGGGCTGGAGAACGACGCGGTTAAGATTGCCTCCATAGACATTCAGAAGGACGCGGTGGAGGCGGTTCGGGACGGCAGGATCACCGCTTTGATTGCCCAGTCCGGTTACGAGATCGGCTATCGGACGATTCAGTATATCGACAGGATGCGGAGGGGAACGGCGGAGGATGCCGGTGAGATTCTGGAAGCGGGCGTGTTGACGGCGGAGAACGCAGAGTCCTATATGGAAAGGGAATATCAGGAATGAGAAGCATTCGAAGCAAGGTATTCACGGCGATTCTGCTGACGACTCTGGCGGCGGCTCTGGCGGTGACCCTCCTCTCTTATCGGAAGTCCGCCGGTATGATTGAGGAGAACTATGCCGCCTCGCTCAGCCAGGAGACCGCCCGGACAATGGAGACCATTGACCGGATGTTTTTGGAGGCCTATCACACCCACGTTCACGCCGCCTGTGCCCCGCAGCTGCGGGAGGAGCTTCTCGCCTATCTGGCGGAAGGCGACGAGCGCCGCCTGGAGGACTGCGCGGAAGTGCTGCGGACGTTTTGCGGCCAGAATCCCTCGGTCAGCTCACTGTACCTTCTGATACCGGAGGCCGCTGTCCTGGTCACCTCGGAGGACTACCCGGTCTATAAAAAGGACATTCCGGAAGCGGATATGGCCCCCGTGGTCCGTCTGGCGGAAGACACCGGCGGACCGGCCCTTCTGCCGGACGCCGCCCACCACGCCCCCAATATGGTGAGCTTCGCGGAAGCCCTGGAGGACGCGTCGGGGGCCGTCAGGGGGTATCTCCTCTCAAACATCAAGGAGCGCACGCTCTATTACAATCATCTTGCAAAGCTCGGCGGCGGCGCGGTGAAGGAGGCGGTGCTGCTGGACCGGGACGGACGGGCCGTCACCTCCCTGGGGCAGATGGACGCCGCGGATTACGAGTCCTGGCTGGCCAGGGGTGAGCGCGTGGGAACGGACGGGGAGCATCTGTACAGCTGCCGGACGGCGCCGTTTTCCCAGTGCCGCCTGCTGCTGATCGCGGAGAGAAGCACGGTGCTGGAGACCTTGCAGCGGACCCGGCGGGACTACGCCGTCATACTGGCTGCGTTTCTCCTCCTCTCTCTGATTCCCGCCGCTTATCTGACCGGGGTGATTTACCGTCCCTTGGGCGAACTTACCTCCGCAATGCGGAAGGTCTCCGACGGAGATTTGGAGGCCAGGGCGGAAATCGCCTCCGGCGACGAGATCGAGGTTTTGGCCGGGGAGTTCAACCGGATGCTGGGAAAGATCGAGGAGCTGATTCAGCAGCTTTTGGAAGAGGAGCAGCGGAAGAAGGACGCAGAGCTGGAGGCGCTGCAATACCAGATTACCCCGCATTTCATGTACAACACGCTGAACGCCATCAAGTGCGCGGCGGTGCTGAAGGGAGAGCGGGAGCTGGGCGAAGTGATCGAGGACTTTATTGAGCTGCTTCAGGCCTGCGTCAACAAGAAGGG
>NZ_CAJTUX010000027.1 GCF_910579365.1 uncultured Oscillibacter sp.
ATGCTCAGCCCCAGGCCGAAGCCGCTCTTCTCCCCCCGGGAGGCGTCCGCCCGGTAAAACCGCTCGAACAGCCGGGAGAGCTGCTCCGGCGGAATGGGGTCGCCGGGGTTGGAGACGGTCAGCCGGGCCTGCCGCTCCGTCTTCTCCAGGGTCAGGGTGACGGTTCCGCCCTCCGCGCCGTATTTAATGGCGTTGTCCAGCAGGACGGAGATCAGCCGCCGCAGCCGCTTCCCGTCCCCCAGGACGGCGATGTCCTCCGCAATCTGGTATTCCAGGGACTTCCCCGCCTCGAAGGCCACGGGCTCGAAGGCGAGGGCGCAGTCCTCCGCCGCGTCGGAGAGGGACGTCTCCGCCAGCGCCGCCGGCTGGGTCATGTTGTCCGCCCGGGCCAGGGTCAGCATCTCCTCCACCAGGTCCCGCATCTGCCGGGACTCGGAGAGGATGTTGTCCGTCCAGCGGGCGGGGCGCTCCTCCTGGGACAGGGCGGCCAGAAGCTCCGCGTTGGATAAAATCACCGTCAACGGGGTCTTCAGCTCGTGGGAGGCGTCAGACAGGAACTGGCGCTGCTGCCCCCAGGCCCGCTCCACAGGCCGGGTGGTCCACCAGGCCAGCAGAATGGAGACGCACAAAAGCAGCAAAAACGCCGCCAGGGCGATGACCAGATAGGAGCCCATCATCTCCTGGAGCATGGCCCGCTCCATGGACATGTCCACGAAGGCCAGCTTCTGGTAAAGGCCGTTGTCCTGCCGGAGGTAGCGGAGGCTGTAGCTCTGGATCACGCCCTCCGGTCCCTTCTGATTCAGGCAATCCTGCAAAATGGCGGCCAGCTCCTCCGTATCCTCCAGCCCGGCGTAGGTGCCGCCGGTGACGTAGGCGTTCATCCGCCCCTCTCCCCCCCGCCAGACGTGAACGGTGAAATAGGGCAGCAGCAGCTTGTCCCCGCCGATTTCCACGCCGATCTCCCGCTGCCCGCCGCCGGGCAGCTCCGCCTCCTGGATGACCCGGTGAAGGACCTGGCGGCTCAGATTCTCCACGTTTCCCTGTAAGGCGGCGAAAATGGCAAGGCACACCGCCGCCAGCACGGCCGTAACCAGGGCCATACAGACGGCCACAAATTTCAGCCGCAGCTTTCGGATCAAGGCGGGGACCCCCTTGTCAATAATTTTGTGGAAAATGTGGAAAAAGGGTGGAGAGGGGTGGAGAAGATAAGCGGAACTCACAGTTGACGAAACGGACGTTTTAGCCCTCCTCCAGACAGTAGCCCACCATCCGGATGGTGCGGATTTTCACCCGGGCGTGAATGTGGGCCAGCTTCTTCCGGAGGAAGGAGATATAGACCTCCACATTGTTGTCCTCCGCGTTGGACTCATAGCCCCAGATTTTCAGCAGCAGCGACTCCTTGGTCAGCACCAGGTTCCGGTTCAGCATCAAAAGCTCGCAGATGTCAAACTCCTTCCGGCTGAGGCGGACGGACCGCTCCCCGCAGGAGAGGGTGAAGCTGTTCTTATCCAGCCGCAGCCCGCCGAACTCCAGAATGCCGGTGTTCCGCAGCTCCGGCTGCCGCCGGGCCAGGGCCCGGACGCAGGCCAGCAGCTCCTTGGGGTCAAAGGGCTTGGTGAGATAGTAGTCCGCCCCCCGGTCCAGCCCCTCCACCTTGTCGGAGACCTCGGACCGGGCGGTGAGCATCAGCACCGGCACGGCGTTCCCCGCCTCCCGCAGGCGGCGCAGAACGGTGAACCCGTCCAGCTTGGGCAGCATCACGTCCAGCAAAACCACGTCGTAAATGCCGCTGAGGGCGTTGTCCAGCCCCGCCTCGCCGTCGTGGCAGACGTCGGCGGTATAGCCGTCCATCTCCAGCAGGTCCCGCAGCGTGGCGGCCAGCCGGGTCTCGTCTTCGATTACCAGCACCCGCATGGGCGTTCCTCCTTACTTTGCTCCCTGCTCTTCCGGCTGGCCGCCGTCCTGGACCGACGGGCCCCGTATGCCGGCCGCGGAGATGGTCATCAGGGCGTCCGCGCTGTCGGTGGGCAGGGCGTAAATGGTGGCGTCCTCCCCCAGCTGGACGTAGCGGCCGGACCCGTCGGGCATCCGGGCCCCCACGGTGAGGGTGAGCGTCTGGTCCAGGCCGCCTGCGGCGTACTCCACCTTCAAAATGGCGTCCGGGTTGGCGAAGCCGCAGATTTCCGCCGCCTCCGCGCTGGGCAGATAGTCCACGCACTTAGCGAAGGACATGGTCCGAAGGTCGTGCAGCAGGTCCTGGAGCAGGGCGGCGGCGGTGACGTTGTCGCTCCCGGAGAACCAGAGGACGGACTGCTCCCCCCCGCTGGAGTGCCGGGCGGTCAGGGAGACGGTGGGCCGCTCCGGCTCGGAAGCGGGCTTCTCGCCGCCCTCCTCCCCGTCCTCCTCCGGGTCCTGGGCGGGGGCGGGGCCCTGGATGGTGATGGCCCGGAGATTTGTCTCGCTAAGGTCCGGCAGCTCCGGCAGAAGGCACATGTCGTAAATGGGCAGCTGCATCAGGCGAATCAGGGTGTCCGCCACGATGTAGACCGTGGACTCGTCGCCGTTCATCATCATGTAATAGCTGTCGCCGTCGGTGGTGGCCTTGCCGAAGGCCAGATTCTGGGCGGAGCCGTCCCCGGCGGTGGCGGTGAGGGTGGCGGAGGGGCTGTCCAGCCCATAGGTCTCCATGCTCTCCGTGGCGGGAAGGACCTGCTGGAATTTCAGGGCGGCCAGGGTCTCCACAATCTCGGTCACCGTCGCGTCGTTCAGGGGAAAGTCCGGGGTGTCCGCCCAGATCCACTTCCCCTCCCCGTCCAGGGCGAAGGAGAGGGTGGCCGCGCCGTTGTAATAGGTCAGCCCGGCGCAGGCGGAGGGGTCCGCCAGGGTGACGGCGCCGTCTACGGACTGGCTGGCGGCGCCCGACACCGCCGCCTCCCGCCCCTCCCGGTAGCGCATCCCGAACACGATCAGCAGCGCCGCGAAGAGCACCGCGATGATGGTGAGCAGCATGGTGACGGTTCGTCTCTCTTTCCAGGTCATGGATTAATCCTCCCGTTTGAAGCCGGCGGCGGAGGCCGCCGGGGGCTTGTGTTAAAAAAAAGAATGCAGCCTATATTATATCCATAGAGCCCAGACTTGTCAATTTTCTGGTTTCACTATCCGCCTTCCGGCTGAAAAGAAGCTGAAAAGGGACGAAAAAAGGCGGCCCGGGCGTAAGGTTCACAAAATGTTTTCAAATCGTCAAGATTGATTTCAAATTTTCGGGGTATGCTATTACCATCCTCTGCGGAGGAGACACGATTTCCTCTCTTTCTGTTTCTTTTCCCTCTTTGCAGCCGGCGGCGGGTTCTCCCGTCCGCCGGATTTTTTTTGTGTCCGGCCTTGCCAGCAAGAACCTCTTGCAATGTGGGGCGATGTCCGATATAATATACCCTGAGCCGGTATGGTTTGATATTTCACAAACATCAGACGGCGGAGCCGCCTGAAAAATAGGAGGAAACTGCAATGAGAGGTGTACACAGCGCTGTCGACGACATCCGCCGCACCGTATTCAAAGAGGTGGCCAAGCTGGCTCTGGAGGGGGGGGACCCCCGCCTGCTGGACCAGGTTCCCCTGAAGATGATTCAGGGCGACGTGGCGCACCACCGGCACGACGTCTTTCTGGAGCGGGCCATCGTCCAGGAGCGGGTTCGCCTGGCCCTGGGGCTGAATATCCGCTTCGCCGGGGAGACCACCCCCGTCAGCGAGGACCTTCAGTGGGCGGAGAAGTCCAAAAAGCACTTTGAAAATCCCCTGGTGAACATCATCCCCTTCGCCTGCAACGCCTGCCCGCCCAAGCAGCTGCGCATCACCGACAACTGCCAGGGCTGCATTTCCCACCCCTGCATGAACGTCTGCCCCAAGGACGCCATCTATATGGACAAGGACAAGCACTGCCACATTGACCAGGACAAGTGCATCAAGTGCGGCAAGTGCTTCAACCAGTGCCCCTACCGGGCCATTTCCAAGATCGAGCGGCCCTGCGCCGCCGCCTGCGGCATGGACGCCATCAAGTCCGACGAGCTGGGCCGGGCCAAGATCGACTATGACAAGTGCGTCTCCTGCGGCATGTGCCTGGTGAACTGCCCCTTCGGCGCCATCGCCGACAAGAGCCAGATCTACCAGGTCTGCCAGAGCCTGCATAAGGGAGAGAAGGTCATCGCCTGCGTGGCCCCGGCCTTTGTGGGCCAGTTCGGCAAGGACGCCACGCCCGCCAAACTCCACGCCGCCATGAAGGTGCTGGGCTTCTACGACGTGGTGGAGGTGGCCATCGGCGCGGACCTCTGCACCGTGGAGGAGGCCCACGACTTCCTGGAGGAGGTTCCCGCCAAGCAGCCCTGGATGGGCACATCGTGCTGCCCCGCCTGGAGCGTCATGGCGAAAAAGCTCTATCCCGAGTTTGCCGACTACATCTCCATGGCCCTGACGCCCATGGTCATCACCGCCCGCATGGTGAAGAAGGACCACCCGGACGCCAAAACCGTCTTCATCGGGCCCTGCTCCGCCAAGAAGCTGGAGGCCAACCGCCGGACCATCCGTTCCGATGTGGACTTCGTTTTGACCTTCGAGGAGATGCTGGGCATCTTCGACGCGGCGGATATTGATTTTGCCAAGCTCCACGTCAATCCCGAGGACGAGATGGACGAGGGCACCGGCATGGGCCGGGGCTTCGCCGTGGGCGGAGGCGTGGCCGCCGCCGTGGTGGAGGCCATTAAGCACATCGACCCGGACCGGCAGATTAAAATCGAGTACGGCGACGGGCTGAAGAACTGCCGGAAGATGCTGGCCATGGCCAAGGCGGGCAAACGGGACGGCTATCTGCTGGAGGGCATGGGCTGCCCCGGCGGCTGCGTGGCCGGCGCGGGCACCATCAGCCCGGTGCGGGACAGCATGATGACCGTGGAGAAGTTCAAGAACCAGGCCCTTTCCATGAGCTGCACCGAGAGTCCCTATCTGGACCAGCTGGAGGAAGTGGAGAAGAAGTACGAGATTACGCCCCACGATTGACCGGACCGTATACGAAAAAATTGACGGGTTTTGCCCGTCAATTTTTTTCGCCGGTGCTGTAACATTCGCTTCTTCCGGGGGATATATAAACAGAAGCGCCGCCCCGGCAGCCCCGGCTCCCGCCGCCCGGAAAGGAGGAATGCCTGTGGAGGATTTACAAAAAGTCTATCAGCAGCACGCCCAAACGGTTTACAAATTCCTCCTGGCGAAAACCGGGAACGAACACCTGGCGGAAGAGCTGACCCAGGAGACCTTTTACCAGGCCGTCAAGTCCGTGGACCGCTTTGACGGCAGCTGCAAGGTCTCCGTCTGGCTGTGCCAGATTGCCAAGCACCTTTGGTACCAGCACCTCCGGAAACAAAAGCGGGAGGCCCCGGTTTTGCCCGAGGACCTGCCGGAGGTTCCGGGCCCCTCGGCAGAGGAGGGACTTTTGGAGAAGGAGGGGCGGATGGACCTTTTCCGGCTGGTCCACGGCCTGCCGGAGCCGGCGCGGGAGGTGGTGTACCTCCGGGCCTTCGGAGGGCTCAGCTTCCGGGAGATCGGGGACGTGTGCGGCAGGACGGAGACCTGGGCCCGGGTAACCTTTTACCGGAGCAAGGAGAAATTACGGAACGGAGGCGCGAGGGATGAAGAATGATTTAAGCTGCGGCGTGGTGCGGGATTTGCTGCCCAGCTATGTGGAAAACCTCCTGGGGGAGGAATCCAGGGAGGCCGTGGACCGGCACCTGGCGGGCTGTCCGGAATGTACGGCCCGGAAGGAGGCCATGACCGCCCCGGCGGGCCAGGCGGAGGAGACGGCAAAAGAGGTGGATTTTCTCAAGGGGGTGAAAAAGCGGAGCGGCAAGCGGGTGGCCCTGGCGGTGTTGTGCACAGTAGTGGTGCTGGTGGGGGCTTTCCTGGTAAAGGAATTTGTGATTGGCCGGGCTGTGGACCCGGAATCTATTTCCATTCAGTGCGCGGAGGTGGATGAACAGGGCAGTCTGACCTTCCTGGCGGACACATATTGGGGAGCCTATGAGCTCCGGGGCCTGAGAAGCACGGAGGAAGACGGTATCATCCGTTACACGGCCAGGGAAGTACGGATGAATGCCTTTCAATTCATGGGAGAAGAAGCGTACCGGAAACAGATACCTCTGACCGTTTCACTGAAAAACGTCACAGAGGTCTGGTTCTGCGGGCGGCTGGTGTGGCAGGAGGGACTGATTATCCACCCGGACACCCTGCGAATGCTGGAGACGAAAACCCCCTACTGCGGAGACCCCGCTGCCCTGGGGCGGATCATGGACGCTTTGCGGCTCCAGGAGTTTACGGGAGGGCACACCGTGTCCCTGCAAACCCGTGAGCGCCCCTACGTTCTGACGCTGAAATTTGAGAAACGAATCAGCCCCTTTATCATATGGGATTGGACGGAATGCTATTTCTTCCAAATTCTGGTCCTGGTGGACAATCTGGATGAGGTGGTCTACGCGTTTGACCCGGAAAGGGACAGCGGCAAAACCGTTACCGGCGGCAGAGTCACTGTGGAGTACGCCACAGAGGTCATGGCCAAGCTGACGGAGTCTCACAATCTTCGATATGGCACGGACTGGCCCATCCATGAGAATTTTAAAGAGTACGCGGAATCCCCCCTGGAGTATCAGCGCATGATTACGCTGCTGGAAGAAAGCTGCAGCTATAAACAAGGCTACCCTCTGATCTGGTCGGACAGCTCCGGCCGGTCATGAAAGGAAGGACCGCCCCTTACGGGCGGTCCTTTTGTAATATTTTTCGACAATTTTCCAATTAGTATTTAATCTCCCCCGTATACACCAGCTTCGCGTCCCCGGTCAGGGTAACCCCCTCGTCGGTGTAGTGGACAATCAGCTCCCCGCCCTTCACCCGGACGGTGATGTCCCGGCCCTTTTCGCAAAGGCCGTTGGCAACCGCGGCTACCACGGCGGCGCAGGCCCCGGTGCCGCAGGCCATGGTCTCCCCGCTGCCCCGCTCCCAAACCCGCATTTTGATGGTGCTGGGGTTTACCACCCGGATGAACTCCGTGTTGATGCGCTCCGGGAAGTAGGGCGCGTGCTCGAACCGGGGGCCGATGAAGTCGATGTCCACCGCGTCCACCCGGTCGCAGAAGACCACGCAGTGGGGGTTGCCCATGTCTACGCAGGTGATGTTGTAGGGCCGTCCGGCGATGCGGACGGGATAGTCCACCACCTGCTTTTCCGCGATGGTGAATTTCAGCGCCGCCGTGTCCAGAGCGGCCTTCCCCATGTCCACGCTGGCGGAGGTAACCTTCCCGTTGGTGGTGTAGAGGGTGACGGTCCGCAGGCCGCTGCCGGTCTCCACGGTGACGGTCTCCCCGGCGGCGAGGCCGTTGTCATAGAGGTACTTTCCCAGGCAGCGCAGGGCGTTGCCCGCCATTTTCCCCTCGCTGCCGTCGGCGTTGAACATGCGCATTTTCGCGTCGGCGATGGCGGAGCGCTCGATCAGAATAATGCCGTCGGCCCCCACGCCGTAGTGCCGGTGGCAGAAGGTGACGCACAGGGACTCCGGGCAGGTGATCTGCCCGTCGAAGTTCTCCAGGAAGATGTAGTCGTTGCCGCAGGTCTGCATCTTGGTGAAGGGCAGTTTCTCCCGCCGCTCCCGCAGGTGGCAGATGTCCACCAGCTCCGTGTTCCCCTGGCTGTAGCGGGACTCCAGAATGTCCGCCAGGGCCCCGGCGGTGTCCAGGCTGGTCAGGCAGGGGATGCCCAGCTGGACGCAGCGGTGGTTCAGGCGGATGAAGTCCCGGATGTAGTCCGGTTCCGTGGAGCCGGTGAGGATGACGTAGTCGATCTTTCCGGCCTCCAGCAGCTGGAAGACCCGGTTGTCCTGGCCCAGTTTGCCCACCACTTCCACGCTGGTGCCCAGGCCCTCGATCTCGCGGGCGGTGCGCTCGGTGGCGTAGAGCCGGAAGCCCAGCTCGTCCAGCTTCCGGGCGGTGTCGATGATCTCCGGCTGGTCCCGGCGGTTGACGGAAATCAGCACGCCCCGTTTCTCCTCGCTCTCCACCTTGTACCCGGCGGAGACCAGGCCCTTGAACAGGGCCTCCTGCATGTTCTTCCCCAGGCCCAGCACCTCCCCGGTGGACTTCATCTCCGGAGAGAGGGCCGCGTTGGCGTCGGTGATCTTTTCGAAGGAGAAGACGGGGACCTTGACGGCCACATAGGGCGGCTGGCGGTACAGTCCCGTGCCGTAGCCCAGGGACTTGAGGGGCTGCCCCACCATGACCCGGGTGGCCAGGTCCACCATGGGCACGCCGGTGACCTTGGAAATGTAGGGCACCGTCCGGCTGGCCCGGGGATTCACCTCGATGACGTAGAGCTCCCCCTGGTAGATGAGGTACTGGATGTTGATGAGGCCCCGGGTGCCGAGAGACAGGGCCAGCTTCTCGGAGCAGTCGATGATGGTCTTCAGCATCCGGTCCCCGATGGAGAAGGGGGGATAGACGGCGATGGAGTCCCCGGAGTGGACGCCGGTGCGCTCGATGTGCTGCATAACGCCGGGAATCAGCACGTCCGTGCCGTCGGAGATCACGTCCACCTCCAGCTCCTTCCCCATGAGATACTGGTCCACCAGGACGGGGTTCTCCACCTTGCCGGAGAGGATGACGTTCATATAGGTCCGCACGTCCCCGTCGTTGTGGGCGATGACCATGTTCTGCCCGCCGATGACGTAGCTGGGCCGCAGCAGGACGGGGTAGCCCAGCTCGTTGGCGGCGGCCAGGGCCTCCTCCATGCCCAGGACCCCCTTCCCCTGGGGGCGCTTGATGTGGAAGCGCTCCAGAAGTTCGTCGAAGCGCTCCCGGTCCTCCGCCATGTCGATGGACTCGGCGGAGGTGCCCAGAATGGGGATGCCCCTGCCGTCCAGGAACTTCGTGAGCTTGATGGCCGTCTGTCCGCCGAAGGCCACCACCACGCCCACGGGCTGTTCCGCTTCTATGATGTGCATCACGTCCTCGGGGCAGAGGGGCTCGAAATAGAGGCGGTCGGCGGTGTCGTAGTCCGTGGAGACAGTCTCCGGGTTGTTGTTGACGATGACCACGTCATAGCCCAGCTCCTTGAGGGTCCAGACGCAGTGGACGGAGGAGTAGTCAAACTCAATGCCCTGGCCGATGCGGATGGGGCCGGAGCCCAGGACCATGATGACCGGCCGGCCGGACCGGGGGAAGGCCCGGGACTCGCAGAAGCGGTCGAAGCTGGAGTAGAAATAGGGGGTCTCCGCGTCGAACTCCGCGCCGCAGGTGTCCACCATTTTGTAGACGGCCCTCCGGCTCTCCCCGGGCAGGCGTTCCGCCCCGGAGAGGCGGAGCAGGGTCTCGTCGGGATAGCCCAGGCGCTTGCCCTCCTCATAGCGCGCGGCCGTCAGGCCCCCGCTCTCCAGGGCCCGTTCGAAGTCCGCCATGCCCTGGAGCTTCCAGAGGAACCAGCGGTCGATCTTCGTGATGGAAAAAATCTCGTCCGGGCCGACGCCGGACTTCAGCGCCTCGAAGACGGTGAAGAGCCGCCGGTCGTCCACCCGCCGGAGCCGCTCCCGGATGGGGGCGGGATCGCTGTCCTTCCGGTTCAGGCTGTCCTGCCCGATCTCCGCCCCCCGGACGGCCTTCATCAGGGCCATCTCGAAGCTGGGGGCGATGGACATGACCTCGCCGGTGGCCTTCATCTGGGTGCCCAGGGTCCGGGAGGCATCGGCGAATTTGTCGAAGGGCCACTTGGGCATTTTCACCACGATGTAGTCCAGCGTGGGCTCGAAGCAGGCGCAGGTCTTGCCGGTGATGTCGTTTTTGATCTCGTCCAGGGTGTAGCCCAGGGCGATTTTCGCCGTGATCTTGGCGATGGGGTAGCCCGTGGCCTTGGAGGCCAGGGCCGAGGACCGGGACACCCGGGGGTTCACCTCGATGACGGCGTACTCGAAGCTGTCGGGGGCCAACGCCAGCTGGACGTTGCACCCGCCCACGATGCCCAGGTGGGCGATGATGTCCAGAGAGGCGGAGCGGAGCATCTGGAACTCCCGGTCCGCCAGGGTCTGGGCGGGGGCCACCACGATGGAGTCCCCGGTGTGGACGCCCACGGGGTCCAGGTTCTCCATGGAGCAGACGGCGATGACGTTCCCCGCGCCGTCCCGCATGGTCTCAAACTCGATTTCCTTCCAGCCGAAGATGGCCTTCTCAATCAGCACCTGGGTGATGGGGGAGGCGTCCAGCCCCGTCTGGGCGATGACCCGCAGCTCCTCCTCGTCCTTGGCCGCGCCGCCTCCCGCGCCCCCCAGGGTGAAGGCGGGACGGACAATGACGGGATAACCGATGCGGGCGGCCACGTCCAGGGCCGCCTCCACGGTTTCCGCGATGCCGGAGGCAATCACCGGCTGGCCGATTTCCGCCATGGCCTCCTTGAAGAGCTCCCGGTCCTCGGCCCGGGAGATGGCGGCGGCGTTGGCGCCCAAAAGCCGGACGTTCTGCTCCGCCAGGAAGCCCTCTTTGTCCAGCTGCATGGCCAGGGTCAGGCCGGTCTGCCCCCCCAGGCCGGCGAGGAGGGAGTCCGGCCGCTCTTTGCGGATGATGCGCTTCATGGTCTCCACGGTGAGGGGCTCCAGGTAAATCTCGTCCGCCATGGCCTGATCGGTCATGATGGTGGCGGGGTTGGAGTTGCAGAGGACCACGTTCACCCCGGCCTCCTTCAGGACCCGGCAGGCCTGGGCCCCGGCGTAGTCAAACTCGGCGGCCTGGCCGATGACAATGGGGCCGGAGCCGATGACCAGGACTTTTTGGATGCTGGTATCCAAGGGCATCAGAGATCGCCTCCCTTCATCAAATCCACAAAGCGGTCAAAGAGGAACGCGGTGTCCCGGGGACCGCCCCGGGCCTCGGGGTGGAACTGGACCGTGAAGGCCCGGAGGCCGGGATAGTCCAGCCCCTCGCAGGTCTGGTCGTTGGCATTGGCGAAGGAGACGCGGCCGCAGGGCACGGAGTCTCCGTCCACGGCGTAGCCATGGTTTTGGCTGGTGATGTAGGTCCGCACGCCGCCCAAGTCCCGGACGGGCTGATTCACGCCCCGGTGGCCGTACTTGAGCTTATAGGTCCTCCCCCCCGCCGCCAGGGCGGTGAGCTGGTGGCCCAGGCAGATGCCGAAGAGGGGGACCTTGCCCAGGAGCTTTTGAATCTGCGCGATCGGAAAGACGTTCTCCGCCGGGTCCCCGGGGCCGTTGGAGAGCATGACGCCGTCAGGGTTCGAGGCCAGAACCGTCTCCGCCGGGGTGTCCGCCGGAAGGACGGTGACGGCGCAGCCCCGCCTCCGCAGCTCCTGGATGATGTTTTGCTTCGCGCCGTAGTCCAGCAGGGCGACGCGGAAGCGGGTCTCCCCCTCCGCGCCGTAGACAGCGGGCTCCCTACGGGTGACGGCGGCCACCGCGCCGGTGACGGCGTACTCCCGGAGGAAGGCGAGGTCCTGGGGGACCTGGCCGCAGATGCAGGCGTTCATGACGCCGGACTCCCGGATGATCCGGGTGAGCTGCCGGGTGTCCATGCCATAGAGGCCGGGGACGCCCCGCTCCTTCAAAAAGCCGTCCAGGTCCCCGCCGCAGCGGAAGTTGGAGGGGTGGGCGCACCACTCCCGGACCACATAGCCCCGGACGCAGCAGTCCCCCTCAAAGTCCTGGGGGATGACGCCGTAGTTGCCGATGAGGGGATAGGTCTGCATGACGATCTGTCCCGCGTAGCTGGGGTCCGTCAGGGTCTCCACATAGCCGCACATGCCGGTGGTGAACACCAGCTCGCCGGTGGCCCCGGCCTCCGCGCCGAAGCGGACCCCCTCAAAAATCTGGCCGTCCGCCAGTACCAAATAGCCTTTTTCCATGGATTCCTCCCGTCGAACGTTGGACGCGTGATTGCCTTCTTTAGTTTTGTCTTTCCTATTATGAGGGTTTTTCCCGCCAGCGTCAATGACGGAATCCCCCGGCGGACGGCGAAGTTTTTCGGCGAGAGGTATTACTTTTTGTGAAAAACGTTCATAAGGCCCGGCGGCGAAAACTTCCATGGAAACCCCCTTGTAAAAGAGAGAAAGATGGTGTATGATAAGTTTGATTTTTGAAAATTGGGAGGAAGCCGTTATGAGCAAAACCGCAAGCATGGTCATGAAGATCATCGGCGCCAGTTTGGCCTTCGCCGCCTTCGTCTGCCTGTTGATCGGCGGCTGGCACGATCTCAGCGTGGGGTACTGCGGCATGAAAAAGCGCCTTACCCAGAGATTCAGCTCGGAATACGACGACTACGCCGACGAGGAGCTGTACGAGTGACGCCTCCCCCCTCCCCGCTTTCGGGGCGGGGGAATTTTTTTGCGGCGGACGGTTGACAACGCCGCCGTTTTCCGCTATGATACCTCGTTGAGAAAATGGAGAGGAGAACGTCTATGCGTTTGCTGCTGACCGGCGGGACCGTCTTTCGCGACGGGGGCTTCGAGCCTCTGGAGATTGCCGTTTCCAAAGGCCGTATTGTTTCCGTTTCCCCCAGCCTTCCCAGAGACGGCGCTTCCGTCCTTGAACTGCATAATTGTTTGATCGTTCCAGGTTTTGTCGATGTTCACGTCCATCTTCGACAGCCTGGATTTTCTTATAAGGAGACCGTGGCCTCCGGCACCGCCGCCGCCGCCGCCGGGGGCTATACCGCCGTGTGCGCCATGCCGAACCTGGACCCCGTGCCCGACTGCCCGGAGCATTTGCAGGCGGAGCTGGAGGCCGTCCGCCGGGACGCCCGGGTGCGGGTCTATCCCTACGGGGCCATCACCCGGGGGGAGAAGGGGGAGACCCTGGCGGACCTGGAGGGCCTGGCGCCCCTGGTTCCCGGTTTCTCCGACGACGGGCGGGGCGTCCAGTCGGAGGCGGTGATGCGGGAGGCCATGCTTCTGGCCAAACAACTGGACAGGCCCATCGCGGCCCACTGCGAGGACGAGTCCCTTTTGACCAAGGACTGGTGCGTCCACGACGGGGCCTTCGCCAAGAAACACGGTCTCCCCGGCAACGACCCCGCCAGCGAGTGGCGGCAGGTGGAGCGGGACATCCAACTGGTCCGGGAGACCGGGTGCCGCTATCACGTCTGCCACGTCTCCACGAAGGAGAGCGTCGCCCTCATCCGGGCGGCGAAGGCGAAGGGCCTTCCCGTCACCTGTGAGACCGGGCCCCACTACCTCTGCCTCTGCGACGAAGACCTGGAGGATCACGGGCGCTTCCGGATGAATCCCCCCATCCGCTCCGCCGCCGACCGGGACGCGCTGGTGGAGGGCCTTTTGGACGGGACGGTGGACTGCGTCGCCACGGACCACGCCCCCCACTCGGCGGAGGAGAAGGCCAACGGGCTCCGGGGAAGTCTCAACGGCGTGGTGGGCCTGGAGTGCGCCTTCCCGGTGTTGTACACGGAGCTGGTGAAGACGGGGAGGGTCCCCCTGGAAACCATTTTAAACGCCCTGTGCGTGAACCCCCGGCGAATCTTCGGACTGCCGGGCGGGAAAATTGAGGAGGGCCAGATCGCCGATTTGACGGTGCTGTCCCTGGACCACGGCGGCGTGGTGAACCCGGAGACCTTCCGCTCCCTGGGCCGGGCCACGCCCTTCGCCGGGCGGCGGGTGGAAGCCGCCGTCTGTATGACCCTGGTGGACGGAAAGCCTGTCTTTCCGGAGGGGCTGGAGCCGTCCCTCTATGGGACCATCGGAATTGCCCGGGGCTATGACCGCCGGTCAGGAGGGGAATCATGAGAAAGACCATATTTACCCTGGAGCGCACCCGGCAATTGGCCGGAGACGTGTGGGAGCTGACCCTCGCCGGGGATACCTCCGCTGTCACGGCCCCGGGCCAGTTTGTCAACCTTGAATTGCCGGGAAAGTTCCTCCGCCGGCCCATCTCCGTTTGCGGCTGGGACGGGGGGAGCCTGACTCTGCTGGTAAAGGAGGCGGGGGCGGGCACGAGGGAGCTGGTTCGCCTGCCGGAGGGAACAAAGCTGGACACACTGACGGGCCTGGGGAACGGCTTTGACGTCTCCGCCGCGCCGGAGGGGGCCGTTCTGGTGGGCGGCGGCATCGGCATCGCGCCGCTCTATGGCCTGGCAAAGCGCATGCTGGAGTCCGGGCGGAAGCCCGCCGCCGTTCTGGGCTTTCGGTCCGGGGAGGACGCCTTTTATCTTGAGGAGTTCGCCGCCCTGGGCCTGGAGCTCCGCCCCGCCTCGGAGGACGGAAGCCTTGGGACGAAGGGCTTCGTCACCGATGCGCTGAAAAATCTCCCGGACTGCCGGTACGTTCTGGCCTGCGGCCCCGCGCCCATGCTGCGGGCCGTCTGCGCCCTGCCCCAGATCGCCGGAGGGCAGTTCAGCTTCGAGGCCCGGATGGCCTGCGGCTTCGGCGCCTGCGTGGGCTGCACCATTGAGACCGGGAACGGCCTTCGCCGGGTCTGCAAGGACGGACCCGTGTTCCGAAAGGAGGAACTCCTATGGTAGACCTCTCTGTCAATCTGGCGGGGGTGCGGCTGAAAAACCCCGTCATTCCCGCCTCGGGCACCTTCGGCTATGGGCAGGAATTCGCCGGGGTCTATGACCTGGACATTCTGGGCTCCTTCTCCTGGAAGGGCACCACGAGCGAGCCCCGCCCCGGCAACCCGCAGCCCCGCATCGCGGAGGCCCCCTCCGGGATGCTGAACGCCGTGGGCCTTCAGAACCCCGGTATGGACGCCGTTCTCCGGGAGGAGGTTCCCCGCATTGCGAAGATATTCCACGGCCCGGTCATCGCCAATGTCTGCGGCTTCTCCCTGGAGGAGTACGCCGAAAACTGCCGGAGGCTGGAGGATGTGGAGCAGGTCAAAATTCTGGAGATCAACATCTCCTGCCCCAACGTCCACGCCGGGGGGAAGAACTTCGGCTCCGACCTCCGGAGCGCCGCCGCCGTCACCCGGGCCGTCCGGGCGGCCACGAAGAAGCCCGTCTTCATGAAGCTCAGCCCCAACGTCACGGACATCGCGGAAATCGCCCGGGCCTGTGAGGCGGAGGGGGCCGACGGCCTGTGCCTCATCAACACGCTGCTGGGCATGCGCATCGACCTGAACACAAGGCGGCCCCTTCTGGCCAACCGCACCGGGGGCCTCTCCGGTCCCGCCGTGTTCCCGGTGGCGGTGCGGATGGTGTGGGACGTGTACGAGGCGGTGAAGCTGCCCATCATCGGCTGCGGCGGCGTGGACAGCGCCGGGACCGCGGCGGAGATGATGCTGGCCGGGGCCTCCGCCGTGGAGGTGGGGGCGGCGAATCTCCGGGATCCCTGGGCCTGCAAGACCATCATCGAGAACCTGCCCGCCGTCTGTGAGCGGCTGGGCGTGCAGAACATTTCGGATTTGACAGGAGGAGCGCACCATGGCTAAGGACATCATCATCGCCCTGGACTTCCCCACGCGGGAGGAGACCCTGACCTTTCTGGACCGGTTCCCCTCCGGGGAGAAGCCCTTCGTGAAGATCGGCATGGAGCTTTACTACGCGGAGGGGCCGTCCATCGTCCGGGAGATCAAGGCCCGGGGACACAAAATTTTCCTGGATCTGAAGCTCCACGACATTCCCAACACCGTGAAGCGGGCCATGGCGGTCCTCTCCGGCCTGGAGGTGGACATGGTAAACCTCCACGCCGCCGGGGCCTCCGCCATGATGCGGGCGGCGCTGGAGGGCCTGACCCGGCCCGACGGGACGCGGCCGCTGCTCATCGCCGTCACCCAGCTCACCAGCACCGGCGCCGCCGTCCTGCGGGACGAGCTGCTGATTGAAACCCCCATGGCGGAGACCGTCCTCGCCTACGCCCGAAATGCCGCCGCCAGCGGTCTGGACGGCGTGGTCTGCTCGCCCCTGGAGGCGGCGCTGGTAAAGGAGCGCTGCGGAGCGGGCTTTTGCACCGTCACCCCCGGCGTCCGCTTCGCCGGCGGGGACGCCGGGGACCAAAAGCGGGTAATGACCCCGGAGCAGGCTGGAAAAAGCGGCTGCGACTACATCGTTATGGGCCGCCCCATCACGAAGGACCCGGACCCGGCGGCGGCCTACCGCCGGGCGGTACAGGAATTTTTAGGATGAGAAAGGAGTCTTCCCATGACGCGTGAACAGACCATTGCCCACGACCTTCTGTCCATCGGCGCGGTGTTCCTCCGCCCGGACGAGCCCTTTACCTGGGCCAGCGGCATCCGGAGCCCCATCTACTGCGACAACCGCCTGACCCTCACCGCGCCGGAGGTCCGCACCCGCGTGGAAGAGGGGCTGGTGGACCTCATCTGCAAGCACTATCCCACGGTGGAGGTCCTCATGGGCACCTCCACCGCCGGCATCGCCCACGCCGCCATCGTGGGCCACCTCATGGGCCTGCCCATGGGCTACGTCCGCTCCAGCGGCAAGGACCACGGGCGGCAGAACCGCATCGAGGGCAGGCTGGAGCCTGGCCAGCGGGTCGTGGTGGTGGAGGACCTGATCTCCACCGGCGGGAGCTGCATCGACGTGGTGGAGGCCCTGCGGGAGGCCGGGGCCGAGGTGCTGGGCATCGCGTCCATTTTCACCTACGGACTCCAAAAGGGCCTGGACCGTCTGGCGGCGGCCGGCGTGGAGAATCACAGCCTCTCCAACTTCGACGCGGTGTGCGAGATCGCTGCGGCGGAGGGGAGAATCCAGCCGGAGGACATGGACCGGCTGAAAAAATTCCGGGCGAACCCGTCAGACGCGAGCTGGAGAATTTGAGCGGAACAGGGAAAGGAGCCTTTATGCCCAGAAACATCATCGACGTCACGGACCTCACCGTAGAGGAAATCGGCGAGCTCATCGCCGTGGCGGAGGACATCATCGCACACCCCGCCAAGTACCAGGAGGCCTGCCGCCATAAGCAGCTGGCCACGCTGTTCTTCGAGCCCTCCACCCGTACCCGCCTGTCCTTCGAGTCCGCCATGCTGGCCCTGGGCGGCAGCGTCCTGGGCTTTTCCGAGGCGGCCTCCAGCTCCGCCGCCAAGGGCGAGACCGTGGGGGACACCGTCCACACTGTCAGCTGCTATGCGGACATTATCGCCATGCGCCACCCCAAGGAGGGCGCGCCCTACGCCGCCGCCCAGTTCAGCGAGGCGCCCATCATCAACGCCGGAGACGGCGGCCACAACCACCCCACCCAGACCCTGACGGACCTCCTCACCATCCACCGGGAGAAGGGGCGGCTGGACGGCTTCACCATCGGCTTCTGCGGGGACCTGAAGTTTGGCCGCACGGTCCACTCCCTGGTGAACGCCCTGAGCCGGTATGAGAACATCCGGTTCGTCCTTATCTCCCCGGCGGAGCTGAAGCTCCCCCGCTACGTGAAGGAGGGGGCTTTGAAGAAGCGGGGCATCCCCTATAAGCAGACCGACAGTCTGGAAAGCGTCATTCCGGACCTGGACATCCTGTATATGACCCGGGTCCAGAAGGAGCGCTTCTTCAACGAGGAGGACTATCTGCGCCTGAAGGACAGCTATATCCTCACGCCGGAGAAGCTGGAGGCCGCGAAGCCGGACCTCTCCATCCTCCACCCCCTGCCCCGGGTGAACGAGATCTCCGTGGCGGTGGACAAGGACCCCCGGGCGGCGTACTGGAAGCAGGTGAAGAACGGGAAGTTCATCCGCATGGCCCTGATTATGAAGCTGCTGGACATCCGCGTGTGAAGAAAGGGGAGGACTTTATGAACATCGACAGCATCCAAAACGGCGTGGTCCTGGACCATATCCAGGCGGGCAAGAGCATGGATATCTACAAGTACCTCCACCTGGACCGGCTGGACTGCTCCGTAGCCATCATCAAAAACGTCCGCAGTGAGCGGCTGGGGAGGAAGGATATTATCAAGATCGACTCCCCCCTGGAGGTGGACGTGGACGTGCTGGGCTATATCGACGACCAGATCACCGTCAACGTCATCCGCAGAGGCGTCCGGGTGGAGAAGCGCCGCCTGGAGCCGCCGAAGAAGCTGGTGAACATCATCCGCTGCAAGAATCCCCGGTGCATCACCGTGGCGGAGCCCCAGCTGGACGCCGTCTTCCTCCTCAGCGACCCGGAAAAGCACGTCTACCGCTGCGCCTACTGCGACACGGCCAAGGGAAAGAAGAAGGATTTTTAGCGCGCCGGAAGCCCGGCAGCGGACCGGGCCGGCGGCGCGGAGAGACATGGATGATACGGATAGACGAAAATGGAACCTTACGAACTGATTCGCTCCCGGCGGAAGACCCTGGCGCTGGAGGTCACGGGGGACGGGCGGCTGCTGGTCCGGGCCCCTCTGCGCTGCGCCCAGGCGCGGATTGACGCCTTTGTCTCCGCCCACACCGCCTGGATTGAAAAGCACGTGGCCCTCCAGCGGGAACGGGCCGCCCGCCGCCCCCCCGCCCCCACCGGGGCGGAGATCGAGGATCTGAAGGCCCAGGCCCGGGCCGTTTTGCCGGAGCTTACCGCCCGCTGGAGCGAGAAGATGGGCGTGCGCCCCACCGGGCTCAAGGTGACCACGGCCCGGAAGCGCTATGGAAGCTGCAGCGCCAGGAACAGCCTGTGCTTTTCCTGCTTCCTCATGCGCTGCCCCCCGGAGGCCATCGAGCTGGTGGTGGTCCACGAGCTCTGCCACATCCGGGAGAAGAACCACGGCCCCCGGTTTTACGCCCTGCTGGAGCAGTACCTCCCCGACTGGCGGGAGAGGAAGCGGCGGCTCTTCCTGGAATGAAATTTCAACTGCGGAGGATGGATATGGAAAAACGAGACCTTCTGGAACGGCTGAGAGGCAACCCCTATCCCGGGCGGGGCATCGTCCTGGGCAGAAGCGCGGACGGCGAATTTGCCGTTGCCGCGTACTTTATCATGGGCCGGAGCGGGAACTCCCGGAACCGCCGCTTTGTCCCCACGGAGGACGGCATCCGCACCGAGGCGGCGGACCCCGCCAAGATGACGGACCCCAGCCTCATCATCTACCACCCGGTCCGGACGGCGGGAGGGGAGCTCATCGTCACCAACGGGGACCAGACGGACACCGTCCGGGACCATCTGTTAGAGGGCGGGACCTTTGCCGGGGCCCTGCAAACCCGGACCTTCGAGCCGGACGGGCCCAACTACACCCCCCGCATCTCCGGCCTTTTGAGTCCCGACGGCAGCTTCCAGCTCTCCATTTTGAAAAGCGCCGGCGGGGACCCCGCCTGCTGCTGCCGGTATTTCTATCACTACGACGCTCCCCTCCCCGGCGAGGGCCGCTTCCTCCACACCTACCTGGGTGACGGGGACCCCCTGCCCTCCTTCGAGGGGGAGCCGGAGCGGGTTGCCCTGGACGCAAAGACGCCGGAGGCCCTGGCGGAACAGGTCTGGGAGGCTCTGGACCCGGCGAACAAGGTGTCCCTCTTCGTCCGCTTCGTGCGCCTTGCGGACGGGACCTTCCACGACGCGATTCGTAACCGGCTCTGAGCCAAGGAGGCCGTCCCCCGTGGGGACGGCCTCCTTTGATTTTACAGCCTGCCATAGACCAGTTCCGCGAACTGGCCGTACTTCCGGACCTCCTCCAGGCGGAAGCGGCGGAGGGCCTCCCGCTGGGTAAACAGGGGGATACCCTCCCCCAGCAGCACCGGGGCCACCTGCATAATCAGATGGTCCGCCAGGTCCCGGTTCAGCAGCGGGGCCAGGATGGTGTTCCCGCCGACCACCCAGACGCGTTTTGCGGGGTCCAGCCCCTCCACAAACGCCGCCGGGTCCCCGCAGACGGCGCTTTTTCATTTTCCCCCTTCCCCCCGGCGGCAGACTGCGGTATACTGGAGGGGATCATAAACCACCGGCCCTCTCCGGGCGGAACGGAGGAACCCATGAAACAGCTCTATTTGAACATGACCCGGGCCTTTCAGGAAGAGGACTTCCTGCGGAAGCTGGCCTGCCCCCAGGCGGATGCGGCGGCGCTTTTCGGCGCCGTGGACTGGAAGCGGCGGCTGGCCCCCCTGCTGCCCATCCGGGAGCGGATCTCCTGCGCCGGGGCGCTGGAGGTCTTCCGCCCCGTTTTGAAGGACCTGGCCCCGGAGCCGGAGGAGGGCTGGGCCTTGTACGCCTATCGGGTGGCCGCCTCCCTTCTCTATCCCCAGGCCAGCCCGGCCCGCACCCCCGCCCAGCGGGACGGGGCGCTGTGCTTCCTCCAGTTCCTCCGGACTCTCTTTGACGCGGAGCGGGCCGCCCTGCCCTTTGACTTCTGGCTGGACTTCGCCTTCTGCACCGAGGAGGAGCTGAAGACCAGCGCTGCGGCGGAGGAGTACCGCCAGTTTCTCCGCCGCTGGCGGGAGGAATATATCTACGAGCTCCTGCGCCTGGGCTGGGAGGTGACCCCCTTCCGCACCTGCGAGCACATCGCCGGGGTCCACCATGTGTCCATGATGGTCTCCCGGGCCTTCAAGGCCGGGGGCGGAAAGATCGACCTGGGCCTGATCTCCGGCGCGGCGGCGGGGCACGACATCGGCAAGTTCGGCTGCAAGCCCGGGGAGCGGGTGCCCTATCTCCACTATTACTACACGGACCAGTGGTTCACCTGGCGGGGTCTGGGGACGCTGGGCCGGGTGGCCGCCAACCACTCCGTCTGGGACCTGGAGCTGGAGAATCTGTCCTCGGAGTCGCTGGTGCTGGTGTACGCCGACTTCCGGGTGAAGCAGGAGCGGGACCAGGCGGGACGGGAGAGCGCCCGGCTCTTCTCCCTCCAGGACGCCTTTGACGTCATCCTCGCCAAGCTGGACAACGTGGACGACGCCAAGCGCCGGCGCTATCAGTATGTCTACGTAAAGCTCCAGGACTTCGAGGGCTACCTCCAGACCTTCGGCGTGGACGTGACGCTGGAGACCCCCGGCGGCCCGCCCCTGCCCCGGAAGGACCCCGCCCTGATGAACGAGGACGAGGTGGTCCTGGGTCTGCGGCGGACCGCTGTGGACCACAACATCCGCCTCATGCACCGCCTGAGCCGGGAGCGGCTGTTCGTGGCCACCCTGGAGGCGGCGCGGGGAGAGAAGGACCCAGCCCGCATCCGGGCCTATGTGTCCATCTTCCGGGAGTACTTCACCTATTGGACCGTGGAGCAGAAGGAGCAGACGCTGGAGTTCCTCTACGAGCTGCTGCTGCTGCCGGACGGGGACATCCGCCGCCAGGCGGCGGGGCTGATGGGGCAGATTCTCTCCAAATTCCTCTCCGGCTACAAGAAGGAGCTGCCCCAGGGGGTGGCCCCCAGCGCCCAGGAGGAGCGGCCCTTCGAGCTTTGGGCGGAGTACCTGGAAAAGCTCATCCACCCGGACCGCCGCCTCACGCCCCGGCAGATCAGCATGATCCGCTATCAGGCCAAGACGGCGGCGGACGCACTTTTGGGGGGCTGCTCGGACGAGGATTTCCCCCGGTTTGCCGGGCTGCTGTTCCGGCACTATCAGGACCCCGGGACCGAGGACGCCGAGGGGGCCTTCGCCCTGATGAACACGGCGCTGAACCTGCCCATGGAGCGGCTGGACCACCGGGACATCCGGCTGCTGGCGGAGTTTGCCGCCTGGTGGCTGGAAGGGGGCGAGGCCCCGCAGCAGGCGGCGGCCATGCGCCTGAGCCGGCGGCTTCTTCCGGTTCTGGGGGCGGAGCCGGAGGAGAGGGAGGCCATCGCCAGGGCCGTGGCGGCGGCGGACTGCCGCTCGTCCACGCCGCTTCTCTACCTCCAGGCCCGCCTGGGGGGCCTTCTGGGCCTGGACGTCTCCGCTCACCAGCTGCTGCTGGACCGGGGGGAGGCCGCCAGCGGCGTCTTCCTGGACAATCTGAAAACCGCCACGCCCTGGGTGCTGAAGGCGGTGGGCGTGGAGTACCTTTTGGACCAGGCCCGGCGGAGCGAGGCGGTGGGCGTGCTGCACATCGCCACCCACTTTTCCAACCTCCTGAAGGTCAGCGAGAACGTGGTGGTCCGCCGTCTGGCGGGAAACGCCCTTTTGGACATTGCCCCCCAGCTGTCCCCGGACCGGCGGAATGAGGTGGCGGTGGAGCTGTGCGAGGCGCTGGAAACCGGGCAGTCGGAAATCTCCCAGTACATCCCCCCCTACCTGGGCCAGTTCCTCCTCTGGCTGCCCCCCAGGGAGCTGGACGAGATTCTGGACGAGCTGCTGCGCTTCCTCTCCTCCTCCAGCGCCAGCGTGGCGGCGGCCTCGCTGTCCACCGTGGGGGCGCTGCTGGAGTATTACGCCGTTTATAAAAAGCGCTTCCAGGAGCCGGAGGAGGCCCGGACCGCCCGGCGCAGGCGGATGGCGGGCCTTCTTTTGAAGGGGCTGGCCTCCTGCATGGACCCCGTGCGGCAGGAGGCCCTCCGGGTCCTGGGCGAGGGGCTCTTTGCCTCCGGCGCGCTGAGCTATGAGGACAAGACCAGCCTCTTCACCCTGGTGGCCAAGAAGCTCCTCTTCCTCATCGGCGAGCAGGCCGAGCAGGAGCTGACCTTCTTCTACACCGCCGCCGCCTTGTCCCACATCTACCGTTTCGCCGTGCGGCACCGCATTGAGAGCGGGCCCTTCCGCTTCGAGTGGCGGGACAAGGCCGCCGCCTTCTTCCCCGGCACCTTCGATCCCTTCTCCCTCTCCCACAAGGGCATCGTCACCGCCATCCGGGACCTGGGGCTGGAGGTGTATCTGGCTGTGGACGAGTTCTCCTGGTCCAAGAAGGCCCAGCCCTCCCTGATCCGGCGGCAGATCGTCAGCATGTCCGTGGCGGACGAGTTCGGCGTCTACCTCTTCCCCCACGACATCCCCGTGAACCTGGCAACGCCGGAGGACCTTCTCCGCCTGCGGCAGGTATTCGAGGGGCGGGAGCTCTTTCTGGTGGTGGGGTCCGACGTGGTGGCGGGGGCCTCGTCCTACAAGGCCCCGCCCCGGGAGGGGTCCGTCCACACCCTGAATCACATTGTCTTCCGCCGCTCCAGCGACGCCGAGGGCCGGGAGATCGACGCGGACCTCTCCCGCATCACCGGGCGGGTGGTCCAGCTCCAGCTGCCCACCCATCTGGAGGACATCAGCTCCACCCGCATCCGGGAGAACATCGACCTGGGCCGGGACATCTCCAACCTGGTGGACCCCACGGTCCAGGACCTGATCTACCGCAACAGCCTCTACCTCCGGGAGCCCCAGTACAAGCAGCTGGTCCGGGCCAGCTTCCTGGACTTCTCCCGGGTGGAGACGCCGGACCCGGCTTTGTGGGAGGAGCTGTCCGCGGCCCTGGGCCCCCTGCCGCCGCCGGACCCCCGCGACAGCCTCTTCCTCCTCCGGGCCGCCGGGCCCCGGCCCCGGGTCCTGGGCTTTTTGACCACTCGGGTGGTCAACTCCGGCGAGCTGTACAGCGCCTTTGGAAGCGAGGTCCTGGCCAACTGGGTCCGCACCCGCACGGCGGGCCGGATTCAGCTGCTGACGGGGCTTTGGGCCGTCCGGACCCCCGGGGGGAACTATGACGTCCGCCAGCTGCTTTTGACGGAGGTCCTCTCCCGCGCGGCGGAGGAGGACTGCGGCTACAGCGTCTGGTGGGGCCGGGCCGGGGCGGAGGAGCTGGAGATTTTAAAGCGCCAGGGCTTCCTGCCCTCGGAGCTGGAGACCCCCCAGCCCCTGCTGCTGGTGGACATGCGGTCCCCGGCGGTGCTGGTGCAGAACATCCCCACCACGCTGAAGGAGCCTTTCGCCTCGGACCGGCAGGTGCTTGCCGCCGTGAGCCAGGCCCATCTCCGCCTCCAGGAGGCGGTGTGCGGCCTGTACCCGGGGACGCTGGTGCTGTCCTTCAACGCGGAGGTCATCTACCACCGCCTGGTCCGGATGCTGACGGAGGAGAACGGCGTCCCCGCCGAGCCCCAGACGCCCCGGGTCCTGGGGCCGAAGATGTGCGTGCCCTTCGGCAAGATACTCCGGGGCAACGCCGTGCCCAACACCGTGACAAAGACCATCCATACGGACAAGGTCTTCGCCCCGGACCTCCGCTCCTTCTCCATCGCTCCCTTCCCCGGCTACGCGCCGCTGGAGAGCCAGATCCGCACCATCCGTTCCTTCCGCCGCCCCGTGATGCTGGTGGACGACCTGCTCCACACCGGCAACCGCATCAACGCCCTGGACCCCCTCTTCCGCCGGGAGGAGCTGGAGATCGACCGCTGCGTGGTGGGCCTCCTCTCCGGCCGGGGGCGGGACTTGATGGCCGCCAGAGGGCGGACGGTGGAAAGCGTGTACTTCGTGCCGGACCTCCGGGCCTGGTTTGTGGAGTCCACCATGTACCCCTTCATCGGCGGGGACACCGTGGCCCAGGCCCGGCCCTCCGTCCCGGGACTGACCCCGGCGGTGAACCTGATCCTGCCCTACGCCTTCCCCCGGTTTTACCGGGAGTGCGGCCGGGAGGCGGTGTTCCGCTTCTCCCGGACCTGCATAGAAAACAGCCGGGAGATTCTCCTGACGCTGGAGCGGGCCTACCGGGAGCGCTACGCCCGGAACCTGACCCTCTCCCACCTCAGCGAGGCGGTGAACCTGCCCCTGAGTCCGGACAAGGGGGCGGCTTTGCGGTACGACCCGAATCTCTCCGCGTCGGCGTGCCTGGAGGGGGACCTCCGGCAGCTGGACCGGATGCGGGAGCTTTTGCGGTGAGACAAAAGGAGGCGCTATGACAGAACACACACCATATAAAATCCAGCAGGACCCCGCCCGGACCCCCGCCGCCTGGCTGGCGGCGGACCCCCGGCAGCTGAACGGGGAAGCGGCGGACGTCCGCTGGCTGGACCCCCGGCGGCTGGGGGAGGTCCCGGCCCTGCCGGAGGCTGTCCGGGCCGCCCTTCCCCAGGGCGGGGTGACAGGGGTAAACACCCGCCACCCCCGCTGGGAGCGGGCGTTGGAATTCGTGGTCCCCAAGCCCGGGAAAAAGCGGGTCCACCTCCTGGCGGTGGGGGACGTGGGGGGCACGCTGCTGACGGCGCTGAAGCTGCTGGGCGGGGACGTGATCTCCGGCCTGGGCATCTGCGACCTGAACGAGAACACCATAGCCCGGTGGACCGCAGAGATGGGCCAGATCGCCTGGCCCTGGGACTACGGCGCCCTGCCGGAGGTGGAGGCTGTCCCTCCGGAGCGCCTGTTCGACTGCGACGTGTTTATTTTCGCCGCCACGAAGGCCGTTCCCCCGGTGGGAAGCGGCGTCCGGGACGTGCGCATGGCCCAGCTGGAGACCAACCGCCCCCTGGCGGAGTCCTTCGCCCGGCAGGCCCGGGAGGCGGATTTCCGGGGCCTCTTCGCCGTCCTCAGCGACCCGGTGGACCCCCTGTGCCGGGTGGTGTGGCGGGCCTCCAACCTGGGGCCGGACGGGGAGATGGACCATCTCGGCCTCCTGCCGGAGCAGGTCCAGGGCTTCGGCCTGGGGGTGATGAACGCCCGGGCGGCGTACTTCGCGAAGCGGGACCCCCGCTTTGCCTCCTTCCTCACGGAGGGGCGGAGCTTTGGCCCCCACGGGCGGGGGCTGGTGATCGCCAACTCCGTGGAGCGCTATGACGATGCCCTCTCCCGGGAGCTGACCCAGCTGACGCTGGAGGCCAATCTCCGGATTCGGGACCTGGGCTTCAAGCCCTATGTGGCCCCCGCCGTCTCCTCCGGGGCCATGCAGCTGCTCCTGACCCTGCGGGGGCGGTGGCATTGCTCCTCGGCGCCCCTGGGGGGCGTGTGGTTTGGCTGCAAGAACCGCTTCACCCCCTGGGGGCTGGAGCTGGAGACCCTGGAGCTGCCGGACGCCCTGTTTGCCCGCCTCCGGGAGACGGAGCGGGCTCTGCACGAAATTTCCTGAGAGCGGGTGAAGCCATGGAACGGGAATGGACCCTGGCCGCCGGTCCCCTGACGGGGCGGCTGGGGGAGACGCTGAACGCCGCCCTGGCGGGGCGGGGGGGCCGGCTTTGGCGGAGGGGGGAGTCCCTGGAAAACCGGCGGATTCTCTTTGCCTTCTCCCTGCCGGGAAATGGAACCAATACGGAGCTGTACGGCCTCCTGGGCTGGCTGCGGGATCACCCCGGCTGCCTCCGGGGCAGCGTGGGCGGCGTGGTCATCGACGGGGCCGGAGACCTCTACACCAAGGCGGCGGGGCGGGATTTGCTTCTCGCCGCCAGTCTGGCGGGCTGCGCCTTCCCGGGCCGCCCGCTGGTGGAGGCGGTGGGAGACCTGCGGAATTTCACCGTCCAGGCGAAAAACGCCGGCTGCGGCCTGGAGGAGGCGTACCGCCGGGCGGTGGCGGACCTGGCGGAGCGGGTGCGGACCTTCGCGCCGCCCCGGAGGGAGCGCCCCCGGATTCTGGCGCTTCACGCCTCCAGCCGGACTACCTCCAACACCCTGGCCCTCTGGGGCCGGGTCCGGGAGGGTCTGGAGGCGGCGGGCTGTCAGGTCCGGGAGATCGGACTGCGGAACGGAACGCTGGAGGACTGCGCCGGCTGCGCCTACACCACCTGCCTTCACTTCGGAGAACAGGGGGGCTGCTTTTACGGCGGCGTTATGGTGCGGGAGGTCTTCCCCGCCATCCGGGAGGCGGACGCGGTGGTCCTCCTCTGCCCCAATTATAACGACGCCCTCTCCGCCAACCTCACCGCCGCCGTGAACCGGCTGACGGCGCTGTACCGCACCACGTCCTTCGAGGATAAGGCGGTCTTTGCCATCGTGGTCTCGGGCTACTCCGGGGGGGACCTTGTGGCCGGGCAGGCGGCGTCGGCCATGAGCGCCAACAAGGGCTTCTGGCTGCCGCCCAACTTCTGCCTCCTGGAGACGGCCAACGACGCCGGAGCCGCCATGGCCCTGCCGGGGATCGAGGAGCGGCTGGAGCGCTTCGCCGGAAACATGCTGGCCCAGCTCCAGGCGTAGGCGCGGGCGAATCGAATCAAGGAGCGCCGCCCGCGAAAGCGGTCGGCGCTCCGAACCGTCGGGAACCGTCCGTTCCCGGGGCCAAAAGCACAGGCGGGAGCCCCTGGGGAGGGGTCCCGCCTGTGATTATTTCCGGTTCCGGCGGAGCAGCAGAAGCCCTCCGCCCAGGATGGCGAAGTCCGCCAGGTTGAAGACGTAGCGCCGCAGACGCCCCGGCGCTTTGGGGAACTGAACGTAGTCATAGACCCGGCCATGCCGGACCCGCTCGGAGAGGTTGCTCAGCCCCCCGCCCAGAAGCAGCCCCACGGCCAGGGGCCGCCGCCTCCGCTGGGACCACAGCGCCCCCAGCGCCGCCGCCGAGACCAGGGGCAGCGCCTCCTTGGGGAGGGGCAGTCCAAAAGCGGCTCCCCGGTTCCAAAGGGCCCGGAGCCGGACGCGGCCGCCCCAGAACGCCGTCTCCCGGCGGCTGGAGCGGTTGAGATACCAGCGGGCGGCGGCGCTGGCGCCGAAGACGCCCAGGGCGGTGCAGACAGTCAGCATGGCGGTTCCTCCTTTTTTCGCTCCGCCCGCTCCATGGCGGTCCGAAGGGCTCCGGGGCCCCTGCCCCGGCGGTTGTTGTGAGAGAGCAGCTCCGCGATCTGGCCCTGGACCTGCTCCATCTCCTCCCGAAAGGCAGAGGCGGAGAGCCGCAGGGCCCCGTGGCCCAGGATGATGAGCTGTTCCGGCCCGTCGGAGGTGGCCACCCGCACCCGGTGCCGCTTTCCGATCTCATAGGTGGCCCGTTCGATGTAGGCGTCCGCCGTCTCCGCCTCCTTGGTGTAGACCACGTGGATGTTGTGATACCGCTCCACGGACCCCTGTCCGCCCTTGACCTTGTACGCGTCGAAGACGGCGATGACCTCGCACCTCCGCCAGCCCTGGTAGTTGCAAAGGAGGTCGCACAGGGCCTTCCGGGCGGCGTCCAGGTTCTCCCGGGCCATGGCCTTCAGCTCCTCCCAGGCGAAGATGATGTTGTACCCGTCCACCAGCAGATACTCCGGCCCCCCGGGCGGGGGGCGGACGGGGCGGCGCTCCGCCTCCGGGGCGGGGGGCCTCCGGGGTTCCTTGGGCGGGAGGAAATCCCGCCGCTTCACCGCGCCGTAGGTCCGCTCGAAGATGGCTTGAAGCTCCTTGTCCTGTTCGATGGTCCCGGCGTAGGAGGCGCTGCGCCGGGTATCCGGCTCCTTGGCGGCCTCCGCCTCCGGGGCGTTCCGGCGGAGGCCGCTGTCCACGTGGGCCTGAGCGGGAACGTCGCTCCACTTCACGGTGTATCCCGCCCCGTGGGCGCAGAAGACGGAGTCCGGCGTGTTCTCCACGTCCCGCTCCGGGTCGTAGCCCAGGGCCTCGATCACGGCTTCCGGGTTTCCGCAGGGCCGGTATCCCGCGGGGCGGAGGCTCAGGCGGCCCTGGCCCCGGGTATAGGCGGCCACCTCCCTGGCGTAGTCCCCCATGGCGGCCACCGGGGCCTCGCCGGAGAGAACGGCCTCCTCCCCCAGGGTCTCCGCCGGCTCCGCCTCGCCGCCCATCTGCTGGATGTCGTGCAGGGCCCGGCCCAGCTGCGCCCCCGGCAGCTCCAGGCGGAAGGCGTACCAGGGCTCCAGCAGCACGCTCTGGGCGGACATGAGACCCTGGCGCACGGCCCGGTAGGTGGCCTGACGGAAGTCGCCGCCCTCCGTGTGCTTCAGGTGGGCCCGGCCCGCCGTCAGGGTGAGCTTCATGTCCGTGATGGGGGACCCGGTGAGGACCCCCAGGTGGATTTTCTCCCAGAGGTGGGTGAGGATGAGCCGCTGCCAGCGGCCCTCCAGCTGGTCCTCTGGACAGGCGGCGGCGAACCGGAGGCCCGTCCCCCGGGGCAGGGGCTCCAGGAGCAGATGGACCTCGGCATAGTGCCGCAGAGGCTCGAAGTGGCCCACGCCCTCCACGGCTTCGGCGATGGTCTCCCGGTACACCACCCGCCCTGCGCCGAAGCGCGCCTCGATGCCGAAGCGCTCCTTCAGGCGGCGCTGGAGAATCTCGATCTGGACCTCCCCCATCAGCTGGACCCGGATGCCTTGGCCGTCCCAGGAGACCCGGAGCTGGGGGTCCTCCTCCTCCAGAAGCCGCAGGGCCTTGAGGGCGGCGGAGGGGTCCGCCTCCGTCTCCGCCTGATAGGCCAGCACTGGCTCCAGGGAGGGAACCGTCCAGGCCGTCTCAAAGCCCAGCCCCTGGCCGGGGAGCGCCCGGCTCAGTCCGGTGACGGCCACGACGGAACCGGCGGGAGCCTCGTCCACGGGGCGGAATTTGGCCCCGGAGTAGAGGCGGAGCTGGTCCGCCTTCTCCTCCCAAAGTTCCTCCTCCGGCGCGTCCGGCTGGGCCTCCGCCTCCGGGCGGCGGTTGGTGAGGACGTCCCGGGGCCTCAGCGTGCCGCCGGTGATTTTCATCCAGGTCAGCCGGGCCCCCCGGACGTCCCGGGAGACCTTGAAGACCCGGGCGCCGAAGTCCGCCGGATAGGTCCGTAGAGGCGCGCAGCGGCGCAGGGCCTCCAGCAGCGCCTCCACCCCCTCCAGCTTTAACGCGGAGCCGAAGAGGCAGGGAAAGAGCCTCCGCCGCCGGATGAGGTCCGTCAGGTCCGCCTCCGAGACGGCCCCGGTCTCCAAATACCGCTCCAGCAGGGCCTCGTCGCACATGGCGGCCTCCTCCGCCAGCTCCTCCGGCGGCAGGGAGAAGTCCGCGCAGCCGCTGTCCAGCCGGCTCTTCAGCTCCTTCAGCAGAGCTCCCCGGTCCGTCCCCGTCAGGTCCATCTTGTTGATGAACAGGAAGGTGGGAACCCCGTACCGCTCCAGCAGCCGCCAGAGGGTCCGGGTGTGGGCCTGGACGCCGTCGCTGCCGCTGACCACCAAAACCGCGCAGTCCAGCACCTGGAGCACCCGTTCCGCCTCGGCGGAGAAGTCCACGTGCCCCGGGGTGTCCAGCAGCGTGACCTCCAGGTCCCCCAGGGAGAATTCCGCCTGTTTGGAGAAGATGGTGATGCCCCGCTCCCGCTCCATATCGTCGGTGTCCAGGAACGCGTCCCCGTGGTCCACCCGGCCCAGGCGGCGGATGGCCCCGCTCTGGTAGAGAAGGGCCTCGGAGAGGGTGGTCTTCCCGGCGTCCACGTGGGCCAGGATGCCCATGACGAGTTTATTCATGCCGTCCCTCCTGTCAAGAGAAGGCGTCCCAGGGCCAGCGCCCCGTAGATCACCGGCTGGTGGAGCATGTAGATGAGAAGGGAATGGCGGCCCATGGCGGCGGCCAGGGGGACCCGCCGCATCTCCCGCGCCTCCTCCGGCCGGAGCCGGAAGAGGAAGTACCCCGTCAGGAAGAGGAAGAACCAGGGGAGGAGGGAGAAATAGTCCGTGGAGAAGAAGCCCGCCGGAGGGAAGCCCAGCAGGGCGGTGAGGCGGTTCCGGTAGAGCCCGTCCGGCAGGGCGGTCAGGCGCAGCCCCTCGAAGCCCAGGAAGCCCGCGTTCACATCC
Organism: uncultured Oscillibacter sp.; assembly: GCF_910579365.1. GTDB lineage: Bacteria > Bacillota > Clostridia > Oscillospirales > Oscillospiraceae > Oscillibacter. The sequence continues at coordinate 30,471 of NZ_CAJTUX010000027.1, forward strand.
CGGAAGAGCAGGAAGAGGAGGAAGCTCCCCGCCAGCCCCGCCCGGGGAGGAAGACGCTCCAGGACCAAAGACAGGGGGACCAGCAGCATGGAGGAGGCCCCCAGCAGGGTCAGCACGCCGCAGTACACCAGATTGGAGGGCATCCAAAGCCAGGTGACGGCGGTGATGAGGGCCCCGCAGGAAAACACGGTCAGCCCCCGCCGGAACTGATGGCGGCCCAAAGCGAAGCAGTAGCCGGAAAGGAGGAGGAAGGTCCAGCAGATGCTCTGCTGCCAGACGTGGGCGGCGAAGCCGCGGTACCAGGGCCAATCCATGCCGACGATATAAACAAGGTCCCAGCAGGCGTGATAGAGGATCATGCTGATCAGGGCGCAGCCCCGAATGGCGTCTAACACTTGATAGCGGCGGCGTTCCAAGGAGCGGCCTCCTTTCTGGAGTGGGAAAAAGGGGGAGCGCCGCTCCCCCTTTTGGGTCTTCAATAGGCCACGCCCCAATAGATATCGGTGACGCACTTTTTGCCGCACACGGGGCAGACGCCCTCCGTGCCGCTCTGGGATAGGGGCATGCAGCGGGAGGTGACGCCCGCCCGCTCCTTCATGGCCAGCTCGCATTCCAAAGAGCCGCACCACTTGGACCGCAGGAAGCCGCCCTTGCCCTCGGCGATGGCCTTGGCCTCCTCGGGGGAGGAGATATCGAAGGTGTTGTCCTCCCGGTTCCGAAGGGCCATGGCGTACAGATTCTCGTGCACCGCGTCCAGGAGCCGCTTCACGGTCTCCTCCAGCTCCGCCAGGGGAGTGGTCACCCGCTCTCCGGTGTCCCGGCGGGCGATGACGCACTGGTCCTTCTCCATGTCCTTGGGCCCGATCTCCACCCGGAGAGGCACGCCCTTCATCTCGTACTCGGCAAACTTCCAGCCGGGGGAGTTGTCGGAATCGTCCATCCTGGAGCGGACGCCCGCCTCCTTCAGCCGGTCCCGCAGGGCGGCGGCGGCGTCCAGCACGCCGGGCTTGTGGGCCGCCACGGGAATGACCACCGCCTGGATAGGGGCCACCCGGGGGGGCAGCACCAGTCCGTTGTCGTCGCCGTGGGTCATGATGATGCCGCCGATCATCCGGGTGCTGACGCCCCAGCTGGTCTGATGGGGATAATGGAGCTGGTTGTCCTTCCCGGTGTAGGTGATGTGGAAGGCCTTGGCGAAGCCGTCGCCGAAATAGTGGCTGGTGCCCGCCTGGAGGGCCTTGTGGTCGTGCATCATGCACTCCACGGTG
>NZ_CAJTUX010000028.1 GCF_910579365.1 uncultured Oscillibacter sp.
GATTCCACTGGATTTCTCCGCCAAGCGGAGGAACACGGGGGAACTTCCTGCCCCGGCGGGGATGCCACTTTAGTTTGAGAGGAACAAATTATGTTTTCAACCATCGGATACTTGATCTGTATCCCCTTCGCCTGGCTGGTCCGGCTGTTTTACAATCTGACCGGGTCTTACGGCGTGGCCATCATCCTCTTCACGCTGGTGCTGAAAATGATCATGCTGCCCTTCCAGATGAAGTCCAAGAAGAGCATGATGCGCATGAGCCGCATGTCCGGCCGGCTTCAGGAGATTCAAAAGAAATACGCCAACAACCAGACCAAGCAGGCGGAGGAAATGCAGAAGCTCTACGCGGAGGAGGGCGTCAGCCCCATGTCCGGATGTTTGTGGAGTTTCCTTCCCCTGCCCATCCTGCTGGCTCTGTACTCCATCATCCGCCAGCCCATCACCCACTTCATGATGCTTTCCGAAGAGGTGGTGCAGCAGATGGTGGACGCGGTTACGGGGGCGGGACTGGACGTGTCCGCCATCGTGCAGATGAAGGACGGCGCCGCCGTCATCCGGGACGGCGTCACCCAGCTCCAGCCTTATGGCCAGATCAACCTGGTCAAGACCGTCGCCTCCCAGCTGCCTGAGGTGGGCGCGCAGGTGGACGGCTGGATCAATGTCAATTACAATTTCCTGGGCCTGGACATGGCCGCCAACCCCTGGGACTCCGTGACGCAGTTCGCCTTCAGCTGGGCGGTTATCGGCATGATTCTGATTCCCATTCTGGCGGGCGGCAGCCAGATTCTGCTGACCAAGATCACCATGAAGCACCAGCCCCAGACGGATCCCTCCGCCGCCAGCGCCAACCGCATGATGATGTTCATGCCGCTCTTTTCCATCTATATCGCCTTCATGATGCCCGCCGCCCTGGGCCTGTACTGGATTGCCCAGAGCGCCTTCTCCGCCGTGCAGGAGTTTTTGATGGGCCGGTTCTTCAACAAGAAGCTGGAGGAAGAGGAGAACGCCCGCTATGAGGCCCGCCAGGCGGAGCGGAAAAAGAAGATGGAGGAGGCCAAGGTCCTTCAGGAGCAGCAGCGCCAGCAGACCGCCCAGAAGCAGACCTTGAAGGAAAAGCAGCAGGCCGCCCGGGAGGCCAAGGCCGCCAAAGCCGCCAAGGCCGCCTCCAGCACCACGGAGGCCGGCCGGGTAGGCGACCGGCCTTACGCCAGGGGCCGGGCCTATAAACCGGACCGCTATGACGAAACGTAAAGGTGGAAACCGTTATGAGAGACTATATTGATGTGACGGGCAAGAACGAGGACGAGGCCATCTCCAAGGCCCTGGCCCAGCTGGGGCTGGACCGGGACGACGTGTCCGTGGAGGTTTTGGAGCGGGCCAAGTCCGGCTTCCTGGGACTGGGCGCCTGCCCGGCGAAGATTCGCGTGTACTACGGTCCCGAGGAGGAAGAGGAGATTCTCCCGCCCCCCGCCCCGGCTGTGCCGGAGGCCGCGGAGCCTCCCCGCCCCCCGCAGGAGCGGAAGGAGCGCCCCGCGCAGGAGCGGCGGGAGCGCCCGGAGAAAAAAGAGCGTCCCGCCCCCCAGGAGCGCAAACCCCGCCCCGCTCCCCCGGAGCGGAAGGAGCGGGAGCCCCGCCAGGAGGAGCCCCCCTTCCAGCCCCTTCCCCTGGGGGAGGAAGTGGACGACGAGAAGGCTCAGGCCATCAAGACCTTCCTGTCCGGTTTGCTGGAGCACATGGGCTGCGCCGCCGCCATCAAGGTGTACCTGCCGGAGAAGGGCCGTTATAAGGTCATTCTGGAGGGCCAGGGCCTGGGGGCGCTCATCGGCCGCCGGGGCGAGACGCTGGACGCCATCCAGCAGCTGACCAGCTACGCCGTGAACCGGAGCGGCGGAACCCGGGTCCGGGTCCACCTGGACGCGGAGAATTACCGGGCCAAGCGGGAGCAGAGCCTCCAGCATCTGGCCCGGAAAGTGGCGGGAAAGGTAATCCGGTACCGCCGCAGCGTCACCCTGGAGCCGATGAACGCCTATGAGCGCCATGTGATTCACACCGCCCTTCAGGATTACGAGGGCGTGACTACCTATTCCACCGGCGCGGACCCCAACCGCCGGGTGGTGGTGGCGTACGACCGGGGCGAGAAGCGCTGAGACCGGAAACTGAAACAAGAGGCCATGCCTAATGGCATGGCCTCTTGTTATACCCGCTCGTAATCCAGTCCCAGCAGAGCCTTTCTTTGAGGAAGGGGGATGCGGCGGGTACCCGTCAGCCGGAACCCGGCTTCGCGGAGCGTTTCCGTCAGGGGTTCCTCCTCCATCTGCACGTGGACGGCCTCCAGCCCGTCGAAGGCGTGGAGGTAGGGGGAATCACAGACGAAGTCCTCCCCCTCGTTCAGCTGAATGCCCAGGGAGACCCAGCGGGGACCCACCTTCTCCAGCGCCCGGGCGAAGGCGGCGTAGCCCACATACTCCACAAACAGGTTGGCGACGGCCAGGTCCGCCCTGGGCAGGACGCAGGCTGGGTCCGCCACGTCCGCCAGCACCGGGACGAAATTCCGCTGCCCGTACCGCTCCCGGCAGGCGGCCAGATAGTCCGGGTTGATGTCCACGCCATAGACTGTCCGGAAGCGCTCCGCGTGCCGGAGGCCGTTGCCGCCCGCCACGCCGAAGATCAGAATGGAGCCGGCGGCGGAATGGGTTTCAAACTGCCGCCGCATCAGGCCGTCCATGGCCTGGAGCTGTGCCACGCCCTCCAGGGACATGTGGGCCTCGTAGTCCGAGAGGGGCACGCTGGCCCAGGGATTTTTCATGCGGTCTGCTCCCATCATTCGTTACCTTGCCCGCAGCCGGTTTACCGTCTCCTCCCTGGGGGTGACGTTCACCGTGCGGCAGGTGGTGTAGATCACCATGCCGGGCCGCCCTCCGGCGGGCTTTTTCACATTGCGGACCTCCGTGTAGTCTACAGGGACGTTTCCGCTCTCCCTGGCCTGGGAGAACCAGGCCGCCAGCATGGCCGCCTCGGCGATGTCCTCCTCCGAGGGGGCCTGCCCGGCGCAGCGGAGGAGCACGTGGGAGCCATGAATCTTCTGGGTGTGGAGCCAGAGGTCCCGGCGGTCCGCGTCCTTCAAGGTCAGCTTGTCGTTCTGGCGGTTGTTCCGCCCCACCTGGACCCGGAGGCCGGAGGTGGTCCGGAACTCCCAGGGGGCGGCGGGGCGGGCCTTGTCCCGTTTTCCCTTCCCCTGCTTTTTGAGGAAGCCCGCCTCCCGGAGCTCGGAACGGATATCCAGGAAGTCCTGTTCCGTCTCCGCCTGGGCGACCTCCGCCAGGACGCTTTCCAAATAGTCCAGGTCCCGCCTGGCCAGGTCCATCTGCTCCCGGAGGTATTTCTCCGCCGTCTTGGCCTTGGCGTAGCGCTTGTAGTACTTGGCGGCGTTCTGCTGGGGGGTCAGCAGGGGGTCCAGGGGGATAACGGCGGGAGCGCCCCCGTCGTAGTAGTTCTCGCACTCCAGCCGGGTCTGTCCCCGCTCCATGCGGTAGAGGTTGGCGGTGATCAGGTCGCCCTGTATCCGGAGCTGGTCCCGCTCCTGGGTGGCGGCGTACTCCTTTTCCTGAAGGGCCAGCTTCCGCCGGAGGCGGTCCCGGGCCGTGGAGGCCGCCCGCAGAAGGTCTGCCCCCCGCTGGCGGGTGCGCTCCTGGCGCTCCCGGGCCTCGTAAAAGGCGTCCAGCAGATGGGAGAAGCTGTCATAGGTCACGGTCTCCGCCGCGCCGCCGTACTGGGCCACAGGGACGCAGGCGAAGTCCAGGGGTTTGCCCTCCCGCGTCAGGCAGACGGGGGTGAAGCGGTTTTCCCGGACGCGGGTCCGAAAGTCCTCCAGAGCCCGCCAGAGGGGACCGGGGTCCCCCAGCTGGAAGAGGCGGACGTCCGTATCCCCCGCCGCCCGGAAGGCCAGCTCCCGGGCCATGAGGGGCGAGAGACCAAAGTAGCAGTCCAGCAAAAAGGCGTCCAGGGTCTTCTCCGCCGGAGCGGCGGCAAAGCGGGCGGCGAAGCCCTCCTCTGTCTCCTCCAGGAAGGGCAGGCGGCCCGTGGAGGCCGGAGGCTGGTAGAAAAGTCCCGGCAGCACCTGCCGGGCGGCGGACATGTCCGCGTCCACCCGGCGGAGACTGTCGAGGACCCGGCCCTCCCCGTCCAGGAGAATGAGGTTCGACCGCCGGCCCATGGCCTCCAGCACCAGGGTCCGCCGGCCGGAGCGGCCCAGCTCGTCGGAGGCGTCAAATTCCAGTTTCACCAGCCGCTCCAGGGGGGGCTGGGTGATGTCCGCCACCCGGGCCCCGGAGAGGTGCTTGCGCAGCAGCATGCAGAACATGGGGGGCTCCGCCGGGTTGTCCCGGAGGATGGCCGTCAGCTGGAGCCTGGGGGCCCCCGCTCCGGCGTTCAGCAGCAGCCGCTTTCCCCGGAAGAGGAGCACCACCTGGTCCCGGGCGGGCTGCTGGATTTTGTCCACCCGGAGGCCCGTCAGCTGGGGGCGCAGCTCCTCCACCACGGCCTGTAAGCAGATCGCGTCAATCGCCATGGTCTTCCTCCTCCATCATCCTGCAAAAGAGTTCGTTGATCCGTTCCAGCTCTCCTTGGAGGTAGAGCCAGCCCAGCAGCGCCTCCAGAGCCGTGGCCTCGCCGTACTGGGCCCGGCTGGCGTGGTGGGGGACGGTGTGGACCTGTGCGTTCCGTCCCCGGCGGAAGACGGCCCGCTCCTCCTCCGTCAGAAGGGGGAGGATTTTCTCCGCCTTCTCCGCCTGGGACTCGGCGCACACCAGGGCCACGGCGGCCCGGTGCATCCCCCGCCCCGTGGCCCCGCCGTGGGCGCAGAGCCAGGAGCGGACCAGCAGCTCGAACACCGCGTCCCCCATATGGGCCAGGCCGATGGAGCTGATGTCCAGGATGGCCCCTCGGGAGAGGCGGGGCTGAAAGTAGTTTTCCATATTCGCCCTCCTTATCCCGCCAGGGCCGCTGCCAGACGGGCAAAATCCTCCAGAGTCAGTTTCTCCCCCCGGACGGACAGGGGAAGACCGCAGGCCTCGACGGCGGACTGGACCCGCTCCTTCCCCATCTCCGGCAGAGCGGCGGAGAGGCTGTTAATCAGGGTCTTCCGCCGCAGCAGAAAGGCCCCCCGGATACAGCGGAAGAAATACGCCTCATCCTCCACCTCCACGGCGGGCTTCTCCCGCCGGACGCAGCGGAGAACGGCGGAGTCCACCTTGGGGGCGGGCAGGAATTTCGCCGCCGGAACGTCGAAGAGCACCTCCGTCTCCATGAAGTACTGGAGCCAGAGGGTGAACGCCCCGCCGCCGGAGGACCCCTGAGGGGCCGCCAGCCGGTGGGCCACCTCCTTTTGAAGGAGGACGGTGACGCTCTCCAGGCAGGGGGTCTCCACCAGTTTTGTCAGCACCGGCGTGGTGATGTTGTAGGGGAGGTTCGCGCAGACCAGGGGGCGGAGGCCCGGGAACTTCTCCGCCGCCAGAGCGGCGAGGTCCATTTTCAGCGCATCCCCCGGGACGATTTCCACATTTTCATAGGGGGCCATGGTCTCCGCCAGCACCGGGAGGAGCTTCTTGTCCAGCTCCACGGAGGCCACCTTCCCCGCCCGGCCTGCCAGCTCCGCCGTGAGGCATCCCACGCCGGGGCCGATCTCCAGCACGCCGCAGCCCCTGTCCGCCTGGGAGGCCGCGGCGATGTCCGCCGGGACGGCGGGGTCGATGAGAAAGTTCTGCCCCATGGACTTGGAAAAATGGAAGCCGTGCCGCCCCAAGAGGGCGCGCAGGGTCTCCCGGTCGCAAAGGTTCATGGCCTTGTCTCTCCTTCCGGTGCATCTGAAAAAGCATGCTCGATTTCACAGGAGAGTATAACACAACCCCACCTGCGATTCAATTCTTTTTCTGGTGCCGGGAGCGGCGGACCTTGCAATTCTCCCCGGTTCTGGTATACTGGCATCATCAGAAAGGAGGGGTTTCCATGACCCGGATTGTCGATCGGGCCGCTTGGTCCCGGCGAGAGCTGTTTGACTTCTTCTCCCCCATGTCCCAGCCGTTTTTCAGCGTCACCTTCCGCCAGGATGTGACCCGCCTCTATGCGTTCACAAAGGAGAGCGGTCTGTCCTTTTACTATTCCCTGGTCTACCTCTGTACCCAGGCGGTCAACCAGGTGGAGGCCTTCCGCTATGCCCTGCGGGGAGAGGACCTGGTTCTCTTTGACCGCCGCCTTCCCAGCTTCACGGACCTGAAGCCCGGCGCGGAGCAGTTCCACATTGTCACGCTGCCCTGCGAGGGGACCATCCGGGACTTCTGCGCCGCCGCCAAGGCCAAGAGCGCTGCCCAGAACACATTCCTGGACCAGGAGGACAGCCTGGACCTGATCTACTTCTCGTGCCTTCCCTGGGTGGAGCTGACGGCCCTGACCAACGAGCGGGACTTTGACCCCAACGACGCCGTGCCCCGGATTGCCTGGGGGAAGTACGCCCAGGAGGGGGAGCGGAAGGTTCTTCACATCTCCCTGGAGCTGAATCACCGCTTTGTGGACGGGCTTCATGTGGGGCGCTTCCACGAGGCGCTGTCCGCCGGGATCGAGGCCCTGTAAGGAGAAAAACGCTCTCCCCCGGTCCGGCGCGGGCAGGCATTTGCAAAGGAAGCGGCGGCGCGGAATGTTCCGCGCCGCCGCTTTTCGCAATCACTTTTCCTGCCACTGCTCCATTTTCTCGTTGGTCCACACCACGCGGTTCCGGCCAAAGCGCTTGGCGTCGTAAAGCATGGTATCCGCCAGCTTCAAATAGGTATCGTAGGAGTCCCCCACCTTGGGCACGACGGTGATACCGCCGATGCTGATGGTTACCCAGGGGGAAAATTCAGGATTGTGGGGGATGTGCAGGTCCTCCACTGCCTGGCGCACCCGCTTCAAGTGGGCAAAATCCGCGGCGCCGTTCCCTCCCAGGATCAAGGCCACGAACTCCTCCCCGCCGTAACGGGCAAAGAAGTCCGTCCCCCTCCGCAGGAGGGTGGAGGCCGTCTGCGCCACGGCGGAGATGACCTTGTCCCCGGCGGGGTGGCCGAAGGTGTCGTTGTAGACCTTGAACTTGTCAATGTCGAACATGCAGATGGAAAAGGGGACGTGCAGCCGGATGGCGTCCTGCCAGCGCTTGAGGCTGACGGAGTCATAGCGCCGCCGGTTGGCCACGCCGGTGAGCTGGTCCATCGTGGCCTCCCGCTCGATCTGGGTCCGGTATTGATACAGCTTGACGTGGGTGTGGACTCTGGCCCGGACAATGGCGGGATGGAAGGGCTTGGTTATGTAGTCCACAGCCCCCAGCGTCAGGCCCTTTTCCTCATGATCGGTGTCGTTGAGGCTGGTGATCAAAATCACCGGCGCGCGCTGGAGCAGGACCTCCTCCTGCAATTTCTTCAGCAGCTCAAAGCCGTCCATTCCCGGCATAATCACATCCAGCAGAATCAGGGAATAGTCCCCCGTCCGCACCTGGTTCAATCCGTCCTCCGCCGTGTTGCTGACCGTAATAGCATAGTCATGCTCCAGGATGGATTTCAGGAAATTTGCCTGTACAGGACTGTCATCAATAATTAAAATCTGATCCATACCATACTCCCTCTATCATGGCTGCGGCATCGCAAATCCCATTTGTCACGGTGGAAGGCGCCAGAGATATCTCAACTAAAACAGCATTATAGCAGACTTTCCACGAAAGCGGAAGTACTAACTTGACAAATGCGGGGGAAAATTTTAGATATCCGGAAAAACGGGAGGCAACATCTTCCAAAAAATACAAAAAAGAAGAAATCCGGCAGAGGAAATTCCACCGGATTTCAGCCGGTTCAAAAAAAGGATTTATTCCTGCGTGGGGTCCAACTCCGTGGGGCTGGGCATGGGATGCTCTTTGTGCTCCACCATGGCGCGGATGAGCTCCACGGTGCCGCCGAGACCCAGGAGGCTGCTGTTGATGCAGAAGTCATAGCTGTCCACGGCTCCCCAGCGCTGGGAGGAGTAGTACTCATAATAGGAGGCCCGGCGCTTGTCGGTCTTGGTGATGAGGGTCTTGGCCTTCTCCGGCGTCAGGTTCTGACGCTGGGCCACCCGGCGGACCCGGTCCTCCATAGGGGCGTGGATGAAGATGCTCAGATGGTCGGGGTTGCCGGCGAGCGCGTAGTCCGCGCAGCGGCCGATGATGACGCAGGGACCCTCTTTGGCGATCTGGCGGATGGTGTTGAAGGTAGCCAGGTACACCTGCTGCTCCAGGGAATCCCCCACGCCGGTGCCCGGCAGGGCGAACATGTAGGAGTCCATGGCAATGGAGTAGAGCAGACTCTTGGGCCGCTCGTCGAAGTTCTCCAGAATCTTCTCGCACAGGCCGCTTTTCTTGGCGGCCTGCTGCAAAATCTCCTTATCGTAAAAGGGAATGCCCAGCTCCTTGGCCACACGGATGCCGACTTCCTTGCCGCCGCTGCCGAACTGTCTTCCGATGGTGATGATGGTCTTCATGGCGGGACCTCCTTTCTAGGTGCCTCCATTATACTCCGGTTTTACAAAATCGTCAAATAAAAAGCGCCCTCCGCCGGAGAGGAGGGTCGCTGCGGACCAAAAACAGGAATCACATCACGGCGCGTTTCCGCCCGGTGACGTGATTCCCGTTTCTGCTTCCGGCCGGCGGGAGCTTCTAACCCTTTGGAGACAAATCCCCGGAACAGCTCCTGTTATTTCTTGGATTCGGCCGCGGGCGCGCCGGCCATGGGGTTGTTGCCCATAAAGAACAGGCACTTTTTGGCCGTTTGATGGCCTTAAATGCTCTCAAATCAGCCCGGAATATGTACTATTTTTCGACATGAAAATATTTGTCAACCGCTATTTATTTTTTGAGCATGTATCGTTTTTAACAGGCGGTTGACACGTGGTTGACAACATGGCCCTTATCGTAGGAACAGCCTTTATCATACATCCACATTGTAAGCATATGCGTCAAGAGTGCTCACAATTTCTTTTACGAGTTCAGGAATACCTTCACCTGTTTTGGCGCAACAAGGGATCACGGTGTTGACCTTAAACTTCCTTCGAACAGCCTTTGATTTTATATCCAGAGAACGCATTTGTGCCTCCGAGATATGGACGCCTCTATTAAGTGGTTCGATTTTATCAGCGAAATTTAGTGCAATCACCACCTTTTTGCGCTGGGCCTCTGTTTGAAAAACCTCTTCAAATATAAGTTCGTCGATGGAATAATCTCTTTGGTCTGCACGAAGAACGTATACCACGCAACCCGAGTGAGAGACCATCTGCTTATACCAATTCCGATATTGCCGATCCACCGTTTTACCTTCGCCAACACCAGGAAGGTCGCTAAGTGCTAAATAATAGGTCTTACTTTTTCCCAATTGATAAAAGACGGTGTCCAACTTTTTAGTACAGGATTCTATGTCATCAACTTCGAACAAGTCGTTTCCGATAATAGAGTTAATCAAAGATGATTTTCCATAGCCTGTTTTTCCGATGAACATAATCTGCAATAACACAATTTGTTTTTCGTCATAAATCCACCGAAAATGTTTATGTCGAATAAATCTGCCATTTTGATTCTCATATTCCCATATCGTGGTGTTTTTCAGTTTCTGAAATGCTCGAAAACGTCGAATTAAGGCATCCAAGCCTTCCTTATTTTTTAAATGCAGTATCAAGCCTTCACGCATATTAAGTATTTTCTCTTTAGAACGGCCACCACCATAGAAGGTGATCGTCAATCCAGTCCTTCACATCTCTTACTGTTTCCACTACGGTTTCCACTGTGTCAGCAACACGATCAACTACCGTTGTAATAGTATCTGCAACAATTTCAAGAAATCCCTCTTTAACGTGTTCCCCAGCAGCGACGGATTGAAACTCTTTATCAACTGCCCTGAAAAGCGTGATATTTTTTTCTTTTGGCAGCGCAAATATAATTTCATCTACTAATTTTGTCAAATTGTATTTTTCATTGGCAGATACGGGAATTATTTTTGATGCAGGCAAATTGAATTGATTTGCAACTGTTTCGATTTTCCTATGAACGTTTTGAAACTGCCTTGGGCCGGGTTCATGCGTTGAATCATTCCATTCCCGCCAAGGCTCAATCTTATCCACTTGATTCAACACCATGAAAAACGGTTTTCCTTGTTCAATATGCGGTATGACAATATTTTGATAAAAAGTTTCATCGTTGCCCATCGCTCGGTCATCAGCTTTAATAAGCCACAGGACCAAATCCAATTCAGGCAAAAGTTGAGTGTAAAGCTCCGCATATTCCTTGTCCCGCTCCGTACTCTCCCCTGTTCCAGGTACGTCCACTAATTTGATCCCGTTGCCTCCCATTTTCAACAAGACTTCTTGAGGGTTTCGTGTGCAAGCAGCCACGTCGCTAATCGGGCAAACATCTTGTCCAAACAGGGCGTTGCATAAGCTGGATTTACCAGCACCTGTCTTACCGAAAACACCGATTCGAGGTTCATAGGTCAAGACTGCGTTGATCTTCTCCTCGATTTTACGGCGCTGCTCCGGTGTAGTCTTTACACCACGTCTTTCCAATTCATCAAACCAATTTCTTTCCACAATATTCCCTCTTTTCGTTTTACATTTGAAAATGCTATGGTTCTAAGTATATCATATATTCGCCATAATTCAACAAAAATATATCGGCAAATACAATCTAACGAAAATCCGCCTTACTGGGTAGAATAATAGCACTACTTCCAGGAGGTGGATTGTGGTGGAGTTCGACGTTGTGGCTAGAATCCAGGAGCTTTGTCAGTCCCGCTCCTGGACCTATTACCGTCTCGCAAAGGCTTCCGGTATCCCTTACTCGACGCTAAGCACCATGCTTCACAAAACCAATGTGCCGTCCGTGCCCTCACTGATGAAGATTTGCGAGGGCTTCGGCATCACGCTGGCGCAGTTCTTCTCCGACCAAGACGAAAGCGCCAAGCTGACAGGCGACCAAAAGGATTGTCTTTCCCAATGGGACCGCCTGGACGAAAGGAGCAAGGCCCTGGCCTCCGCCTACATGCAGGGTCTCCTGGACCGGCAGACTTGACGATTAGAAACGCCCTGGGTATTGATGTACCCAGGGCGTTTTCTATCCCAAATGAGACTGCGACAAGATATATTCTACAACGGCCCGCTTGGGGATTCTCCAAACTCTGCCGTTGCGATCAGCCTTTAAGGTCTTGGCAGAGAGGAGGGCATACAAGGCGTTCTTCCCGATTTTAAGGCCTCACAGGCTTCGTCAGCCGTCATCAGATCGTCATACGCTTCCGGCATCAGGCTTTTCCTTTCCACAGCGAGGACAATCCCGGTCTGTACAGCGGGGACAGTGACAGCTCTTTTCCGGCTGCTCTCTCCGGGTTCGAGGCTTCCCCTGTTGGGCAAGCATATTCCGGCGCAAAAGCTGCTGGCAAATTGCCATTTCGCTCCGGCGCAGTTCGACTGCGATTTCAGAGATGCCATAGCCCGTCCCCAAAAGCCGGTTTAGCGTGTCCTGTTCTTCTTCGCTCCAATACTCCCCGGAGCGTTCCGAAAGCGTTTCTCCGGTCCTAAGAGCAATGAGCGCGTTATGATTATTCTCCATCGTTTATCATACCTCCTGCAACGTTTTTTACTTTTATGTTCCTTCAAAGTAAAAAACAAAATAACAGAGGATTCGGGCGATCACAATGTCCTGCGCCGAAGGGATTCTTCCAAAGGCGCTGCGGCTGACGTGGATATGGAGGCCGCATGTTCCCGCCTGATGGGAACGGTAGCCCATTCCGACGGTCTCTTGCAGAACGGCGGGGCATATGTTTCTCGTGGTACTCCAGGCTCATGGGATGGGTGACGATCTCAAAGCCATCCTCCAAGGAGCCGTCATGCTTGCAGTAGATGTGCTCTTCTTTTCTGTTGGCAATCTGCATAAGCTCTCCGGCATTGGAGGGGCTTTCCCCGCCCCTCGTCGATCTCAAGCTCCACGCCGAAGAAGCGTGGCCCTTCACCAAAGAAAAGGGGCTCTGGTTTATAGTAGTAGTCCTGGATGGTATAGAGCCTATGGGTGCGGCAAAGACTGCGGAAGCAGTCGGTGCAGCAGGGGGTCTCGCTCTCCCGGTCCTGGTAGTGAGCGTCGTCCATATGGAGGAGCTATCCGCAATTGGCGCAGTGGGTGTAGTAGCTCTCATAGCAGCGCTCACAAAGGGGCGTGCTGTCGCTGCCGGAGTTTTCGCTTCGCCAGATGCGCTGGCCGCAATGGGAGCAGAGGGCGGTTTCCTCCTCCAGACAGCGGGGGCAAAGGTCCTGTTCGTTGAAGCGGGTGCGTCGGGCAATGGGCACTTTCTCGCCGCAGATTTCGCAGGTAAAGATTTTTGTGGTCATGATGCTACCTCCTTGAAATTATCTAAGCTCCTATGAACCTAGCCGCTCTAGGAAATGCCTAGGTCATACTTCCTGCAAGGAGATAATATCTAATTGAACGCCTGGCAATTAACAGGCAGACGCCTTTGCCATGCAGCAAACCAAGCTGCCGTTTTGAGGTTTGTTAAAGCCCAGCCTTTCCATGATATATTATCTTTGTGACTAAACCTGGGGCATTCATTCCAGGTGCTTTGGGTGCTGATATTCTGATATTCGTGGGGGACAGGGCTGCTCCGCAAGAGTAGAGCAGTCCACGCGAAATAAGCGTGGACCGGCCTAAACGCCCTATCCCCCACACCCCCAACCCGTCCTTGCACAATGGAGGTTTTATTATGTTTCTGCAAGGGCCAATAAAAATATGCAATACTTGCCCTGTGATCGCGGAAAGGAGACCGGATGGATAGGAAGAAAAGGCCCGATTTTATAACAGTTTCTCAAGAAGAGGCATCTTTGGTCCAGGAGGCAGACCGCATCGAGGCGAGATTATTTAGGGAGGCCAAAGACCGTGAAAAGGAGGTCGAAGAAAAAACGGGACGGCACCTGAACGAACCGATGACCTTCTGCGACACCCCCAAGGAAGGGGCAATCCTCCAAGCACGGGACCAGTTAGCTCAGAAGCACCAGGAGGAGCAGGGCTTAGAAACTCCAAAGATTTTATTGACGCCTCAAGCGGAAGCCCCTCCAAAGGCGCCGTCCAATCCATATCATCCAATTAGGTTTCACACATACAACGAAAACTCCCAATCCAACGCTGCCACCTTGACACCCTCCGATCTGGAGGACCTGTTTCGACAAAAGGTCCTTCTTCAGAGGAAGGGGGAGAGATTGTTCATGTGGGAGCAATTTCACTACAGGCGGCTTTCCGAAAACGAAGCTCGGGGGCTCATTTTTGAAGTACTTCGAGACGAGTTGCGGTCTGGGAACGCCCCTGCCCTAATCGGCAGTGTATTATCACTCTTGCAATCTGACCAGAGGATAGAAGCATATTCAGACGAAACTAACAGCCGCCTCGCTGTTCTCAACGGCGCGGTGGACATTGCCACGCTCCAGTTTTGCCCGTCTGACTCTCGTTTTTTTCAGACAGAGTTTCGAGACACCTATTGGAGCGGCCCCCAGCCTTTCCCTGTTTTTCAAAATCTCCTGAACGCAATTTCAAGGGGAGATTCTGAACTGTATCTTCGCGTTTTGGAGGCGGTCGGCTTCCTGCTAAGCCCAGACCACAAGGCAAAGCGGTTCGCCCTGTTTCAAGGCGTGGGAAACTCTGGAAAGTCTGTTCTGGGTTCACTGATCCAATCTTTTACGTGACTGACGACGTTGCCAGCCTTTCGGTCCATCAGTTTGGGGAACGGTTTGCCCTAAGCGCCCTTGCGGACCACTCAATCAATATCTCAATGGACCTGCCAAACGGAATCTTTGACAGCCGTTCCGTTGCAGTCATCAAGCAGATTACCGGCGGTGACAGTCTGTCCATCGAAGCCAAAAACCGGCAGCCCCATTCCGACCACATTCGATGCAAGCTGCTGTTCGGAACAAACCACTCTATAGAATTAAAGGTCCGGGATGAAGCATTTTCCCAGCGCATTCTTCTGGTGCCTTTCTGCTTTCCATTCCCAGCGGCGCAGCAGGATTTTGACCTGCTAGACAAGCTCAAGCAGGAGAAAGGGGGGGTGATTTATTGCGCCTTGGCGGCATATCGCGTTTTCCAGATCGTCCAGCTTTTTCCAGGGCCCTGCGGACACATCTGGCCGGGCAAATCACAGCCAGGAAGAAACGAGTGGACGGCGTGCCGCTCAATGGTTACGAAGGCATCCGCCTCAAATAAAAGAAGCCGAAATTATACGGAAACAGGGGGTTTTTATGGAAAACTGTAAGAATAGCGAGCCTATTTTGTACACAGTCAAACAAGTCGGCCAGTTGCTTCACACTAACGGCAGCTTCGTCTATGAGCTTATTCGACGAGGCTTGCTTCCGGCAATTAAACTGTGCTCCCTGCGTGTCCGGCGGGAGACTTTGGAAAACTTTCTCCAAAAGCACGAGGGCCGCGATTTGAGCAACCTGGACGACATAAAGCCTATCATCAGTGCGCCATAAATCCAAGGACGCTGGTTTATGCCAGCGTCCTCTATTTCAAAAGGAGGACAATGTTATGAATGAACTGCGGTTTAGAAAACGTAATAATCGCTGGGAATCCAGCTTTGAGGCTGCTCGTGCTGACAATAAGCGGAAGAGCATCAGCAAGGAAGGGTTCCGAACGAAGACAGAGGCCTCCGCCGCCGGGGCGAAAGCGATGAACGAGTACAATAAATTCAATGCCGGATACAGCCGCAACACCCTGGCGGTCCTGAAAGGCGTCTTGACGGGGAGCTTGTCCTACGCCGTCCTGCCCCTCAAGTATATTCAGACCAACCCGGCCCAGTATGTAGAGCTTCCGTCTACCCATGCCACTCCGGCAACGAAGGCACGCAGCTCTCCACACGTCTGCCTCTCTCCGGGGCAAATGGACCTGATTTTGAAACGCTTCCCGGAGGGGACCAGCTCCTACCTGCCCATCCTGATCGGCTACAAATGCGGTTTACGGATTTCGGAGGCCTTCGGTTTGACCTGGGACTGCATTGACCTTGCGGCCAAAACATTGACTGTTCGCCAGCAGGTTATCTGGCATGACCGGGACAGAAAAACGGGAACCTCTGGCTACTGGTATTTCTCCGCCCCAAAATACGACAGCGTGCGCACCATTGAGCTCTCCCAGGATGTAGCGGACGCCTTGGAACGAGAACGGGCGCGGCAAAACGAGGCCCGCTCCGCCTGCGGCGATTCGTACATACAGTACTTCAAGGACGAGTAAGGCCATCTTAACACAGGTGGAGACGGGAAAAAGGGAGATTTTGTGCTGGTAAGGGCGGACGGCTCCTGCATTTCGAGCCACACCATGCAGCATGTCAGCTGGGGGCAACCCATGAGCTGGGCTTTGCCGAGTTTGACTATCACAGCCTCCGTCACACCCACGCGACCATGCTGGCGGAAAAAGGAGCGTCCCCCCAATATGTACAGCACTGTTTGGGACACAAGAATAGCCAGGTCACCACGCAAATCTATCAGCACCTGATCGATAAAATGGCGGAAGAGGGGACCCAGCTGTTGGAGCTGTTCGGATCCGCGCGTTGACGCATTCTGAAATTTTGGCTGACAAACGGCAGACAGACAGAGAAAATCACCCGCTTCGCTGGGAAGCGGGTGATTTTATTCGTTCTAAAAAGCGCTCAAAATCAGCTGATTGGAGCGGATTCTATTACTTCTTGCTCTCCGCAACGGCCACCGCAACGGCGACGGTAGCGCCCACCATGGGGTTGTTGCCCATGCCCAGGAAGCCCATCATCTCCACGTGGGCGGGGACGGAGGAGCTGCCGGCGAACTGGGCGTCGGAGTGCATCCGGCCCATGGTGTCGGTCATACCGTAGGAAGCGGGGCCGGCGGCCATGTTGTCCGGGTGCAGGGTCCGGCCCGTGCCGCCGCCGGAGGCCACGGAGAAGTACTTCTTCCCCTGCTCGTAGCACTCCTTCTTATAGGTGCCCGCCACGGGGTGCTGGAACCGGGTGGGGTTGGTGGAGTTGCCGGTGATGCTGACGTCCACGCCCTCCAGGTGCATGATGGCCACGCCCTCCCGGACGTCGTCCGCGCCGTAGCAGCGGACGTTGGCCCGCTCGCCCTCGGAGTACCGGGTCTCCTTGACCACCTTCACCTCGCCGGTGGAGTAGTCAAACTGGGTCTGGACATAGGTGAAGCCGTTGATGCGGCTGATGATCTGGGCGGCGTCCTTGCCCAGGCCGTTCAGGATGACCCGGAGGGGCTCCTTGCGGGCCTTGTTGGCGTTGCGGACGATGCCAATGGCGCCCTCGGCGGCGGCGAAGGACTCGTGGCCCGCCAGGAAGGCGAAGCACTTCGTCTCGTCCCGGAGGAGCATGGCGCCCAGGTTGCCGTGGCCCAGGCCCACCTTGCGGTCGTCGGCCACGGAGCCGGGGATGCAGAAGGCCTGGAGACCCTCGCCGATGGCCTCGGCGGCCTCGGCGGCGGTGGGCACGTTCTTCTTCAGCGCGATGGCCGCGCCCACGCAGTAGGCCCAGCAGGCGTTCTCAAAGCAGATGGGCTGGATGCCCTTGACGATCTCATAGGGGTCGAAGCCGGCGGCTTTGCAGATGTCCCGGCACTCCTCCACGCTCTTAATTCCGTACTGAGAGAGGACGGAATTGATCTTGTCGATTCTTCTCTCGTAGCTTTCAAACAGAGCCATTTCTCAATTCCTCCTTTTCTTACTCGTGACGGGGGTCGATATACTTGGCGGCCCCGTCGAACTGGCCGTAGTGGCCCTTGGCCTTCTCCAGAGCCTCGTTGGCGTCCGTTCCCTTCTTGATGGCGTCCATCATCTTGCCCAGGTTCACGAACTCATAGCCCACGATCTCGTCGTCCTGGTTCAGGGCGATGCGGGTTACATAGCCCTCGGCCATCTCCAGATAGCGGGGACCCTTGGCCTTGGTGCCGAACATGGTGCCCACCTGGCTCCGGAGGCCCTTGCCCAGGTCCTCCAGAGACGCGCCGATAGGCAGGCCGCCCTCGGAGAACGCGGTCTGGGTTCGGCCGTAGACGATCTGGAGGAACAGCTCCCGCATGGCGGTGTTGATGGCGTCGCACACCAGGTCGGTGTTCAGAGCCTCCAGAAGGGTCTTGCCAATGAGGATTTCCGAGGCCATGGCGGCGGAGTGGGTCATGCCGGAGCAGCCCAGGGTCTCCACCAGAGCTTCCTCAATGATGCCGTCCTTGACGTTCAGGGTCAGCTTGCACGCGCCCTGCTGGGGAGCGCACCAGCCAACGCCGTGGGTGAGTCCGGAGATGTCTTTGATCTCCTTGGCCTGGACCCACTTGCCCTCCTCGGGGATGGGAGCGGGACCGTGGTACGCGCCCTTGGCGACGGGGCACATGTTCTGCACTTCGGTGGAATAGATCATAGTCGTCCAATCCTTTCCTTTTTGTATTTTTTCAGGTCACGCCGGAGGCCGGCGTTCCCCGGAGCTTCGCACGGCACATATTATATCGGTAAACGATTACCTTGTCAAGAAAATATCTTGCGCCTCCGGCGGCGTACGCTTTGGCGCGGCCGGCGTTCAGCAAGTCCCGGGGGAGCGGTCTCCGGAGGAGTACTCAAAGCTGGCGTTTGGGTCCGTATGCTGAAACAGGAGGTCCCTCCCCCGCCAGAAGCGATAGCGCACCTCCGCGCAGGGACTCTCGTGGATAGTACGCTCCATGCGGCCCTCCACCGGAGCCCGGAGAGGCTGCCGCCGCTCGTTCAGCAATTCGACTTCCAGGCGGTACTTCCCCTGACGGATCACCGCGCCGGAGGGAGACCACTTTTCAATTTTGACGCCCCGGTAAGTTGCCAGGCGGTATTCCCGGCCACGGTATAAAACAGAGCAGATACAGCCAGTGAAGCCGCCCACAGGCAGGGGAATCGTCGCAATTGCAAGCATCAGACTGCCGCGCTCCGTCCCATCCCAAACGCACTGTGTCCAGAGGTATTTGCTTGGAAAGGAGCGGCCCCGGTCTGTCTCGACGTATCCGATCCCGTCAGAGAAATCCAAACGCCCGCCGTTCAGTTTCAGCGTTCCACTCAGGGAATGCCCCATACTGATGACGCCGTGGGCGCACTGCATTCCTGCGAAAAATCGAAACGGTCCCATAATGTCAGACCGCAGAGCGGTAAAAGGGCCATAGCGCAGCGAGCCGCAGAGGGAAAGATTGTCTTGCCGGATATGGAGGTCGATCCCCTGACTGCCAAAGCTGGACTGTCCAATCTGTACCTGAAAAGGCTGCCGGGAGACTTGCAGCTGTGTTTCCGGATATTCCAGCCACCACGCCTGATCCTTTGAAATGACCTGGAGGGAGGCGGTGCGGCATCCTTCTTTGTCAACATGAAACGCTGGAATTAACGCCAAGGTTTGTCCCTGCGGATTCTGGTGCTTGAAGTACCAGCCCTCAAAATAGGGGCCGGTTCTGTCTGTGCTGTGGAAAAATCCCATAATTTATCACCCCGGATTCAGTGTTCCCTGAATCTGGGGATTTTATAGGAAAATATTTCCAGCCAAGGAAGCGGCTCAATCCTTGCGGGACTGTATCCAAAGATAAGCGGTGTGATTCCCTACCGATGTGGAGCGGCAGAATCGATAGCCCAGCTGGTCAAAGGCCTGGAGACCCTCCGGGCTTTTGATTTGGTTCTCCGCCAGCCAGCGTACCATCTGCCCACGGGCCATCTTGCATTTGGTGCCCGTTTCGACGACCTTGCCGTCTTTCCACTCTCCAAAGGCACAGGTGACAAATCGGACAGTTTTGGGCAGATGGACCTCCACCGCTCTGCTGTACTCCCTGGAGGCCAGATTCAGCACCACGTCCGTCTCCATGGCCAGCTGCCGGGCCAGACGGTCCCCCCAGAACTGATATAGATCCCGGCAGCTATCTACCGGCAGTTTGGCCTGCATTTCTAACCGATAAGGGGTCACGCCGTCGAAAGGCCGCAGCAGGCCGTAAAAGCCGGAGACGATGCGCAGGTGCTCCCGGAGGTAGCCCAGGTGGGTCGTCTCCATCACGCCGGGGGCCATGCAGCGGTACTGGATGCCCTCGTAGGAAAGAATGGCGGGGGTGAGATTACGGCGCAGGTTCATCTGTTCCAGCCGCTCTATGTTCAGTTTGGCGATGGAGTCATTGCACTTCCAGAGGGCCTGTAAGTCCTTGGAGGACATACCCTGGAGGACAGCCTTCAGCCGCTCTGTCTGTTCCAGAAACTGGGGCAGGCTGTCCGCAGAAAAGCTGTCCGTGTCCGCCACCATTTTCTTCGCCGGGGCGATGATGATGCGCATATATCAAGCCCCCTGATTTCCCAATGTGCTGATTTTTTCCAGCGCCGCAACAATATCCTTCAAAACCAGAGGCTGCATACTGTCCGGGTAGCCGCTCAGATCAGCCTGCTCCAATGCCGTCCGGATACGGGGAATGAATTCCAGTTTCGCCTCCGCGATTTCCGGAAGCGCCGCCACGCACTGTCGGGCCGTGATGGGCTTCGCATCGGTGACGTGGGACAAAAATTCATCCAGCAGCGCGTCAAATTTCCCCTCCCCGTCCCAACGGGCATTGGCCGCAAGGATGGAGACGGCCCGGTTGCGGACCAGAGAGTTTTTGTGGGACAGGAGAACGGCAAACTCATCAAAATGAGAATACCAAGCGTCGGAAACTCTGCTTTCCTCTGTGATCCGCTGGGCAAGGGCATAGGCGGCCTTGGCGTCTTTTCCCGTCAGACAGGCAATATAGGCATCAAAGTCCATGTCAGATCAGCACCCCCTCGCAGTGGTCGATCTCGTGCTGGATGATCTGGGCCGTCCAGCCGGTGAAGGTCTTGAGGCGTGTTTGAAACTGCCCGTTCTGATACTGCACCTTGATGGACTGCCAGCGTTTGGCCTTCCGGGTGCCGGAGAGGGAGAGACAGCCCTCCTCCGCCTCGTAGGGACCAGACTTTTTGATAATCTCCGGGTTGAACATGACCATGTATGTGCCCTCGTTGTCAAAGACGATAATTCGCTTGCGGACGCCGATCATATTGGCCGCCATGCCCACACAGCCGTCCTTGTGGGCGGTCAGGGTGTCCAGCAGATCCTGAGCGACAGGCAAGTCTTCCAATGTAGCCGGTTCAGCCTTTTGGGAGAGGAACGCTTCATCCCGCATAATCTCTCGTACCACGGCATTGCACCTCCATTGTACACTTTCCCCAGGGGAAAATTTGTGGTATACTCATATGAATAAAATAGCACAGACAGGAGAAAAAGGCAAATCGAGGGTGGCAGACCGTATGGAGAAAAAAGTAACCGAAGTTGTGGCGGCGCTGATCTGGGATGGAGACAGGTTTTTAATCTGCCGGCGTCCGGCTCATAAGGCGCGGGGATTGCTGTGGGAGTTTGTGGGTGGCAAAGTGGAACCGGGAGAGAGCAAAGAAGATGCCCTCATTCGGGAGTGCCGGGAAGAACTGGCTGTTACCATCTCGGTGGACAAAGTGTTCATGGAGGTAGACCATGTTTACCCTGATCTGAACGTACACCTGACACTGTTCAATGCGGCAATCATTGAGGGAACTCCACAAATGTTGGAACATAATGATATTCAGTGGATTAAAGTGGATGAAATACCGCAGTACGAGTTTTGCTCGGCGGATAAGGAAATTTTGAGAAGATTACAATTAAAAGCATGGTAAAGGGGAAGGTTACATGAAAGCTCTGTTTAATGAAGACAACACTATGGAGCAAATGATAATCTCTATTTTGAAAGAGAATGGTTGGACCTACATTCCCGCTGAGAAGCTTCCGCGTATGTATTCGGATGTTATGGTGGAGCCCATGGTGAAGGAAGCGTTGATCCGGCTGAATCCTGAGATCGCAGCGGAACCTTCCCGTGCCGACGAGGTCATTTATAAGCTTCGAACTGTTATTTTGTCTGTACAGCCGCATAACCTGGTGACCCAGAATGAGCTGTTTAAAAAGCTGGTGTTTGAAGAAAACTCCTTCCCCTTTGGAAAAGACGGTCGTATGGTTCCGATTCGCTTCTTTGGTACGATGCGCAAAGAGAACATTGCCTTAAACGAATATGTCGTCACTAACCAATGGGTATATCCCCAGGCGGATGGAGGCAAACGTCTGGATATTGTGCTGCTAATCAACGGCTTTCCCATTGCGATTGGCGAACTGAAGACGCCTGTCCGCAGTGCTATTACGTGGCTTGATGCCGCTGGAGATATTTCCGCATATGAGAAAAGCATTCCCGCCATGTTTGTTGCAAATGTATTCAATTTTGCCTCAGAGGGGAAGCGCTACCGCTATGGTTCCGTGAATATGCCCATCAATATGTGGGGGCCGTGGCACACCTCTGCTCATAAGGCGGAGGGTAACCTTGCGGATGTGAAGATCAGCATAGCAGATATGATTACACCGGAAAAGGTTATGGACATCTTCCAGTTCTTCACTATGTTCGCCACCGATAAAAAGTACCGGAAATATAAGATCATCTGCCGCTATCAACAGTTTGAGGGTGCGAATATGATCGTCAGCCGTGTCCTTGCCGGGTATCCGAAGAAAGGGCTGATCTGGCATTTCCAGGGCTCCGGCAAATCGCTGCTGATGGTATTTGCCGCGCAGAAGCTGCGTATGGTACCTGAACTCAAAAATCCTACGGTTGTGATTGTGGATGACCGCATTGATTTGGAGACACAGATCACAGCGACTTTTAACGCCTCCGACATTCCCAATCTGACCAGCGCGTCCACCAAGGAGGAACTCTCCTCTTTCTTCCGCGGAGATATGCGGAAGATTCTGATTACAACAATTTTCAAATTTGGTGAGGTCAATGGAGAGCTGAATGCCCGAGACAACATCATCGTCATGGTGGATGAGGCTCATCGGACGCAGGAAGGGGACCTGGGTGAGAAGATGCGTATGGCCCTTCCCAATGCGTTTTTCTTCGGCCTTACCGGTACGCCGATTAACCGAGTGGACAAAAATACCTTTTTGACCTTCGGCGCGGAGGAGGACCGCACTGGCTATATGAGCCGGTACTCTTTCTCCGATTCTATCCGGGACGGCGCCACGCTGCCCCTGCATTTTGAGCCGGTTCCCGTGGAGCTGCACGTCAACAAAGATGAACTGGACCGGGCATTTGAAGCGATGACCGATGAGGCGGGGCTGAGCAGGGAGGAAAAGAATGAGCTTTCCCGCCGCGTCAATATGAAGGCTATCATGTACAACCCGGCCCGCATCCGGAAGGTATGCGAACATATCGCGAAGCACTTCCAATCGAAAATTGAGCCGAACGGCTACAAGGGACAGATCGTGGTCTATGATCGTGAATGCTGCCTAATGTATAAGACGGTCCTGGACGAACTGCTTGGCGAGGATGCTTCCACGATCGTCATGGATACCAATAATGACAAGGAGGACCGCTACAAGAAATACCGCCGTGACCGTGATGCGGAGGGAAAGATCCTGGACGTGTTCCGGGACCCAAACAGCAAGCTGAAGCTGGTGATCGTCACCTCCAAGCTGCTGACCGGGTTTGACGCCCCTATTTTGCAGGCGATGTATCTGGACAAGCCCATGAAGGATCACACGCTGCTCCAGGCGATCTGCCGCACAAATCGAACCTATGACCAGGGAAAGACGCACGGCTTGATTGTAGATTATATTGGTATTTTTGACGATGTGGCGAAAGCTCTTGATTTTGATGAGACCAGTATGCGCCGCATTATCACCAATATCGAGGAGATCAAAAAGCAGCTGCCCACGCTGATGAAAAAATGCCTCGGTTATTTTATGGGTGTTGACCGCACCGTAGAGGGCTGGGAAGGGCTGATGGCGGCCCAGGAATGTCTTCCCACCAATAAGGAAAAGGATACCTTTGCCGCCGACTATCGTGTGCTGAACCGTGCTTGGGACGCTCTGTCGCCGGATACCTTCTTGAACGCATACAAGGCGGATTACCAGTGGCTGTCCCGTGTCTACGAATCCGTCAAACCCACCGACGGCAGAGGGGGGCTGATTTGGGCCGCCCTTGGGGCCAAGACCATTGAACTGGTTCATCAGAATGTTACGGTCGGCGAGACTGACGAAGATATGGACATTCTTGCCATGGACGCTGACCTGATTGATGATTTTCTGGAGAAGCAGAAGGATTTGAAAAAAGCGGCAAAAAAGGTTGAGATCAGCCTTGTGGCAAAGATTCTGAACCATGCCCAAGACCCCAAATTTATCCAGCTGGGTGAGAAGTTGGAAGCCCTGCGCGAGAAACATGAACAGGGGCTTGTTACCAGCATTGAATTTTTGAAGCTTCTTTTGGAACTGGCGAAAGAAGCCGCTCAGGCGGAGAAAGATGTCGTTCCGGAGCAGGAAATTGATAAAGGAATCGCCGCCTTGACGGAGCTGTTCAATGGTGTGAGGAATAAAAATACGCCTGTTATTGTAGAGCGCATCGTTGCTGATATTGACAGCATCGTGAAAATTGTCCGCTTCGACGGCTGGCAGAGCACAACGGCCGGCAAGCAGGAGGTCAAGAAGGCCCTTCGCAGTGTAGTTTGGATTAAGTATAAAATCAAAGATAAAGACGTCTTCGACAAGGCGTACAGCTACATCGAGCAATATTATTGACGGGAAGCGGGTGAAACTATGATTGGCGCAATCATTGGAGACCTTGTGGGCTCCAGATTTGAGTGGAACAACCACCGCTCCAAGGACTTTGACCTGATGCCGCACCAGTGTTTCTTTACGGATGATTCCATCATGTCATTGGCCGTATGCGACGCGCTGATGCGCTGCCGACCGGATTTTACCGGTCTGGGAGAGCAGGCAGTCCGCTCCATGCGGGAGATTGGCCGCCCGTATCCGAACAGCGGCTATGGTGGATCTTTTTACCGTTGGATGTATTCCGATCATCCGAAGCCTTACAACAGCTTTGGAAACGGCGCCGCCATGCGGGTAAGCGGCTGCGGGTATGCGGCAAGGTCTCTTGAAGAGGCAAAAGCCCTCTCCAAAGCGGTGACCGAGGTGACCCATAACCATCCGGAGGGAATCAAAGGCGCCGAGGCCACTGCTGCTGCGGTTTATCTCGCCCGCACCGGAAAAAGTATGCTGGAGATTCAGGATTATATCACAAAGAACTACTACCCCATTGATTTCACGCTGGATTCCATCCGTAGCACCTATCAGTTCAATGAGACCTGTCAGGATACCGTACCCCAGGCGCTGGAGGCTTTTTTCGAGTCCACTGGCTTTGAAGACGCCATCCGGAACGCAATCTCTATCGGCGGCGACAGTGATACCCTGGCGGCGATTACCGGGGCGGTTGCAGAGGCCTATTACGGTGTACCCGCTCCCATACGGAAACTGGCCCTGACCTTTTTGGACAAGCGCCTTTTAAAAGTCCTCATGGATTTTGAGGGAATCTATCCGGCGAAGGCGGAAAAAGCAGGTGAGGCCGGAAACATCGGAATTCGATCTCCGCAGCGCGCTGAAATCAAAGCCGGCAAGCGTTCTGAAATCATGCAGCTTGCCTTTGATTTTGCTGACGAGGATGCCATAAACAGCACGTCAGTTTCTGAGGAGACCACCAGCCAGAAACTGTTTTCCCACTTGTTTGAGGCGTGCAATATCCTGCGGAGCCCTATCAATCAGGACGAATACAAAAGCTATGTGACGCCGATTCTGTTTTTCAAACGACTTTCCGACGTCTATGACGAGGAGACCCAGGCCGCGCTGGAGGAATCCGGCGGGGATGAGGAATATGCCGCCTTCCCGGAGAACCACCGCTTTGTGATTCCCGAGGGGTGCCATTGGCAGGATGTCCGGGAGACGAGCATGGATGTGGGTGTTGCCATTGTAAAGGCTATGAACGGGATTGAACGGGCGAACCCCGATACATTGAGCGGGGTATTCTCCAGCTTTGATGACGCAAACTGGACGGATAAGTCAAAGCTGTCCGACGAGCGGCTGAAAAATCTGATCGAGCATATGTCCAAAATAAAGGTTGGCAACAACCATTATTCTGCCGACGTGATGGGGGACAGTTATGAGTTCCTGATCAAGAAATTCGCGGATTTATCAAAAAAGAACGCCGGCGAATTTTACACCCCACGCTCCATTGTCAAGCTGATGATTATGCTGCTGGCCCCGCAGGCGGGCGAGTCGGTGTATGACCCCGCCTGCGGCACAGGCGGTATGCTGATGGAAGCGATTCGTTACATGAAGGGTGACAAGCGAACCTACGGACGAATCTATGGTCAGGAAAAGAATCTGGCCACCTCCGCCATTGCCAGGATGAACCTGTTTCTGCATGGCGCAAGGGATTTTAACGTGACCCAGGGGGATACGCTGCGAAGCCCTAATTATCTCTGGCGAGGCAGCCTGCAAACCTTTGACTGTGTGGTGGCGAATCCCCCCTTTTCCTTGAAAAACTGGGGGGCGGAGCAGTTTGGCAGCGATATCTACGGGCGCAACCTCTGGGGGTGCCCCACGGACTCCAACGGAGACTTCGCTTGGCTCCAGCACATGGTCAAATCTATGGATTCCAAGACGGGCCGGTGCGCTGTCGTCCTGCCCCAAGGCGTCCTGTTCCGGGGTGGAAAAGAGGGAGAGATCCGAAAGCGGTTGGTGGAGTCCGACAAGCTGGAGTGTGTGATCACACTCACCGGGGGCGTGTTCTACTCCACCGGCGTTTCCGCCTGCATTCTCTTTTTGAACAACAACAAACATGCGGATCACCGCGGAAAGGTCTGTCTTATAGACGCCTCCGGCATCTACACCCCCCAGCGGGCGCAGAACATCATGACCGAGGACGACATTCGAAGGGTATATGCGCTGTACGCGGCCTATGAAGATGTGATCGAGCGGGTCAAAGTGGTAACCATTGCCGATATACGGGAAAAAGACTACACTCTTGCCATCAGCAACTACATTGAGAAAAAAGAGCAGGAGACGATTCCCCCGGAGGAGGTGCGCCGGCAGTATTTTGAGGCTTATGAGGCCATGCTCCGGGCCGAGGAAAAGATGAAAAAGCTTCTGCTGGAGGGAGGGTACGTCAGTGAATAAACGAATCACCATTGAGGAATTACAGTCCTATCTGTGGAACTCCGCCGTCCTCCTCCGCACAAATATTGACGCGGGAGCCTATAAGCAGTACATATTCCCGCTGCTGTTCTTTAAGCGAATCTGTGATGTGTACGATGAGGAGACCGCCGCAGCGCAGGAGGAATACGGCGAAGATGCCGCTGAGTTTGATGAGCGTGAACTTCATACATTTATCGTTCCCGAGGGCAGCCACTGGAATGACGTCCGTGCAGTTTCAGAAAATGTCGGCGTGGCAATCGTGGAGGCGTTCCGAAAAGTTGAAAACGCCAATTCCGATAAATTACAAGGGATTTTTGGCGATGGGGCATGGACCAATAAAAACCGTCTGCCGGACCGTTTACTGAAGGACCTGCTGGAGCATTTCAGTACCAGGACGCTCTCCATCGCAAACTGCCCGGAGGATGAGCTTGGTCAGGGGTACGAGTATCTCATCAAAAAATTCGCAGATGACAGCGGTCACACAGCGCAGGAGTTTTACACCAACCGGACCGTTGTCCACCTGATGACGGAGATGCTCCGCCCGGAATCGGGGGAGTCCATCTACGACCCCACCTGCGGCAGCGCCGGTATGCTGATCTCCGCGATTGCTTATCTGAAAGAACAGGGGAAAGAATGGCGCAATGTTGCGGTCTTCGGGCAGGAGATCAACGCGCTGACCTCCGCTATTGGCAAGATGAACCTGTTTCTCCACGGTGTCAAGGATTTCAGCATTGTAAACGGCGATACCCTGGCCGCGCCCGCGTTTATTGAAAACGGCAGGCTCCGGCAGTTTGACCTGGTTCTGGCCAATCCGCCCTATTCCATCAGCCAATGGGATCGCGCCGCCTTTGAGAGCGACAAATATGGCCGGAATTTCTTGGGAGTACCTCCCCAAGGGCGGGCGGACTACGCCTTTTTGCAGCATATCATTGCCAGCCTGAAGGAAGAGACCGGGCGGTGCGCGATTTTGTTTCCTCACGGCGTTCTGTTCCGCAATGAGGAGCGCGCCATGCGGGAAAAACTGGTGCGCAGCGACCGCATCGAATGCGTGATCGGTCTGGCGGCAAACCTGTTTTACAACTCCCCTATGGAGGCCTGCATCATGATCTGCCGCATGAATAAGCGCCCGGAGCGGCGGGGACAGGTGCTTTTCATCAATGCGGTGAACGAAGTGGAGCGAAAAAATGCGCAAAGCTATTTGGAGGACCGGCATATTCAAAAGATTGCCGAAGCCTATCACCAGTATTCTGACGAGGCTGGTTTCGCACGGGTAGCTACCATACAGGATATTGCGGATCACAACTTTTCCCTCAGTATTCCCCTCTATGTCAAGCAGGAAATCGAGGCGACGGAGACGGATATCCGCTCCGTTCAGGAGCATTATGACAGCTGGTTGGCCACCTCGGAAACCATGAAGCTGAGTTATGAGAGGCTGAATTCACTTTTGGGAAAGGGGGCGCGGGAAGGTGAGTAAGGTTTTGCTTGGCGATGTGGCTGAGGAACGCAGGGAGACCTGTAAAGGCAATAAAGATGGGTATCCCACGGTTGGACTCGAGCATTTAACACCAGAGGAAATCACACTTACTTCTTGGGATGAGGGTAGTGATAACACCTTTACAAAAATGTTCCGTAAAGGGGATGTGCTTTTTGGCCGCCGTCGGGCTTACCTGAAAAAAGCTGCTGTTGCGCCGTTTGATGGAATCTGCTCTGGCGATATTACAGTTATTGAGGCGAAGCCGAGATATATTCTTCCTGAATTGCTGCCTTTTATCATTCAAAATGATACTTTGTTTCATTTTGCCGTAGAAAAATCGGCGGGTTCACTTTCTCCCCGTGTCAAGTGGGAACACCTGAAAAGTTATGAGTTTGAGTTGCCGAATATGGACAAGCAGCGTGAACTTGCGGAACTCTTGTGGGCGATGGATGATACAAAGAAATCCTATCAACAGCTCATTGCTGCTACGGATGAGTTGGTGAAATCTCAATTTATCGAGATAACACAGAGCGGTGATAGAACTCCTACTCGTATGGGCGATATTGCAACCTATGTAAATGGCTATGCATTCAAACCGCAAGACTGGAGCTTTGAAGGTGTACCAATCATCCGTATCCAAAATCTAAATGATGCTTCAGCAGACTTCAATCGTTTTGCCGGAGAAATTGATGAAAAATACCTGGTGCATAACGGTGATGTGCTTGTATCGTGGGCCACCCATCTTGAGGCATACCTTTGGAATGGCGGAGATGCGTGGCTAAATCAGCACATCTTCAAGGTCGTTTTTGACAAGCGAAAGGTAAACAAGGTATTCTTTATTTTTGCTGCCAATTATGCGCTCAAGGAGGCTTTTAAGAAAGCCCATGGATTCAAGGCGACTATGGAGCATATTAAGCGGGGGGATTTTGAGGATGCAATAGTGATGATGCCAGATTTATTTCAACAAGAGGAGTTTGCCGCCTTCGTCCGTCAGAGCGATAAATCAAAATTTGAACTGGAACAAGCCCTTTCAGAATTGACCGCCACCTACAAACGTATCATTTCCGAGCAGCTCGGCTGAAAAACAGGGTCATGGAGTTTCCTCCGGCTCGTGGGTACGCCTCAAACGGAGGAATACGACAAGGAGGAAACACCATGATCGAAGAAATTATCATCAATATTCAGCATGAACTCTCTGAAAGCTTGAGCGAAAACCAAATGAAACAGCTGTTAGCATCCTTGCGCAGACATTTGTCTGCGCTGAATGCACAGGCCACCATAGACAGTGAATCACAGATGTCCAATTGGCTGCCGCTTTTTGTTTCGGCCAAGCGCGTGGAAGGATGTTCAGAAAAATCTCTGCGCTATTATGAGTCCGCGATCCGAAATATGTTGGAGAAGATCAATAAGCCGGAACGCAAAATAACAACGGAGGATCTCCGTTTATACCTCGACAACTACCAGCGGGGAGGAACGGTCAGCAAGATGACTCTCGATACTGTGAGACGGATTCTCTCGTCCTTTTTCTCCTGGCTTGAAGATGAGGATTACATTATAAAAAGTCCCGTGAGGAGAATCCACAAAGTAAATATGCGATTGTTTTGACTTCGGTGGATAATGTGATTACGGAATTTGTGGATGATCCTCGAATGCTGAATGTGGCGGTGTCTCGGGCGGTCAAATCTCTGACAGCCGTCACCTCCCAAGATCCGCGAAATGACCAGACAAACTATGGGGACCTGGCCCGCTATATCGAGTACAACAGCTGTGCGGTTGTAGAAAGCGCCGTTTATTCCATTTTTGACCTTCTCTATCAAGGCTACGCCCAGCAGCGACGCGTTTTCCTGCAAAAGCACAGGCGAATTTCGGAGTATGATTCCGAAAATCTGCTCTATGCTGTGATTGAGAGCGTCCTTATGGAACCAGAATTTTCTGCTGTGTCCAGTGCCGTCCATGTGTCGCTGGTCAATCTTGTAAAAGATTATTCTCTGCTGAATCATGAAGAAAAATCTTATGCCAAAAACCTGTTGACCCATGTAGATTTTCTCCTGTTTCGGAAAATGGATAAGTCGCCGCTGCTGGCCGTTGAGGTGGATGGAACAGCCTTTCGCGCCGCCGGCAGCGTCCAGGCGATGCGGGATGAAAAGAAAAATCATATTTTATCGCAATACGGGATTCCTCTGCTGCGTCTCAAAACAGATGGCAGTGATGAGAAAAAGCGAATCGAACAGGCGCTGAGAGCAGCGTTGCAGAAATTTATCAGAGGAGAGCTTTACTATGGCAAGATACGATGTCAACAATATTGCGGTCAGTTCTCTGCTTTCCAGCATCAAAGACGGGAGTATCGCAATCCCTGAAATTCAGCGTCCCTTTGTTTGGGACAGCACCAAGGTGCGCGATCTGATTGATTCCCTGTATCAAAACTATCCGGTTGGTTACATTATCGTCTGGCAGAATCCCGATGTAAAGCTAAAAGACGGAACCATATCCTCCGGCAAAAAAGTTGTGATCGATGGGCAGCAGCGGATCACCGCCTTGGCGGCCGCGATTGTTGGACAAGAGGTCGTGGGTGCTGATTACAAAATGTTTCCCATAAAAATTGCCTTTAACCCTCAGGAGGAGCGGTTTGATGTAGTGAACCCTGCGATTCTCAAGGACGCTAAATATATTCCTGATATTGCCGCAATTTTTGACCCCGGTTTTAATTCGTTCGGTTTTGTCATCGACTATTGCCAGAAAAACGGAATCACTGACAACGAGGGAATGTCTAAAATCTCCGATATTATCACCCGTTTGAAAAGTATTGAAAACAACAACCTTGGAGTCATCAATCTCTCTCATGAGTTGGATATTGAACAGGTCACAGACATTTTTATCCGAATCAATTCCAAGGGGGTTGTTCTCTCCCAGGCTGACTTTGCCATGAGCAAGATTTCCAGCAATGAAGAATTCGGCGGGAATATCATCCGAAAGATGATCGATTACTTCTTCCACTTTTTACAGGTTCCGGCGGATTACAGCGAAATCAGATTTAATGATACCGCTTTTGCTCAGACACCGGAGTTCCACAAAATTGAGTGGATCGTCAACGAGAATGAAGATATCTATGAACCGGATTACAGTGATGTTCTCCGTGTCGCGTTCACCTATAAGTTCAGCCGCGGACGGCTTTCCGACCTGGTCAGCCTGTTGTCCGGCCGCGACTTTGAAGCCAGGGATTTCAAAGCTGAGATTGCGGAAAGAGCGTTTTACGATTTGCATGACGCGGTTCTGGATGTGGTCAATCAGACCCATTTCCAGAGGTACGTCATGATTTTGAAATCTGTCGGTGTGGAGCGGGCCTCTCAGGTGCGCTCCCAGAATGTGCTGAATTTTGGCTATATCCTGTATCTCACCTTGAAAGCACGGGAAATCGACTCCAGCATGATGGAGCGAATTGTTCGCCGCTGGATCGTCCTGACGATTTTGACCGGCCGCTACTCGGGTTCACCTGAATCCGCTTTCGACTATGACGTGAAGCGGTTCAATACTTATGAAAATCCTCTCGAATATTTGGAACAGGTAGAGGCCGGCGAGCTCTCCGACGCGTTCTGGAACAATGTGCTGGTGGATCGGCTGAATACCTCAGTGGCCAGTAGCCCCTATTTCAACGTGTTCCTGATGGCCCAGGTTAAGAATCACGACAAAGGTTTCCTGGGTGAACACATAGAAGTAAAAGCGATGCTGGAGGAGCGTGGAGATATCCACCATCTCTTCCCTAAGAAGTACTTAATTCGGAATGGGATTACCAGCAAAGGACAGTACAACCAGATCGCCAACTATGTCTATTTGCAGTCGGAAATCAACATTAAGAAACTGTACCAATAGAGGGAAAAGTAGTATAATGAGGGAATGATACAGAAA
>NZ_CAJTUX010000029.1 GCF_910579365.1 uncultured Oscillibacter sp.
ATGGACAGTACGCATAAAGAACATTTCAGGAATATGGTAGGCAACCGCATGATGCAGTAGCGTTATGCGGTTGTCTGTCTGCTAACCTGGCTGTATTCCGGGGAAAAATCAATTTCGCCAATGAAATTGTAATGCACGTCAATCCGCTGGGTGCGATGGCCGCTGGACTTGTCCGGGGCGTGGACAACGATCTTTTCCACAAACTCGCGTAACAGGGCCGGGGTCAGCTCCGTCGGCGCGGTGTACTTCCGCACAATCTTCAGAAAGCTCTGCACATTGACGGCCTGGGTTTCAATCGTGTTTACAATAGCCTGCAATTCCTTTGCGGACTGCTTCAGTTCCTCCTGCTCTTTCTCGTAGCCCCCGGATAACTTTGCAAACCGCTCCGCGCTCAACGCCCCCGAAACACGATCTTCATAGAGCTGTTGAATGATACGGTCAAGCTCACTGATTCGCCGCTCCTGCTTTTCCAGCTTGCGCTTGGCCTGCTCCTGCTCTGCCCTCTGTACGGCGGTCTTGTTCTCCATCACGCGCCGCACAAACTCGTTCTCGTCCTCCTGGTCGTAGGCAACAACACGTTGGAGATTTTGGAGTACAAGCTGTTCTAAAACCACGGCCCGGATATAGTGGGCAGTACATTTCTTTCTTGACTGGTAGTTTGAGCAGATGTAACTCTCCTGCTCTTTCGTCAACGTGATACTGCGGTGGTGGTACAGCTTCGCGCCGCAGTCGGCACAATAGGCCAGCCCGGAGAACAACCCCATTTCTCCCATCTTGGTTGGACGGCGGCGGTGTTCCCGGCTTTTCTGCACAATCTCCCATGTCTCCTTGTCGATAATCGCTTCATGGGTGCCCTCAAATACCGCCCATTTATCCGGCGAATTGATGACCGTCTTTTTGCTCTTATAGGAGAGCTTGGTGGTTTTGAAATTGGTCGTCCGGCCTAAATAGGCGTCCTGTCCCAAAATACTCAGGACGGTGGCGGGGTTCCAGCGGCAGGGGTCGTCCGGAAAGTAGCGGCTTGTCTGGCCCGTGCGCTGAAACGTGATTGTCCCAGGCGTCGGGATTTCCCGCTCCTTCAGCATCCGGGCAATCTTGCCGGGGCCGTTGCCCTCAACACATAACTGGAAAATCAACTCCACCACAGGAGCCGTTTCCTCGTCCACCAACAGATGCCCGTCCTCGCCCTTTATATAGCCGTAGGGGGCGTTTACTGCCAACCGCTGGCCCGACATACCTTTATTGCGGAATACCGCCCGTATCTTCTTCGAGGTGTCCTTGGCGTACCACTCATTTATGATATTCCCTGTGTGGGGGAAAAAGATGCAGGGTCAAAAGTGTGGACATATAAGCACTTTTGGCCTCTTTTCCTTTTGTATGCTTAGATTATATACAAATTAGGCAAATCTCCACGTTCCTATTCTCTCAATGATAACAGAATATTGTAGTTTTTGTCGATATTGCCGAATTGAAAAATAATTATGGCATATTTTAAACTATTGTGGTATGATATACCAAAACGAAGTAAGGATAATACTCGATTATCAAGCGTTTCAGGTGTTCACGATAATCCCGGATTATCTGCCACTTTGAGAGCAACGCAGAATGTTCGTATAGAGGAAGAGGTTAGTTGTATGCATGAGCTGGATTTAGAAAGGCTATGGGCGGATGCGGAAAAAAAGCTAGATGGTAAGCATTTGATACTTGTGTGCAATACCAAAACAAATCCAAATGCAGCCAAAATCCATGGCCTGTTCAATATGGATACGGAATATTTTTCCGACGATGAATTTGAACAGGTTGTTTCCATGTTCAGTTCGCTTGGCCTTGTTACAGATTATTTTACATATGAGGACGACTTTTTCCGCTATGTAATAGAGCATATGCCGCCAAACCTCCTGGTATATAATGCGGCACAAAGCGGGGCAGGCCCGGGAAGAAAATCCCTTGTACCAGCTTTTTGCAATCTGCATGGAATACCTTGTACTGGGTCGAATTCCTACGTCGTCTCCTTATGTCGTCATAAGTATCATGTCAATAAAATTTTAGCTCAAGCGGGAATCAGAGTTCCTCAGACATGGCTGTATTCCAACGGCTGGCTCATGGAACGGCACCCACCTCTGAATATGCAGGTTTTATTAAAGCCAATTTACGAGTCTGCCAGCATTGGTATTGACGATACATCTATACAATTTTATACCCCGCAGACTGATCAATTCATTTTCCAGCGGATGGAGCAGCAGCACCAGCCAATCATAGCACAGGAGTTCATTACCGGCTATGAGATCGAAGTTCCCCTACTTTGTGTCAATGGTGCGATATGTCAGTTGCCTCCGATTGGAATTTCAGTGGACGGAAAACATGATTTGGAGCATGAGATACTAAATTATGAGCGAATTTATTTCGATCAATATGGCTTTTATGATTTTGCATCTGAGAAATATGAAATATCCAAAGAATTATGCCTGTGTGCTGCTGAAACTGCCCAGATTCTTGGTATGGAAGGACTGTGTCGAGTCGATTTTCGAGTAAGGCCCGATGGCTACTATTATGTAACGGACGTTTCGACAAATCCCCATTTTGTTGATCATAGTTCAGTAAATTCTGCATTTCAAATACTGGGGCTGTCACCAGAGCATATTGCAAAAACCCTGCTGTCAGCCACAGTGGAAAAAGGGTGATATGATGTTGCGCATCAAACAGGTATATAACCAAGAGGACCTTCTGACTTTAGGGAATCTGAAGATGGACCTGATGCAATACCATTTAGAATACGCCGCCCAAATTGGCATCAACGACAAAGAACTGCTACAGTACACCCTGGAGCAGGCCCTATCTACCGCGTCGGCACGCGATAATTTCATATTCCTGGTAGACGGCGAGATTGTTGGCATGGCACAGGTAGAGGAGCAGGTTTCCGCTGTGGATGACACCTCTATTCTGTTTGTGCATGGTATTTACATTAGACCCAATGCCCGTCATTATAGCATAGGGGGATTCTTCCTTCGGTATTTATGCCGCAGGTATAAAAAGCGGATCGAGTGTGAGTGCTGGTACGGTCTTCCGGCCTCCACTCTCTATGAGAAAGCCGGGTTTAAGCCGATGGTGACCCGCTATGTACTTCCGGTATCCAGCCGATTTCATGGTTCAGACCAAAACTGAATATCAGAGTAAAGAAATCCCCGACCAATAAAAGCCCATTGCGTTGTTGGGGGATGCCTGTCCAGGAGATACGTGTCAAAGGCTTTAGGGTCTTTGATATCAACAGATTCCATCGCAGAAATCCATTTTTTTGACCGCTCCTCCAGGTACGTTTTTTCCGTCGCCTTAAACAGCAGAGGAGGCTTTGAACAGTTTTCCCGCAGCAGGGAAACGGCTTCTGTGCGCCTACCCTGCAGATAAAGCACTGCGGCTAGATTTGCATATACATAGAACAAATAATAATCATCGCAGAGCTCCAAGCTGACCTTTTCCAACGTGCGTAGGTTCTCCTCAGCCCGGTCAATTTCTCCGGCAAGGGCCATGTAAATGGCGCAATTCATCTGGAAAATGATCGTCCAATCCCCGAACTCTCTCTGAGCCATAATTGGAAGGAGCTTTTTATAGACATCTGCCGGAGACAACGTTTCAGAAAGCACTGCGCATAAGCAATAATTGCTCAGCAAGTACATCCGATTGACGCGCACAGCCTGAAATTTTTGGAGCGCACCTATGGCCTCGTTGAGATATTTTATAGCTTCCGTATAGTTGCCAAGCACGATCAGGTTCGCCGCATGGTTATTGAGCGCCATTAAGTATTGGGATGGATAAAGCCCATTCCTGAAATATAATACGCTGTCCTCCGTTTTTTGAGTGGCCCTCTCCACAGAGTAGAGCGCACTCCATTTCCGTTTTAATGCGTAAAGCCCCTTCTGAGCAAACGGCGCATAATTTTTCTGCGTATAATAATAAGTAAGCTCTTTGCAGATGCGTTTTGCCGCATAGATGTCTCCGTTGCTGTTTACCAAAAGAGACAGTAGTATCATTTGGCAGTCACACCAAATTCCATCCTCGATGTTACGCGCATACTCAGTAGCTGCCTGTATAGAAAGCATGGCCTCCCGCTGGTGGTCGAGGGTATTTCCCAATCTGTGCAAGCAAAGCCCGGTCAAATATTCCTTAAGAAGAAGTAGCCGCGTAGTAAGCGAACCGCCCATGTTGTCCAATATCTCAACACAGCTTTTATAATCGAGACTGTCCATAGCCCCATAAGCCTGGAACAAGGAATTCCAGTAGTTGTTCAGCCCGCACTGCATACTTAACGCGATGATCCTGTTTTCTAGATCCGCTTCCGGCGCAAGCCCTTCTTGAACAATAGAGTTGTAGGCGAAAAAGTACAATTCGCAGGCATCTCGAATGTTTTCAGCCTGCTCCAGGTAGTGTGCGCGGGTCAGGTAATCATACGGGTCAAAGTAATAGATCGCCCGTTCCAGCGCATATGCAATTTCACGCTTTCGATTCTCATCAGGACAGGCATAGAAGAAATCCCAAATCTCGCGGCAGACAAATTTACCGCTGTCCTGACCGCACTTCGTAAAAAATTCCTGATCGCTCTTTCTCAAAGCCAAATCGCAGGTGGAAGCGTCAACGACCTGTTTCAGTAAGGGAATGTAAAAGGTGTTTCCGATATTGGCAGCAAACTCCAGAACGGATTCCAGCGTGGCTCCGAGTTCCCCCATATGAGAAATGCGATCCGCTAAAGTGGCATCCACCACTTCCTGAGCAGAGCCATCAATTGAGGTCTGCCCTTTTGAAGCCAGGTACCGCGAAAGAATATCAATAACAGACAAACGCCCTCCGGATAAGTAAAATAATTTTTCCCGCTCCTCCGGAAGTAAACACAATTCAGGAGAAATCTCCGCAAGAATTTCCTCCATATCCTCCTGCTGTGGATCAGAGAGGAAAATGTCCGTATGCTCCATTTGCTTTATGCGCTGAAATGAAACGGAAGAATCCTCGGCCTCACATACAAACAAAAATTTTGCGTTCTTCAAAAAGGGAAAATCATCATTTAACAGGCCAGAAACCAAGAGGACAGCGAGATTCTG
This sequence comes from uncultured Oscillibacter sp., assembly GCF_910579365.1. GTDB lineage: Bacteria > Bacillota > Clostridia > Oscillospirales > Oscillospiraceae > Oscillibacter. The sequence goes on from NZ_CAJTUX010000029.1 coordinate 5,088, forward strand.
AGAGTTCGCGTCGAAAAGGGGATATCCGCGGAATGAGAAAACAGGGGTGCCTCCATTTGTAGCGTTCTCCAGTTGAACCAGAAGCTCGGTTTCATATTGATTCAGCGATGTGGAAAAATGCCGCTCATTTACAATGTTCTCTACAATAGCCGCCGCAGTATCAGATTGGGTGATATCCTTCACAATGCACGGTAGAAGCGGCTTGGATGCCTGTTTTTGTCTCAAAACCCGGTTTGCTGCCTGAGCGAAAGGCAAGAAAGGGTGTGACAGGTACGGGGAAACCATATTAATCTCAAATAGCACGTGTTCTTGTTCGGATAACTGCGTGTGAAATGAAGTTAGCACATGGTAGGGTGACTCAAAATCTCGGCCATGTATAAACAAGATTTTAGAGCCCGGCATAAATGCCTCACAGAGCCGTTTGTAATCTTTTTTCTGCCAAGAAAATATGTTATCCATAACAAAAATCCTTTCAGTAGCCAAGAAAATAAACGCTCCACTTTGGGTACATTGCAAACGAAGCCAAACAGTCGATCATATAATCTTGAATATCTGATTACTAGATAATCCGGGATTATCGTGAACACCTGAAACGCTTGATAATCGAGTATTATCCTTAGTTCTTCCCATGATTAAGACGGGTACGCCGAATCTACGGCATACCCGTCTTTTATCACACAGAATGTATTTTGTTTCTGGGGTGCTTTTCGGAGAGGATGTCGCGCTGCTTTCTACCTGCTACATGGGTGTAGATTTGCGTTGTTACAATGGAACTATGTCCGAGTAGCTGTTGGATATAGCGAATATCAACGCCCTCTTCCAACAGCAGCGTTGCGAAGGAGTGACGAAACATATGCGGCGTGATATGGTTTTTTACGCCAGCTAGCGCACTGTACTTATTGACAATGGCTCGAACTGACTGGGTTGAAAGGGGCCTTCGAGCCCTGTTGATAAAAAAAGTACCGGCCTGTTCTATATCCTCTTTATAGGCTGCCTGATAACGACAAAGTGCATTTAGAACATCCGGATTTGCAATCTGCACAAATCGCTCCTTTGCCCCTTTCCCATAGATCTTGATCTCACCTTCTTCCAGCCGCACATCCCCGTATTGAAGTGCACATAGTTCGGACACCCGAACTCCCGTTGCAAACAGCAACTCCAAAACAGCAATATCCCGAAGGACGGATTTTTGCTGTTCGGACGTTCTCGCTTCTTCCCTCGCCTGATACGCGGCTGTCAGGATTGCTTCGATCACTGGCAGTGGAATCGTTCTGGGCAGGATCAGAGGCGGATTCAGCTTCAGCCGAAGCCGTGAAAATGGATTTTCCCTCACTATCTCTTCATACTCCAAATAACCGCAGAATGCCTTGACGCTGGCAATTTTGCGCTTGACTGTCCTCGGCTTATATTTTTGATGCAAATCGGAGATGTACTCCATAAGCCCCTCGCGAGTCAGCTCCAAATCATTTTGGGCGATAAGTGCGGAAAACTGCTCTAAGTCAATTCGATAAGCCTTTAAGGTCTTTAAATCAAGGTCCTTTTGGTACTTGCAGTCCAGTAGATACCGCGAGATCCAGTCTTGCAGGTCTTGCATTTGTGATGCCTCCTTATGCGTGATGGAAACATCATACGTGTATAAACCAGCCTTGTCGAATCTTGGACGCATTGCAAGCAGAGGAAAACTCATCCGTGAGCAGCCAAACAATTGTCTGCTCACGGATGGGGAAAGATTCTCTAAGTCAAGCCAAGTATAATTTCGGTTTGATTAATTTTATTGAAATGTCCATCTTTGAACTCAACAAGCGCCTGTTTCTTGAGTTCAGCTATCTACATATATGATGGGTTTATGGTTGCAATCGATTTGAAATATATCTAATTGTCCTATATTTTTGATTTGCTTATGTTCCAGATGATTTTCGACAAATGTCTTTTGCAAGGTTACAGTGCCCATGTACTTCTCATTACTGAGGATTTTCCGCAAAGTTTCTTTGCTCCAAACTTCCTTTCCTCTTGGCGAAAGGATGCCCATATCCTCTAGATATGCAGATATCCTTGCAAGGCTGACTCCTGATGCAAACATCTCATAGATCAATCGAACAATTTCTGCCTGTTCCTCATGAATGATGAGATTCCCATCCTGGTCATGGGTATATCCATAGCATACTCGCTGATAGTATTTGGAATCTGGATTCTGAAATGACTTGCGCAGACCCCATTTGATATCCTCACTTTTGGAGTAACTCTCATCCTGTGCCAGGGCACAGACCAGCATCAGCACAAATTCGGAGCTTTCATAGAGAGTATGGATATTCTCCCGCTCAAAATAAATATCAATATTCCGGCTTCTCAGCATCCGAATCGTTTTTAAGGCGTCTACCGTATTACGTGCAAAACGATGAGCTGATTTTATGAGAATCATGTCCACTTTGCCATGTCGACATGCGGAAAGTAACGCTTTAAATCTATTTCTGCCCTTTATTCGCGTTCCACTGCCAATGTCGGAATATACTCCCGCAAAAATCCAGTCTGGGTTTTGCTTAATATGCTTCTCGTAATATTGTTCCTGCATTGCCAAACTTGATAGTCGTTTAGCGGCGTTGGTGCTGACCCGGCAATATGCTGCCACCTTTAATTTGGATGGGAAATTGGCTTTGGGAGGGATAATTCTGGTAGTACCCATACGTCCCCTTTTCACATTTTTCTATCTCTCACGCAAACGATGTCTACGGCTTTTTTCTTTTTGAACGGAATCGAACAGTTCCTTTGAAATGATTGCCGGATGATGGTTTGTTAAAGTAGTCTTGGTTGAAAGATCAATGGTTTTGACTTGTATACCATTTTTAACCTGGGTTTTACCTAAAATAACATCTCCGGCGTATTTTTCATTGCTAAGAATTTTCGAAATGGTTTCTTTGCTCCAGATTTCCTTTCCAGTGGGTGAAGGGACATCCATTAAAAACAATCCATCGGAAATCTTCCCGAGGCTGTCGCCAGCAGCAAACCTCTCAAAGATGTAAACCACATGGGTAGCCTCATTAGGGTGGATCTTAAGTTTACCTTTCGAGTCTATTCTGTAGCCATAGCATACTGTAGACGCTTTAGATGATTTCCCGCTCCGAAAACTCTTCTGCAATCCTGCTTTGATTTGTTCGCTTCTTGTTGTATCCATGGTATCACGATCCTCCTAAAATTTCAATCCATATAGCAAATATATAAAAATGCACAGCTTTCGGCTGCGCATAAGTACACATGATTAAATTGGCCTATGAGTGGCAAATGCGATTTTGCTACATTAGTTATTAAAGGATGGTTCTCTGAACTATCAAAAACGCGCGAAATTTTATTTCTAAAATTCCGCGCGTTTTTTGCTGTTTAACGCTTATCTTGCAACTTTTTATATATAAATTTCGTCAACTTAACATTCCTTGCGTGGGGGAAAAAGATGCAGACCCGAAACCGTTGCAGCACAATGGTTTCGGCTGTTTTTGGGCATAAACAAAGAGCGCAGGATCGGAGTCGGCGTTTGCCTCTCCGGTCCTGCGCTCTTTCCTCATGCTTTCACTCAGCACAGCCCTTCACTGATCACCACATCAACATCCCTGATTTTGACCCGAATGGTGCCGGCGTCCACCACCGTGATCCGCTCTATAAACTTGTGGGTAATCGTATCATCATATTCCGTGAAGCACATCGGCTGCTGGTCCAGCCACGCCTCCATCTCCCGCTGCCTGGAGGCCCGGAGGTTCCGCTGGCTTTTGTCTTCTTCAAGAGCCTGCATCTGATCCAGAATCTCCTGCTTCTCCGCCGTCACCGCCTCGAGCTGGGCATTCAGTTCCAGGCTGTCCATGTCCTCCAGCACCTTGTCCAGCAGCACGGCCTGTTCCGCCGTCAGAGCGTCCAGCCGCTGCTTCAGCTCCAGGAGGCTTACCCCATCCGCCCTGTCGTGGCTCTGGGCCAGCCCCGCCAGCTCCAGGACCCCGGCCTTTATCTCGGCCCGGATGGCGCCGTACTCGTTCAGAGCGGCCACGATAGCCCGATGGAGCTTATCCTCGTCCAGCGAGGGCGAGTCATGGCAGTATTTCTTCCCGAATTCCAGGCGGGAAACACACCGCCAGACAATCCGCTTTTTGCCGTTCCTGGCCCAGGTACAGCGCTTGTAGGGCGTCCCGCACTCTCCGCAGGTCAGCAGTTCGCTGAGAGCGTACTTGGAGGAATACTTCCCCTGCTCCGTCTTGCCGGTCTTCTGCATCACCTTCCGTTTGCTGGCCCGGCGGGCCATCTCCGCCTTCACCTGATAAAACATATCCCTGGAGATAATCGCCGGATGATTATTTTCCACATAAACCATGGGAAACTCGCCGGTGTTCCGCACGATTTTTTTGCTGATGCAGTCGGTGGTGTAGGTCTTTTGCAGCAGGGCGTCTCCGATGTAGCGTTCGTTGATGAGAATATTGCGAATCGTCTGCCAGGACCACTGCTTCACCCCGGTGGCGGTGGGAACGTGGTCCTGCTCCAGTTCCCTCTGAATCCCAAAGATGCTGGCCCCGTCCAGATAGCGGCGGTAAATGCGCCGCACCACCTCCGCCTCCTCCGGGTCGATCTCCGGCTCACCGTCCGCTCCCCGACGATAGCCCAGCAGACGTGTATACTGGAAGGGCACGTTGCCAGCCTCCCGGCTTTTCAGAATGCCCCAGATCACATTGTTGCGGATGGACTCGCTCTCCGCCTGGGCGAAGCCGCTGAACAGCGTGATCATAAATTCTCCGGCTTCCGTGAGCGTATTGATGTTCTCCTTTTCAAAGTGGACCCCGATGCCCCGGCCCCGCAGCATACGGACGGTGGCCAGACAGTCCACCGTATTCCGCGCGAAGCGGGAGAGGGATTTGGTCAGGATCAGGTCAATGCGTCCCCGCTTGCAGGCGGCGATCATGCGGTTGAACTCCGCCCGCTTTTTCATGCTGGTGCCGGTGATGCCTCTGTCAGCAAAAATTCCTGCAAATTCCCAATCGGGATTCTCCCCGATTTTCTGGGTGTAATACTCCTTCTGGGAGGTGTAGCTGGTGAGCTGCTCCTCGCTGTCGGTGGAGACCCGGCAGTAAGCGGCGACCCGCAGCTTCCTCCCAGAGGGGCCTCCGGTGGGCGTTTTCTCCTTGGTAGCGGGGATGAGACGTATTCGTTTTTCTCGTACAGCCTGTTCCATAATTTGTCCTTTCCCGGTCGGTTTACACTATCCCTTGAAGGTCGCCGTCACCGCGTTGTCCGCGGAGATGGCGATATATTGAATGGCCTTTTCGCCATGGATATCGATTAAATTGGCCTCCTGTGGGAAGCAGTCGTACCGGGCGGAAACACCTTGTCGTGGTGTTTCTCTCTCACTCCTATCCCGAAAAACCAGTGGGGTGGATAAAACCTTTCAAGAAAATATTTTCTTGTACAGCTTTTCCAGCAACTTGTCTCGACGGTAAATAATGGTCCGGTGGTAAACGCCGAGTCTTTTGGCGTATTCCCGGACAGACTCGCCGTCAAAAAAGAGGGCTTGGATGAGTTCCCGTTCCTCTGCGCTCAACGAACTAAGCGCCAAAGCGAGGCGCTCTTTATGTACGGTAGCCTCTGCGCACTCTTCCCTCTGTATGGCGGACTCTTCAGCGGAAATTTCGTGCTGCGTTGCATACAAGTCGATGGGAACATCATGGGCGGTTAGCAGTTCCAAGGAAACCTGTGGGTGTTCTTCCTGCTGTTCATCCAGATACCGTTCCCGGCGGTCCATCTGGGAATAGGCGAGGAATACTTCCTCCGTAACCTCCACGTCTACGCCATCGACCGTGATGATATTGGCGACAACATTGCCGTTTTCATCTTTGACGCGCCGGTAATTCCGGCTTTCCTGCCATTTTTGCATTTCTATGATCTCCAATCTCAGAATTTGCGGGGACCTGAGATTGGGGATCACGGATACTTTGCTATATAGGGACTCCACCGTGCGAACGCGGATGGGAAACGGCGTTTTCCGGTGGAAAGTAAGATTTTTTTGCTTTTCCCCATGTAACTTGAGGGAAAAGCCGGTTTGTTGTAAAAAACAGTGGATTTGTTCGACGGTTTTCTGCAAAATTCTCTAAAATTTGATAGGGAACTTTGCAGAAAAATGTCGAAAAAAAGGAGAGGTGCGAATAGCCCTAGAGCTATACGCACCTCCATGAATAAATGAAATTGTGATCTCTGCTTGTGCTGTCTAGTAAATAACCCAGGCGGCACAATAAAGTGATTTTTCATGCCGCATCGCCCGCTGAACCGCACAGAAAAGGAGACAGGGGAATCATGATCCCTTGTCTCCTTATAAGTGAGATTTCGCCAGTATTTGGGGCGGACAGAGCCGTTTGCGAACGAATCATGATCCCTTTTATTGTTATGCGGTGTCCCGCTTATTTTTCGCTAATTTTGCCCCCCACTGTTTGCCTTTGGCGCCAAAGTTCTCAATAATGTAATCACGGCGAATGCCCGTTTCCTTGTTTTGATGCTCTCTCATCAGAGCATAGGTTTGAATTGCCGAATTGACGATTCCGCCTGTTACCGCAAGGGAACCGTCCAATAAAAGGTGGGCCACATTCATCGTTTTATCGAAAAAGGTCCTTTTTCTGTTTGCGGGGGATAGCTCGAGGACTGTCCTCACCGCTGGAACCAACTCAAAATTACCTGGGATGATTTCTTTCCAATCCAGATGTTTATCCAACAGCAGGAACAATTATGGTTTGTTATGTTCCGGCCGCTCCTCTATGTTCTTGTAGGTGTCTAACAACGACATCTGCTCGTATTTCTCTCGCATGACTTTTCCTCTATGCTGCTGGTTTCCTTGCTGCTTTTTCTTCTGTAATGATACCAGATTTGTGGAGGAACGTCAGTTATATTTGAAACTTCAAAACCTTATTACTGCTCACTTTTTGAAGTTTCGCAATCGGCTAACTATTTTCCCATAACACATTCCTTTTGGCTATAAGGCCAGATTTTTAAAAGAGGGTCGACCTTGCTTTCTCTTTTAAGCATCACTCTATGTACGTTTTGCCAGCTTAAAGAAAGTATACCCAGCATAGAGCCCCGCGCCCAGAATCAGGGCTTCTTCATCCACATCAAAGCCGCCGTTATGGTTCGGCAGCAATGTATGGGGATAGGCGGCGTTTCCTGTTCCCAAATACGCATACGCGCCAGGGGTATGAATCTGAAACTCTGCGAAATTATCGCCCCCCAGGGACAGTTCCCGATCTGTAACAGTCCTGCCTTCACCCAGCAGTGCCTCCACAGCTTCCGCCGCCTCCAGGCACACCTGGGGATCGTTGATTAAAGGTGGGGCAAAATCTGTCCATTGGATCTCCGTAGTCCCGCCATAGAGGTCCGAGATGCCGGAGACAGTTCTGGAAACCAGTTCCCGTATCCTCTCCCGGCTCTCCTGAGAGACCGACCGGGTCGTCCCCTCCAGCTCGGCGGTTTCCGCCAGGGCGTTATAGGCGGTTCCTGACACCAGCTTTCCAACGCCAATGATAACCGGCTCCACCGGCGAGGTAAGCCGCGTGACCAGGGATTGGAGTGCGACCACAGTGTGGCTGGCGATATAGAGAGCGTCGGCCCCCAGCTGCGGGGTGGACACATGGGCGGACTTTCCCAGGATCATGATTCGGAAGTGGTCTACAGCGGCATTGTTCAGCCCCGGCTTTAATCCGATGGTCCCGCTGGGCAGGTCCGAGGCCGTGTGGATGCCGAACACTCGGTCTGCCCCGTCCAATACGCCCGCCTCCACAAAAGGCCGTGCCCCTTGTCCAATTTCCTCGGCGGGCTGGAAGACAAGCCGCACCTCTCCGCCGAAGTCCGCCCGGCGCTCCGACAGCAGCTTGGCCGCAGCCAGCAGGCAGGCGGTGTGGGCATCGTGACCGCAGGCGTGCATGATGCCGGGAGTCTGGGAGCAGTACTCTACCGGATTGGTTTCCTGAATGGGCAGAGCGTCGATGTCAGCGCGCAGGACGATCGTGCCCGTTCCCAGGCCGTCTCCGCGCAAAATGCCCAGAACACCGGTCTCTCCCACCCGCCGATGGGGAATTCTGAAACGCTCCAATTCTTCTTCGATCCGCTTCGCGGTATGAAATTCACACAGGCCCAGCTCGGGATGCCGGTGAAAGTCCCGCCGCAGCTCAACCAGGTAGGACCTCTCCCGTTCCAGTGCCTTTTTCAGATTCCGCATATACACTCAACTCCTTTTCCCTTTGGCGGAATTTTCTCCCGCAAAGACTCCAGCCGGTTCAGGGCCTCCAGCAGAGTCTCATCCCGCTTGGCGAAGTGGAAGCGGAGCAGGTGGTTCACCGGCTCCCGGAAGAAGCTGGACCCGGGGACGGCTCCCACGCCCACCTTTTCCGCCAGGTCCTCGCAGAACTGGAGGTCGCTGTCATAGCCGAACTCGGAGATGTCCAGCAGGACGTAGTAGGCCCCCTCCGGCGTGTTGTGGGCGATCTTCAAATCGTCCAGCCCTCTCAGGAACAGGTCCCGCTTGTGGGTGTACTCCGCCAGGAGGCCATCGTAATAGTCCTGGCCGAAGTTCAATCCGGGGATGACCGCCTCCTGGAGGGGGGCCGCCGCGCCCACGGTGAGGAAGTCGTGGACCTTTTTGATCCGGTCCGTGATCTCCGGCGGGGCGATGGTGTACCCCATCCGCCAGCCGGTGATGGAGTAGGTCTTGGAGAGCGACGAACAGGAGATGGTCCGCTGCCGCATCCCGGGCAAAGCGGCGAAGTAGGTGTGCCGGTGAGGGGCGTAGACGATGTGCTCATAAACCTCGTCGGTTATGACATAGGCGTCGTATTTCTCCGCCAGGGCGGCAATGACCGCCAGCTCCTCCCGGGTGAAGACCCGCCCGCAGGGGTTGGAGGGGTTGCAGAGAATCAGGGCCTTGGGCTTCTGGCGGAAGGCGTCCTCCAGGACCTCCGGGTCAAAGCGGAAGTCCGGCGGCGTCAGGGGCACGTAGATGGGCTCCGCGCCGCAGAGAATAGTGTCCGCCCCGTAGTTCTCGTAGAAGGGCGAGAAGACCACCACCCTGTCTCCGGGGTTGGCCACGGTCATCATAGCGGCCATCATGGCCTCCGTGCTGCCGCAGGTGACGGTGATCTCCCCGTTGGGGTCGATGGGGAAGCCCATGTACCGGGACTGCTTTGCCGCCAGGGCCTCCCGGAGGTTCTGGGCCCCCCAGGTGATAGAATACTGGTGGAAGTCCTCCTGGCTGACCTCTGCCAGCCGGTCCAGGATAGCCCGGGGCGGCTCAAAGTCCGGGAAGCCCTGGGAGAGGTTCACCGCGCCGTACTGATTCGAAATGCGGGTCATGCGGCGGATTACCGAGTCGGTAAAACCGGCGGTGCGCTCAGACAGGCTCTGCATGGTCGTGCCCTCCAATGTAGGATTTTTGGTCGTTCAGGATGTGCAGGGGATCCAGGGCATCCTTGATCTGATTCATAACAATGAGGTTTTCCTTGACGGACTCCCGGAGGAAATAGCGCCGCTTGGAGACGCCGATGCCGTGCTCCCCGGAGGCCACGCCTCCCAGCTCATAAGCCTTGTGGTAGGCCTGGTCCATGACGGCGTGGAGGTCCCGCTCCCAGGTCTCGTCATCCCGGTCCCCCCGGACCACGCACAGGTGGACGTTGCCGTCTCCGGCGTGGCCGAAGCTGACCATCCGCACGCCGGAGGCGGCCTCCAGCTCGTTGACGAAGGCGATGAAGTCCGCCGTGCGGCTGATGGGCACCACGATGTCCACGGGCTCCTGCTCGCTGACGGCCTCCACGGCTTTCACCAGAGCCCCCCGGACTTTCCAGACGTCCGCCGCCCGGGCAGGGTCCTCCAGCACCACATAGTCTATCGCCCCGTTGGCCAGGGCCAGAGTGCGGACCCGCTCCAGGTTGGCCTTTACCTCGCTCTTCCGCCCGTCGAAGGTCAGGAGGATATAGCTTCCCGCCTGGGGACAGGGGTACTTCACGCCGGAGAACTCCTCGCCCAGGGCCACCACCTTCCGCTCCATGAACTCCACCGCCGTGGGATTCGCGTCCGCCTGGAGGATGGTCAGGACGCCGCAGATACCCGTGCCCAGGTCCCCATAGGGCACCAGGACACTGACGGAGGTTTCCGGCTTGGGCAGGAGGCGGAGGACACACTTCGTGATGACCGCCAGGGTGCCCTCGGAGCCGATGAGCAGATGCTTGAGGCTCAGACCGCTGGCATCCTTCACCTGCTTGCCCCCCACTCGGAGGACGGTGCCGTCACAGAGAACTGCCTCCAGGCCCCGGACGTAATCCCGGGTGACGCCGTACTTCACCGCCCGCATCCCCCCGGCGTTGGTGCTGATGTTGCCCCCCAGGCTGGAGGCCTTCTCGCCGGGGTCTGGCGGATAGAAGAGCCCCTCCCCCTCCACATAGGCCTGAAGGTCCTGGAGCAGGATGCCCGGCTCCACGGTGACGGTGAGGGTATCCCGGTCCAGCTCCAGAATCCGGTTCATCCGGGAGAGGTCCAGAATGATCCCGCCCTGGAGGGGCACGGTGGACCCCACCAGATTGGTGCCCGCCCCCCGGGGCGTGACGGGAATTTGATGCTCATGGGCATAACGCAGGACACCGCTGACCTCCTCCGTGGAGAGTGGGAAGGCCAACGCCTCCGCCTGGCCGTGGAGGCGGCCCAGGGCGTCGGTGAGGTACTCCGGGGGGATGCTGTCAAAGGCCAGGCGAGACGCGTCGCCGATGACGTCCCGCAGGGCCTGCCGTTCGATCTGCATAGTCAATTCCTCCTGTTTGAGAGGAGCTCCTCCCCGCTTGGAAAGGGGCTCCCCGGATGTCCGGTTACCGGGCCAGCAGGTCCTGGTCCCAGCCGACTTTAATGAAGTACCCGCCGTAGTCCTCGTTAAAGACCTTCTCCGTGGCCTCGCTCTGGAAAGCCTCGACCACCTTCTGATAGGTCTCCACCTTGGCGGGGTCGCTGAGGTCTGCGGTCCGGGCGGCAATCAGGTTCCAATATTCCTCCACGTCCAGCACGCTGTCTTTGTAAATCGCCTCGTCGGTCTTCAGGCCGAAGTCCAGGGCATAGTTTCCGTTTACCACGGCGGCGGCCACATCCGGCAGGGCCGAGGGGATGACGTTGGCTTTCAGCTCCTCGATGGTGATTCCTACATTGTAAGACTCGATGTCCTCCAGAGTGGGATTGAAACCCGCCGCGTCGCTGAGTTTGATGAGGCCCGCCGCCTCCAGGACCTTCAGGGCCCGGCCGCCGTTGGTCAGGTCATCGGGAATGGCCACCACATCGCCGTCCTTCAGCTCTTCCACGGAGGAGACCTTCTGAGAATAGAGGTTCAGCGGGATGATAAAGGTGTTGCCGATGGTTTGAATCTCATAGCCATAGCTTTCAATCTCGCTTTGGAGGTAAATGCGGTGCTGGAAGGCGTTCAGGTCGATGTCTCCGTTGGCCAGGGCGTTGTTGGGGGGCACGTAGTCGGAGAACTGGACGAATTCCAGATTGATGTTCTCCGCTTTCAGCGCTTCCTGGGCAGGCTTCCACAGGTCTTCGTAAATCGCGCCCACAACGCCCAAGGTCACCGTGACGGACTCGGACAAAGGAGCGGAACCGCTGGAGCTGTCAGGGGCCCCGGCGGGGACGCCTCCTCCGCAGGAGGCCAAGGTCAGAAGCAGCAGGGCGGCGGAGAACGCGACATTCAGAGTTTTCTTGATGTTCATGATAATTTCCTCCAATAAATGATGTTTGTCATAGCGTCAGGGACAGACGGAAATTGTCCCGCATGGTTTCACAAGAGGTGTTGAACCGCTCTTGCTCCTCCGGAGTAAGCGCCAATTCGATGATACCGGCAACGCCGTTCCGGTTCAGCACAGCCGGGACGCTGGCGTAGACGTCCCGCTGGCCGTATTCTCCCTCCAGAAGCACGGATACCGGGAGAATTCGGTTTTCGTCGTGGAAAATAGCCCGGACCACCTCGGCAATGGACGCGCCGATGCCGAATTCCGTGGAGCCCTTTCCACCGAGAATCGTCCATCCCCCGGCCCGCCCGGCGGCGGCAATGGCCTCCAGGTCCAGTTTGCCATACGTGTCCGGCTGCTCTTCCCGGAGCTGGGACAGGGGCTTTCCCGCGATGCTGACGGCAGACCAGGGGACCATCTGGCTCTCTCCATGTTCCCCCAGGGCATAGGCAATGACAGACTTCCGGTCAATACCTACCGCTTCGGAGATCGCCCGCCGGAGCCGGGCGGAATCCAGCGTGGTACTGGTGGAGAGGACCTGCCGGGGAAGCCAGTTCAGCTGGTGCTGGAGGTAGTGGGCAATCACGTCGGCGGGATTGGAAATACTCAATATGATTCCGGCAAAGCCGGACATTCGGATGCCCTCCGTCACGTCCTTCATAACCTCAATGGTTTGCCGCAGGGTATCCATGCGGGTCTGGCCCTTGCTCATGTCTGGCAGGGGCCCTGCCGCGACAATCAGCAGTTGGGCGTCTTCCGCGTCGGTATAGTCCCCCGCCCGGACAACCGCGTGGCTGGGCAGGTATGCCGTGGCGTCGGACAGGTCCAGCGCCTGGGCCTCCGCCTTTTTGCGGTCAATGTCGATGTAGACGATTTCCTCCACCAGTCCCTGGGACAGCAGGGCATAGCCCGCGTGGGAGCCTACGTGTCCCGCACCGATGATGACAACCTTTCGTCTTTGCAGTTCCATGTACATCCTCCTTAGTGGGTGGTCTTCCTGACCACCCGGCCTCCAATAAATTCAATAATACAGACGATGACCACCAGCAGCACCACCGTCACGTTGGTCACGTCGGCCCAGTTCCGGTCATGGCCATAGCGGACGGCAAAATCCCCCAGGCCCCCGGCCCCCACCACGCCGGCCATAGCCGTCAGGTTCAGAAGGCTCACCAGGGTGATGGTGGTTCCCCGGGCAATAGCCGCAACGCTCTCCCGGAGATAGACCCGGAAGATGATCTCCCAGGGGCTGGAGCCCATGGAGAGAGCCGCCTCCACAAGACCGCGGTCCAGCTCCGCCAGGGCGCTCTCCACCTGCCGGGAGAAGAAGGGCACGGACCCGAACACCAGGGGCACAATGGCGCCCCGGACATACAGCGTCGTCCCCATCAGGGTCCGGGACAGGGGCATCACCCAGGTCAGCAGGATGATGAAGGGGATGGACCGGAACAGACTGACGGCCTTGTCCACAATCTGGTACAGCGGGCGGTTTTCCAGGATGTTTCCTGGCCTCGTCACCGTCAGCAGCACCCCCAGAAGCATCCCCAGCAGGAAGGAGACCGCCCCGGACCACAGCACCATCAGCAGCGTATCCGCCAGGGCCTCCCACAGATCGGGAAGCCGCTCCATCACGTGGGGCAGCCAATTAACTAGCGTCTCGCGCATCCTTCAGCACCTCCACTCCCACGTTTTTTTCAATCAGGTATTCCACCGCCGCTGTCACCCTTTCCCGCTCCCCGCCGATGATGGCCACCGTGCCGCCGATGGGTGCCCCCTGAATGATCTCGATGTCGGCGAAAATAATGTTCAGAGACACGTCAAACCGCCGGGACGCCTCGGAGATCACGGGCTCCGAGGGACTCCGCTCCACGTAGTTCAGCCGGACAATGAGTTCCCCGGGCTTGAGCCGGACGATGGGAGAGTCCTGGGCAATCAGCTCCTCGATCTTCTGGAGATTGGAGGTGGTACGGATGAAACTCTGGGTGACGGGTTCCCTGGGCCTGGCAAAGATGGAGAACGCCTCCCCCTGCTCCACCACCCGGCCCCCCTCCATGACGGCCACCCGGTCGCAGATTTCCTTCACCACTGCCATCTCGTGGGTGATGATTACCACGGTGATGCCCAGGGTCTCGTTCAGGTGCTTGATGAGAGAGAGGATGGCCTTGGTGGTCTGGGGGTCCAGGGCGGAGGTAGCCTCGTCGCAGAGGAGGACGCTGGGGTCGTTGGCCAGGGCCCGGGCGATGGCCACCCGCTGCTTCTGCCCGCCGGAGAGCTGCTGGGGATAGGCACCCGCCTTGTCCCCGATCTCCACCAGGTCCAAGAGCCTTTGGACCTTCTCCCGGATGTCCGCCTTGCTGAGGCCGCTGCCCCGGAGGGGGTAGGCCACGTTGCCGAACACCGTCCGGGAGGGCATGAGGTTGAAGTGCTGGAAGATCATGCCGATCTTCTTCCGGGCCTGCCGGAGCTCCTTTGCCGCCAGGGCGGTCAGCTCCCGCCCGTCCACTGCCACGGTCCCGGCGGTGGGCCGCTCCAGCAAGTTCATACACCGGACCAGGGTGGATTTTCCCGCCCCGGAAAAGCCGATGATGCCGAAGATTTCCCCCTTCTCGATGGAAAGCGACACATCCCGGACGGCGTGGACCTGCCCTGGTCCGCTGCCAAAATCCTTGGAAATATGGTTGAGTTCAATCAAACAAATCCCTCCTTTAAGACGCAAAAAAGCGGGGAGCTCACGGCTCCCCGCTTTGGCCGGCAGTCGTTAAACCGGCGCGGCGCGTCAGGTCAAACGATTCCTCGGTACTTCAGGCAGGCGGCAAGTGAGCGCAAAGAACGCTGGACATTCATCATGCCCATGCACATGCCAGCCTGCATTCGGAAACCACGAATACGCATTGCGCGCGCCTCCTTTAACATACTTGGTTGATTGGTATATTAGCACTTGAAAACGCTTTTGTCAACGAAAAACCAGGAAAGGGGGAAAATCTGTCGGACTTTCCAAAAGTCCGCAGTGCCGGGCCGGAATTTTTAGAAGCCCTCAATCCTGGAACAGCGGCGTGGAGAGGTAACGGTCTCCCGTATCGGGCAGCAGGGCCACGATGGTCTTGCCCCTGTTCTCGGGCCGCTTGGCCAGCTGGATGGCCGCCCAGACCGCCGCGCCGGAGGAGATACCCACCAGGACGCCCTCCTTCCGGCCCACCAGCTTCCCGGCGGCGAAGGCGTCCTCGTTCTCCACGGCAATGACCTCGTCATAGACGCCGGTGTCCAGCACCTCCGGGACGAAGCCCGCGCCGATGCCTTGGATTTTGTGGCTCCCGGCGGTCCCCTTGCTCAGCACCGGAGAGGCGGCGGGCTCCACAGCCACGACCTTCACGGCGGGATTCCGCTCCTTCAGGTAGGCTCCCACGCCGGTGACGGTGCCGCCGGTGCCAACGCCCGCCACGAAGACATCCACCTTCCCCTCGGTGTCCTCCCAGATCTCCGGGCCGGTGGAGGCCCTGTGGGCGGCAGGGTTGGCGGGGTTCACGAACTGTCCGGGAATGAAGCCGCCGGGAATCTCCTTGGCCAGCTCGCCGGCCTTGGCGATGGCGCCCTTCATGCCCCTGGCCCCTTCGGTGAGGACCAGCTCCGCGCCGTAGGCCTTCATCAGCTGGCGGCGCTCCACGCTCATGGTCTCGGGCATGACAATGATAATGCGGTAGCCCCGGGCGGCGGCCACGGCGGCCAGGCCGATGCCGGTGTTGCCGGAGGTGGGTTCGATGATGACGGAGCCGGGTTTCAAAAGGCCCCGGGCCTCGGCGTCGTCGATCATGGCCTTGGCGATCCGGTCCTTGACGGACCCGGCGGGGTTGAAATATTCCAGCTTCGCCAGGACCCGGGCCTCCAGCCCCTCTTCCTTCTCGATATGGACCAGCTCCAGCAGGGGCGTTTTGCCGATCAGCTGATCGGTGGATGTGTATATCTTGCTCATAGCGGTTTCCTCCTCGTAATCTCAATCTCATAATAATGTGGCGTTTGTCTCGCTCCGTCAGCTATGATTGATACAACATCGAAATTCAGGATATGGATTCATTTATATACCAACCTTTCGAGTGGGTTTATATGTATTATAGAAGGAAAGATATTCCTTGTCAATCGTCATTGTGCAAAATCTTACTTGAAACCCAACTAACCATGTTGTATAATAGGTATATTCTATTAAAAGGAGCGTCGCCATATGCTGATTTCAACGAAAGGCCGTTATGCCTTGCGGGTTATGGCCGACCTGGCTGAGCATCCGTCGGAGGGGTATATTCCCTTGAAAGAAATCGCACAGCGGCAGGAAATTTCGGAAAAATATCTGGAAGCCATCATCAAAATCCTGGTCAAGGCCCGGCTACTCACCGGCGTGCGAGGCAAGGGAGGCGGCTACAAGCTGACCCGAGGGCCGGAACAATACACGATAGGCGAGGTTTTGCGGCTGACGGAGGAAACGCTGGCCCCTGTTGCCTGTCTGGAAGAAGCCGCAGATGTCTGCCCAAGGGCCCCGAATTGCCGTACTCTGCCGGTCTGGAAGGGGTTGAATCGGGTTATCAACGAATATCTGGATCACATCACTGTGGCGGATATCATACATTCGCGTGATGCCGGGAACGATTATGTAATATAAAGAGGTCGCCGGGTCCTGTAATTCTGCGGGACCCGGCGGCCCTTATGGTCAGCTCTTTTCAATAGAAAGCTGTTCCAAGATAAGATTTGTCAAGGGGGATTTCACCAAAAAGATGAAATCCCCCCGATAAATTGGAATTTAAGGTCTAAAACTCATATCTTGTTCCATGTGAAAGCAACAGTCCGTCTGTTAATTCTACACATAGAATTATAGTGTTCTCATCATTAAAATTATTATGTCCGTTATCAATCCATTCAGCAAAGGCAAGTTTCAGTTTCTCGGCAATTAAATGATTTTCTTCCTTTCCCCAATAACCTAAGTTGATACCCTTTCCATGGGCTGTAAACCATTCACCAGCTATTGCAATAGTAGGGTTGGTTTCCATATGTTTCATTTTATTTGAGAGCGCATATGTAATAATATAAAATGCACCATTTTCATAATAAGCATTAACATATCGCACATAGGGTACTTCATTTTCTACTGTTGCCAACGCAACAACCGTGTCTTTTCCAAAGCGTTCAATCATTATTTTTTCAGCTTCTGAGCTTAATTTTTTCATAGGGTTATCTCCTTTACAAATCCCGCCCGATTTGTCGGATTGACACGAGCAAAGTATAGCACCGATGCGGGCGATATTCAACCCTTGTTTTTGGACGCTGATAGTAGTGGCAAGCAATGCACCGGTATATACCCAGTGCAGCTTGTTGGTGGCTGAAGGCCCCCAAGCCCCCGGTGATCGGCGAAGCTGCGTCCGATGCACAAGCCACCGTTGGCGTCTGCTGGTATATACCGGCAGGAGAGGACATCCCAGCGGAGCCGCCCCCGGAGGGCGCACGGCTGCCGTCAGGCAGTACCACCATCGGCCCCTAGCCGGTGGTGAGTAAGTGCGCTCTTAGCAGAGAGCCTATAAAGAGAGCAGAGCGCCCAGGTCATCCCCGGACGCTCCCCGCTTCGGTTCCCTCCTGCTGGTCGATCACCGCCTTTCCAGCCTGCGTCATCTTGCCACAAATGAACCGTCAGCCAATGTGTATTTGGGTGGTGAAACCACCCTTTACACAATACATCTCAGGAGAAAGCTCTCGACTGTCTTGGCGACGGTTTCCCGGCAGTCGGAAAAGAAGTGGTCCGCTGGATAACTGACCGTGTGGAACATGACGCCGCCTCGATTTTGGACGGCCCGTTCCAGAGGGGCGCAGTGGAGTTCCGGAGGCGTGTGGACGTCCAGACTCCCGGCAATGCACAGGACCGGTTTCCTTGACAGCGGTTCCGCCAAGCCTTCCAGACGAAATTCCCGGCTGTGTGTGACCGCCTCTTCCAGCAGGGCCTCTCCGCTGGTGCCGTTCAGCCATAGGGCGCTGTCCTCCAGCACCTGGCGGATGGTCTCAGCGGCGCGGGGATTTTCAGCGGCAATTTGAGGAAGTCGCCCGATATCGCAGGGCATCAGCAGGACTCCGGCACGGATTTCCGTCCGGCAGGCCGTCAAATGGGCGCAGACGAAGCCGCCCAGACTGTGCCCCACAGCATAGATGCGATGTTTGTCAATTCCGTGGGCCTCATCTGCCAGGAGCCAGTTCAACGCCGTGTTGGCATCCTCCAGATCATGAGTCAGGGAGTAATCCCCGTCGCTGCCCCAGCTACCGCTGTAGTGAAACACCAGCACATGGAAGCCTGCCCGGCGGAGGAAATGGGCAAGATCAAAATTCCGCTCGCAGCCGGGGATTCCGTGGAACAGCAGGACGACGGGATGCGGCCCCGCCCCTCCGGCGGTGTAAAGGACAGAAAGCAGCCGCCCCCGTCTGCCGGGAATCAGGGTGCCGTGAATATCCGGACGATAGTCGGAGCGCTCACAATGGGTTCCCATACATTGTGTGCTGTCATTCATCTGATTGTCCCCCCGCATTCAGGTTTTCTCTGTACCAATCCTTCCCGTAGAGAATCCGGGTTACCAACATGGAGGCGACCGTATCCCCGCAGGAGTTGATGAGGGTACACCCGGCGTCAAAGAGCTGGGTCATCATCAGAAGCACCGGCAGGGCCGCGGCGGGGAAACCGAAGGCGGAAATCACCATGGTTTCCATGGCCGCGCCGCCGCCGGGAACGGAGGACACCGCCACGGAACCGGCCACCGCAATCACCAGAGCAAAGGCAAAGTCCCCGACGCTGTTCAGCGGGTGGCCAAACAGGGCGCAGCAAAGGACGATCTCATAGATGGTGGCGATACAGGCCCCGTCCATGTGGCAGGTAGCGCCCACCGGCACCACCACGGAGCTGACCTCCCGGGGAACGCCCAGTTTGTCGCAGGCATCCAGCTGCAAGGGCAGGGCCGCGGCGGAGGAGCGGGTGCCCAGGGCTGTCAGGGCCGGGGTGAGGATGTTTTTGAAGTAGTTCCTCACACCCCAGGGGCCTGCCGCCAGGAAGGCGTAAAGGGCCAGAAACACGAAGAAGTAGACAATGGCTGCCGGATAGTAAATGAGCAGGCCCCGGGCGTAGCTTTTCAGAAGGTCCGCACCGTAGGTCCCGGTGAGGTTGGCAAAGTAGGCCAGCAGACCCAGGGGAGCCAGCTTCATCAAAAGCTCTACCATCTTGTAGAACACCAGGGACAGATGGCCCAGCCACTCCGCCACGGGGCGGCCCTTTTCTCCCAGCAAGGACACCGTGACGCCGAAGAACACCGTAAAGACGATGAGGGCCAGGATATGGCTCCGGGAGATCACCAGGGGAAAATCGCTGACGGTGAAGGTGTTGACGATCTGGTCCCCCACGCTCATGACGGCGGTTCCCGCTTCTGCCTCCGCCCCACCCAGCTGAATGGAGGTGTCTACGCCGAAGATCCCTGTGACGGCAAACATATAAATTCCTGCGACGGCGGCGGTGACCACGAATACACCGATGGTCAGGGCCAGCATCTTCCCCACCCGTCTGGTGTCACTGACCCCGGCGATGGAGCTGGAGATGGAGAAGAAGATCAGCGGCACCAGCAGAACGAATAGCAGGTTCAACCAGATTTGTCCGATGGGGTAGAGAAAGGCCGCCTTTTCTTCCAGGGAAAGGCCCAGGACAGCACCCAGGGCTACACAAGCAATGAGGATCAGAGGTCCTCGATAAGATGCTCTATGGGGCATAGTGAATGCGCTCCCTTCAAATCATGTATTCTACCGTTTTTTCCTCTGTCAGCTTTGTGTTCTCATTGAACAGCAGGACGGCCTCCCGTTCCTCCGGAGGGGGAAGGGCATAGACGCCGGTTCCCTCAAAATAGCGGACCGGTACGATCCGGTTATAGGACGCCGGATGGGCTTCATCCATTTGCAGGGCCGGGTCGTCAAAGGGGCTTGGCCGGTAGTAGGGGTCAAAAAAGTAAACCATATCCCCCCGCACATCTGTCAGCAGCACATAGTGCCAGCCCTCGAGATCCACCCGGACCACGGCGGCCCCTCTCCGGCACAGGGTATCCAGCAGCCTTCCGTTCTGGGAGAAATTCACCTCTTGCCCGGAGAGGTATTGGCTGGAAACCGGCAGGTGCCCCGCTTGGCCGAAGCCGCTCAGCCAGCTGCTGAGGAACATCATGGCCATGCAGGAGGTGCCGCATTTCCCGCAGGTCCCGTCCGGGCCGAAGCAGTCCAGACAGTACGATGTGACGCTCCGGATGATCTCCGGCGGGATCTCCTCCCGGCGAAAGAGATAGCTGACGGCATTGAGCATGGAGGTGGGGCCGCAGTCGTATTCCGTCATCTGGTAACGAAGAGGATTATCCATTCAGCGTGCCTCCTTCCGGTATCGTATCCGTTGTATCCTTTGGATAGTGTCCGGCTAGTCTGAGGGAAGAATTTCTCCGCCGCCCAGCACCGTGTCTCCGTCATAAAGCACCGCCGCCTGGCCCGGGGCAGGAGATCGCTGGGGTTCGTCAAATACCACGCGCACCCGGCCTTTTCCGGCGGGATAGGCCGTGGCGGGCAACTCCTTTTGGGTGCTCCTCAGCTTGACGCCGCAGGAAAACGGCCGCTCCTGAGCCGTCCCGGAAATCCAATGAAACGTTCCCGCTTCAATCCAGGCCCGGAGCAGCGCCTTTTTTCCGCCCAGGGTAACGGTGTTGTCTTCTGCGGAGACGCCGCAGACATAAAGACGCTCCGGCGCGGAGATTCCCAGGCCCCGCCGCTGACCGACGGTGTAGTGAATCACACCCCGGTGGGTTCCTAGGACCCTCCCGGCGGTATCCACAAAATCTCCGGGGACGGCGGCTCTGCCGGAAATCCGCTCCACGGCGGCGGCATAGTCCCCATCCGGGGCAAAGCAGATATCCTGGCTATCCCGTTTTCCCGCATTGGCGAGTCCAGCTTTCCAGGCAATTTTGCGGACTTTGGACTTTTGGAGCCCTCCCAGAGGGAACAGGGTATGGGCAAGCTGGTCCTGGGTCATGCCGTAGAGAAAATAACTCTGGTCCTTTGACTGATCCAGCGCTTTTTTCAGGACATACTGCCCGTCCCGTTTTTCGATCCTGGCGTAGTGGCCGGTGGCGAGATAATCACAGCCAAGCACTTTAGCCCGCTCCAGGAGCCGCCCGAATTTCAGGTACCGGTTGCAGTCAACGCAGGGATTGGGCGTTAGACCGCCTTCGTAACCGGCGGCGAACTTCTCCATCACCGCCGCCCGGAATGCGTCCTTGAAGTTGAACACATAGTAGGGTATCCCCAGCCGGAAGGCCGCCGCCCGGGCATCCTCCACGTCCTCCAGGGAGCAGCAGGTCCGGCGGCTGAGCCCCGCGTCTTCGCTGTCAAAGAGCTTCATGGTACAGCCCGCGCAGTCATAGCCCTGCCGTTTCAGCAAAAGAGCGGCGGCGGAGGAATCCACGCCGCCGCTCATGGCCACCAAAACCTTACCGCCCACAGCCTTCACAGTGGGCGCAGTCCGGAAACTGGGCCGGGTCATAGGCCACGCCTTGCCGGTCGTAGTAGTCCTTCAGCGCCGCCTTGATGGCCTCCTCCGCCAGGACGGAGCAGTGGAGCTTGTGGGCCGGGAGGCCGTCCAGGGCCTCGGCCACCGCCTTGTTGGTCAGGGCCATGGCCTCGGACACCGGCTTGCCCTTGATAAGCTCCGTGGCCATGGAGCTGGAGGCGATGGCGCTTCCGCAGCCGAAGGTCTCGAACTTCACGTCCTCGATGACGCCGTCCCGGATTTTCAGGTAGATTTTCATGATGTCGCCGCATTTGGCGTTGCCCACTTCTCCCACGCCGTCGGCGTTTTCGATGGTCCCCACGTTCCGGGGGTTGCGGAAATGGTCCATTACTTTCTCGCTGTATAATGCCATGATTTCAATCCTCCTCAGATGATATGGGTTGCCTTGCCGCTCTCCAGGTCCCGCCACACCGGGGACATGCTCCGCAGATACGAAACCACGTCCCGGACGGCTTCGATTAGATACTCCACTTCCTCCTCCGTCGTCTCCTCGCCGATGGTCAGCCGCAAAGAGCCGTGGGCGATCTCGTGGGGCCGCCCGATGGCCAGCAGCACGTGGCTGGGGTCCAGGGACCCGGAGGTGCAGGCGGACCCGGAGGAGGCGCAGATGCCCTTGTCGTCCAGCAGAAGCAGCAGGGATTCGCCCTCAATGCCCTCAAAGCAAAAATTCACGTTCCCTGGGAGCCGCTTTGCCGGGTCGCCGTTCAGGACGCTGTGGGGAATCTCCGCAAGGCCCGCGATGAGCCTGTCCCGCAGGGCGGAGATACGGACGGCGTTCTCCGTCAGATGGGCGCAGGCCTCCTCCAGCGCCGCCGCCATGCCCACGATGGCGGGGAGGTTTTCCGTCCCGGCCCGCCGGCCCCGCTCCTGGCCCCCGCCCTCAATGAGGTTCGTAAGGGCCACGCCCCGGCGGGCGTACAGGGCGCCGATGCCCTTGGGCCCGTGGAACTTGTGGGCGGAGAGGGAGAGAAGGTCAATGTTCTGCGGCCCCACGTCGATGGGCAGGTGCCCCGCCGCCTGGACCGCGTCGGTGTGGAACAGCACCCCCGCCTCCCGGCAGACCGCGCCGATCTCCGAGACGGGCTGGACGGTGCCGATCTCGTTGTTGGCGTACATGACGCTTACCAGGCAGGTGTCGGGCCGGATGGCCGCCCGGACCTGCTCCGGCGTCACCAGGCCGTTTTCGTGGACGTCCAGCAGGGTGACGGCAAAGCCTTCGCCCTCCAGCCTTTTCAGGGTGTGGAGCACCGCGTGGTGCTCGAAGGCGGTGGAGACGATGTGGCGCTTGCCCTTCCGGGCCCCCAGGGCGGCGGCGGAACGAATGGCCTGGTTGTCCGCCTCGCTGCCGCCGGAGGTGAAGGTGAGCTCCCTTGCCTCGCAGCCAAGACAGGCGGCGATTTGCCCCCGGGCGTCCTCCAGGGCCTCCCTGGCCCTCTGGCCGAAGGTGTAGAGGCTGGAGGGGTTGCCGTAGATCTCGTCCATATAGGGCAGCATAGCGTCCACAGCGGTCCGGCTCATCTTCGTTGTGGCCGCGTTATCGGCATAGATTTTCATAGGGAATCCTCCGTTTTGATTACCTAGTATCTTTATTGGTAATTGGATTATAGCATAATTACCCAGCTTGTCAATAGGTAATTTGAGTTTTTGAACACTGCCGGAAAAGATACCGGTATTTTCAATATTATTCCGTTAGAACGTGCGCCCGCCGGTGCGCTGAAAACGGCGGTCTTGAAATCTGTTGTTTTTCAAAACCGCCGTTTGGTGCTTGTTTTTGGGTGGCGCGCCATTAACACCGCTGATCAGACATAAGCTGGGTATCCTGGTGCCCGGCATATTACAGCAAACCGTTGATCTCCTCCCTGGACGGCATGACCCGCAGGGCTCCTTTTCGGGTCGTAACGAGCGCCGCAGCGGCGTTGGCAAAGGAGAGCATCTCGCGCAAGTCCCCTTCCTTTAGCTCAAACAGCCCGTGATCGAGGATGTAGTTCAAAACACAGGCGCAGAAGGTATCCCCGGCGCCGGTGGTTTCCACCGTGTTTTTCAATTTGAGTGCGGGGACGAATACCCGAAACCTTTCATAATAGGAATAACTGCCCTCTGCACCGGCGGTGACATTCATCAAACGAATATTGGGAAACGCTTTGCGGAGGATCGCCGCACCCCGGTCAAAATCCGTTGTCTCGGTCATAAATTCCAGCTCATTATCGGCGATCTTCAGGACATCACACTTGGACAGACCGCATTCGATCTGGACCCGCGCATTGTCCATAGTATCCCACAGTGGAGGCTGGGGGTTGGGGTCAAAGGAAATGAATAACATCCTGATACAAGAGGTGTTATCTCTCCTTAACTTGGCTGAAAAGCAAAAAAGCAAGCCCACCTAATAAAAAACGGTGTTTGGGTGGGCCTCTTTGCCATGCTTAAAATTGGTTTATGCCCTCCAAACCCGTTTGAGTTTGGAGGGATTACTTTGCATTGGTCCGATATGACCAGCCCGCTGCTTACCAGGCGGCCTTAACGGTGCGAGAGAAAGCGACACTGGTGCGAGAGCTGGCACCGCTGGATTCCATCCCGGACCACAATCCCAAGTATCTGCTGGTGATGGACAATGACCCTCCGGTTTCCCACAATGGAATCCGGCAGAAATATGTGCTGGACTGGCTGATAGAAAAATGAGGGGGGCAATAAAGCTGGGGAAAACCGATCTTATTCAGCGGTTCAAATCGCCTTTGCCGGGGGTGATGCCCTTGAGCTCCATCTGTCGGACGGCCACGCCCTCATGGACAGCAGGCAGCAGATCAAGCCCCTGCCGCTCAAAGGTTTGATAGGACATTTCCAGCTCCCTGGCCGCACTTCTGGAGGAAATGCCGCTCTCCTGCCACAGCCGGGCAAATTCCGGAAAGTCTTCCGGAAGCTCGATCCCTTCCCGTCCGAACTGGACGCCCCTCTCCTTCGCCGCGGCAATGCCCTCCGCCTGCCGCTGGCGGATGCTCTCCCGCTCGGTCTGGGCCACGTAGCTGAGAAGCTGGAGCATAATGTCGGCGATCAGGGTTCCGGTGAGGTCCCGCCCCTGCCGGGTATCCAGCAAGGGCATGTCCAGCACCACAATGGCGGCTTCCCGCCCCTTGGTGATAGCGGCCCATTGTTCCAAAATCTCTGTGTAATTCCGGCCCAGGCGGTCGATGCTTTTGATGACCAGTACATCTCCAGGGCATAAGCCGCCCACCAGCGCATGGTATCGCGGCCTGTTAAAATCACGCCCGGACAGCTTCTCAATGACGATATTTTCCTCATCTATGCCAAATTCCCGCATTGCCGCCAGCTGGCGAGCCTCGTTTTGGACCTGGGTGGATACGCGGACGTAGCCGTAGGTTTTGCAGTTCATGTGCTGGCCCCCTTTTTGTAAAACATGGAAAGCGCTCTTTCATAATTTTAACAAAAAAACAGATGAATAAAACATCCGGGGCAGCCTGGGCAGCGTCCCTTATACTATCATGGGCAGACAGGGCGCCGCGCTGCGGGCTCGTATTGAGTCCGTCGAATCCTCCGCCAGATCGCGGCTGACCAGGGAAGCGTAATACTGCCCCATGGTGGCCGGGGCATTGTAGAGGGCGGCGAGAGTGTACGCTTTGATGTTTCCAATGGCGGCCGTAGTATGGCCAAGGCAGTCCCGGACGTATTCGACGTGTTCCCGCCCCAGTTTCAGGAAGCGGGAACGAACCACAGCCGTGGGAAGCTCCTGCCCGCAGATACGAACCGTTTCCCTCGTAGAGCAGGCAGCTTCCGTCATCAGTTCCACGTAGCCGTCAAAGATGTCAGCGTCACAGGGATGGTCCCAGACCAATCCCTCGTAGTCAATGTTCTCCCGGATTTCTTCCCGGACCCATCGCATCTCATCCATCAGATTCCGGCCCTTGGGGCCCCCGCCGCAAACCAGCGAAGCGTTTGCGGTAGAGAGAGCTGGAGCAGCGCAGCGAGTGAGCTTTGCCGCTTGCGGCGAAGCGAGGGATGCGGAGTTTGCGACGGCGAGGGGCTGGGGGAGGATACGATTGGTCTCAGTCAATTCAGTCTCTTTTTTCTCAGTCTCATTAGCCGCCCGATTCGGGCAATCCAGACTGCCTTCTGCGGGCACTCTGGACTGCCCGGTCCGGGCGGCCTTGTCGTCGGAAGAAATTCCGCTCTGCTTCGTCCCCGCCTCCCGGCGAGGACTACGCCCGCTCCATTCCTTCCTCCTCTCCCCACCGCAAACGCTTCGCTGGTTTGCGGCGGGGACCCCAGGCGCAGAAAAAAGAGCCTTATTGGAGGATTCCTCTCTTTGAACGGCGGAGACCTTTTTCTCATTCCGAGACGGCTCCACAGCCTCATTGGTTTCGTTTTGCGGAGCGGCGTCGTTCTCACAGCTGGAAAAGTTCTTGACATAGATCATGGCGGGCTTCCCCAGACCCTGGCGCTTGCGCTCAATGAGCCCGAAGCGCTCCAGCTCCCTCATGAAAGCAGTGGCCCGGTTGTGCCCGCAGCGGAGGAACTTCTGCACATCCTTCTGGACAAAGTAGATGAACACCCGGCCCAGGCCGTCCATCCAGCCGTTTTTTGCAGACAGGCCCACCCGGTCCAGCATCAGGGCGTAGAGCGTCGCGGCCTCCAGGGAGAGCTCGCCGTCAAAGAGAGCCTTGGGCATGCGGTAAAAACGGGACGGGCCCGCCTCGTTTCCGTAAAAGTAATCCAGATTGAACTGCATAACATTAACCTCCAAAATGTAAAAAGGCCCCGGCGACGACTGTCGCCGGGGCTGATTGTTTTATGACAAATAGAATTTAGGTCTTGCAATCGTAGTAAAGCCACTTTTCCCGGTCACCACCACGTTGTTGGCTCCGCTGGCGCAGTGGATGACTTGGACATTGCCCGCAGAGTCAAAGCCGCAGACGATGCCCACATGGGTATCCTCCG
>NZ_CAJTUX010000030.1 GCF_910579365.1 uncultured Oscillibacter sp.
GGCCGTCGTTCTTCAGGTCCATCTGGATGGCGGTGATGCCCTTCTTGGTGCCCGCGACCTTGAAGTCCATCTCGCCGTGGAAATCCTCCACGCCCTGAATGTCGATGAAGGTGGTGAAGCCGCCGTCGTCGTCCTGGATGAGGCCGCAGGAGATGCCGGCCACCGGGGCCGAGATGGGCACGCCCGCGTCCATCAGGGCCAGCGTGGAGCCGCAGACGGAGCCCTGGGAGGTGGAGCCGTTGGAGCTCACCACCTCCGAAACCACCCGGATGGCGTAGGGGAACTTCTCCACGTCGGGAATCACGGGCAGCAGGGCCCGCTCAGCCAACGCGCCGTGGCCGATCTCCCGCCGGCCGGGGGAGCGGGCGGGCTTTGCCTCGCCCACGGAGTAGCCGGGGAAGTTGTAGTGGTGCATATAGCGCTTCTCCGTCTCCTCCCAGATGGTGTCCAGCTTCTGGTTGGCGGAGAGGGTGTCCAGGGTGACCACGGAGAGGACCTGGGTCTGTCCCCGGGTGAAGAGGCCGGAGCCGTGGGCCCGGGGCAGCACGCCCACCTCGGAGGCCAGGGGCCGGATTTCGTTCTTCTGCCGGCCGTCCACCCGGTGGCCCTCCAGCAGCCAGGCCTTGACGATCTTCTTCTGGAACTTGTAGGTGATCTCGTCCAGGTACTTGTCCATCTCGGGATAGTCCTCCAGGAAGAGCGTGTGCCACTTCTCGATGAGGGCGTTCCACCGGGTCTCCCGGACGTTTTTGTCGTCGGTGTCCATGGCGGCCTTGGCCTCGTCCATGGTGGCGGCGGTGATCTTCTCAAAGAGCTCCTCGTCAAAATCGGCGTGGGGATAGTCGAACTTCTCCTTGCCGATCTCGGAGACCATCCGGTTAATGAGCTCCACCTGCTTCTGGTTCTCCTCGTGGGCCATCTGAATGGCCCGGAACATGGTGTCGTTGTCCACCTCGTTGGCCCCGGCCTCGATCATGACCACCTTCTTGCCGGTGGAGACCACGGTCACGTCCAGGTCGGACACCTTACGCTCCTCGCTGGTGGGGTTGAAGATGAGATTGCCGTCCACCAGGCCCACCTTCACCGCGCCCACGGGGCCGTGCCAGGGAATGTCGGAGATGGCCAGGGCGGCGGAGGCGCCGATGAGGCCGCAGATCTCCGGGGAGCAGTCGTGGTCCACGCTCATGACCGTGGCCATGATGGAGACGTCGTTGCGGAAGTCGTGGGGGAAGAGGGGGCGGATGGGCCGGTCGATGACCCGGCTGGTGAGGACGCCCTTCTCGCCGGGGCGGCCCTCCCGGCGGTTGAAGCTGCCGGGGATGCGGCCCACGGAGTAGAGCTTCTCCTCAAAGTCCACGCTGAGGGGGAAGAAGTCGATGCCGTCCCGGGGGCGGGCGGAGGCCGTGGCGCAGACCAGGACCCGGGTGTCGCCATAGCCCACCATGACGGCGGCATTGGCCAGTTCCGCCAGCTTCCCGACCTCCAGGGTCAGGGGGCGGCCCGCCAGGGTCATCTCGTACTTGCGGTATTGGGGGAACTGTCTCTGGGTGATGATAGTAGACATAGATGCGCTCCTTTTCGTTTGTTGTCGCGCGGGAGCGGTCCTTTTCGTATTTGAAAGGCCGTCCGGTCCCCGCCAGACGGTCTTTCAAACACAAAAAGCGGACTCCCGCATGGGGTGGAGGGGAAGCGGAAAAGGGCGGCGTAATCCCGCCGCCCTGTTCGCGTCTTACTTACGGATGCCCAGCTTGGCAATGAGGGCGCGGTACCGTTCCACATCCTTCTTCTGGAGATAGTCCAGGAGGCTGCGGCGCTTGCCGACCATCTTCAGAAGACCCCGGTTGGAGTGCTTGTCCTGGGGGTTCTGGCGCATATGCTCGGTAAGGACATTGATGCGCTCGGTGAGGATGGCAATCTGGACCTCCGGAGATCCGGTGTCGGTCTCATGGGTGCGGTTGGCGTCGATGATGGCGCTCTTCTGCTCTTTTCTCAGCATTGTGTGGTTCCACCTTTCAAAAAGATTCCCCGCGGGGCTGTGCGCCGGGCCGGTGAAGCTCCTCGGGACAAAGCTCCGGGGCAGGTTTTCCGCCTGACTGGCGGACTTAGTTACTATATCATAGGGTTTTCCCATTGTAAAGGCCCAATTCATGATTTTCCCGGCAACAGGAAGAAAATTTTTCCCTCCCCCGAACCAAAATCACGAACAGCCCTTGACAAACCCTTCAAACTGTGTTAATTTCATTAGTACAGTTAATACAGTTCACCAATACAGCAGCGGCGAGCACCGCCGCGGAAGGGAAGGTATGCGGTGATCAGCCTCAATTACCGGGACTCCCGCCCCATCTACGAGCAGATCAAGGACGGGCTCCGCAAGCTGATCGTCTCCGGGGCCATCGGCACAGATGAAAAACTCCCGTCGGTCCGGTCCCTGGCGACCCAGCTCTCCATCAACCCCAACACCATCCAGCGGGCGTATAACGAGCTGGAGGGCGAGGGCTACATTTATTCCGTCCCCGGCAAGGGCAGCTTTGCCACCGGGGACCACGGCGCCGGGGAGGCCCGCCGCCGGGAGCTCTGGGAGAAGACCCGGGAGCTCCTGGCGGAGCTTCGGTATCTCGGCGTCAGCCAGGAGGAGCTGACGGCTCTTCTTGCGGAAGAGCCGTCCGGCGGGGCCCCCGCCGGGGGGCGGAAGGAGGAAACGATATGATTCAAATCTCCAACGCCGTCAAGCGCTTCGACGGCTTCGCCGCCCTGGACGGCGTGACCCTGTCCGTCCCCGCCGGGAGCGTGTACGGTCTGGTGGGCCCCAACGGCGCGGGGAAGTCCACCCTGATCCGCTGCCTCACCGGCATCTACCGCCAGGACGAGGGCGAGCTTGCCGTCGACGGTTCCCCCGTCTGGGAGAACCAGGGCCTGAAGGCCCGAATCGCCGCCATCGCCGACGACTGGTACTATTTTCCCCAGGCCAGCATCCGGGACATGTGCCGGTTCTACCGGGGCTTCTATCCCCGCTTCTCCATGGAACGCTATGAGAAGCTGAAGGGGGTCTTCGACATTGACGAGAAGCGCCTTCTCCGCCGCCTCAGCAAGGGCATGCAGAAGCAGGCCGCCTTCTGGCTGGCCCTCAGCGCCATGCCGGACTATCTGGTTTTGGATGAGCCGGTGGACGGCCTGGACCCCGTCATGCGGCGGCAGGTGTGGTCCCTGGTGCTGGGGGATGTCAGCCAGCGGGGAACCACGGTGCTGGTCTCCTCCCACAACCTCCGGGAGCTGGAGGACGTCTGCGACCACGTGGGCATTCTGGACCACGGAAAGGTGCTGCTGGAGCGGTCCCTGGCCCAGCTCCAGGACAACATGGTGAAGCTCCAGGTGGTCTTTCAGGACGGCGGCGGCGTGCCGGAGGATCTGCCGGTGCTGCACGCCTCCCAGGTGGGGCGCATTCACACCCTCATCATGCGCATGAACGCGGAGGAGGCGGCAAACCGCATGGCGACCTATGCCCCCATGCTGGTGGACGCGGTGCCGCTGACGCTGGAGGAAATTTTCATCTATGAGTTAGGAGGGGCCAACTATGCCGTTAAAGACATCGTATTTTAACCCCACGCTGTTCAAGAAGAATCTCGCCCGGTTCTGGCCTCTGTGGGGCGGCGTGTCCGCCCTGGGGGCTCTGGTTCCCCTGTATCTGACGATGGTCCTGATTGAGGAGGGCTTCCGCTCCTCCGCCGGGCACGGACTGGAGGTCACGCGGCTTTACTACGCGGCCCTGTCCTATGGGGTGCCCATCCTCTCCCTGTTTTACGCCGCCCTCTGCGCGCTGGCGGTGTGGGGCTGGCTGTACAACGCCCGGAGCGTGGGGCTCTACCACTCTCTGCCCATCACCCGCAAGGGCCTCTTCGCCACCAGCTTCCTCTCCGGCCTGGCCATGATGCTGATTCCCTACGCCGTGGTGGGCGGGCTGACGGTGCTCATCTCCCTGGCGGCGGGGCTCTTCGAGCCCGTGGGGGTCCTGGTGACCGTCCTGGGCGTTTTGGGAAACACGTTCTTCTACTTCGCCGCGGCCACGGCGGTGGTCTTCGTCACCGGCAACCCCTTCGCCTTCGCGGCGCTCTACTTCGTTTTCCACTTCCTGGGCTTCCTCGCCGAGTGGCTGATTACCTTCCTGATGAACCTCTTCTACTTCGGCGTGGACGAGACCTACCGGGGCGTGGCGTCCTTCCTGAGCCCCACCATCCACCTGGTGGAGCACGTGCGCGTCAGCGGCCAATATGAGCAGATTGTCACCGCCGGCGGCTGGATTGATAACGGAAATCTGCTGTGGGTCAAACTGACGGGCGGCTGGCTCATCGCCGCGTACGCCCTGGTGGGCGTGGTGCTCCTGGCCTGCGCCTGGGCCCTGTACCGCCGCCGCAGGAGCGAGAGCGCCGGGGACGTGGTGGCCGTGGAGTGGATGAAGCCCATCTTCCGTTACGGCGTGGCCCTCTGCGCGGCGGCGGCCGGAGGGACGCTGCTGTACAGCCTTTTCTGCCAGGACTTCTTCCAGAAGGGCGAGTGCGCCAACCCGGTTTCCATGGCCGTGTGCATGGCCATTGCCGGAATCGTGGGCTACTACGCCGCCTCCATGCTGCTGGCAAAGTCCCTGTCCGTCTTCCGGGGCAGCCTCAAGGGCGCGGCGGGGACGGCAATTGCCGCCGCAGCCGTCTGCTGCGTCATCGCCGCCGACCCCTTCGGCGTGGAGACCTGGGTCCCCGGGACCGGGGACATCACGGAGGTGACCGTCAACTTCCACGGCGTCTATGGCCGGGGGGCCGGCGCCACGCTGTCGGACCCCGCCGCCATGCAGAAGGTTCTGGACGCCGCCATCCTCATAACGGAGCAGGCGGACGAGCTGGACCGGAAGCAGGAATCGGACGGCGAGGCATATATCTACTTCAACCTGACCTATCGCTTCCAGGAGGACCGTCCCGTTCACCGCTATTACCACTTCCCCCTCTCCGCGAACGAGGAGATCACCCAGATGGTGGCCGCCCTGGCGTCGGACCCGGACATCCAGGAGCACAGCATCTTTGACCGGGTAACTCCCGCGGAGGACAACTATATTACCTCCGCCCGGCTCACCGGCGGGTATCTCGCCGGCCTCTACAGCCCGGCGGACCAGGAGACGGTCAATCTGGACCTGACGCCTGAGCAGGCCCAAGCGGTGGAGGAGGCCGTCCGCCGGGACATCCAGGCCGGGCACTTCGGAAAGACGCTGTTCCTCCCCGCCTATGAGGACTACGCCTCCGCCGCCTATACCGGCGAGCTCCAGCTGTATTACGGTCTCACCACGTCGAACGACCCCAGCCCCTCGAAGAGTTACACCTACAGCGACATTGTGTCCATCGGCCTGTCCGCCTACTGCACCGAGACCCTCCAGACGCTGGAGGACCTGGGCATCCTGAACCAGGGGTATAAGCTGCTGACCCAGGCGGAGAAGTCCGCCATGCAGAAAACGGCGGAAGGAGAGGACATCTACGGCTATGCGGACTCCTACTCCTTCCCCGCCGACACCTCGGCCTATTTCAAGGAGGCGTTCTGATCCATGGGGAGAAGAAGCCGCAGAACACGGGCAGAGGAATCCCTCCGGCTTGTCCGGCTCTGGGCAATTCTCGGGCTGCTGGCGGCGGCGGTTCTCATAACCGCCGCCGTCCGGCTGTCCCGCCGGCCCTCCCCGGCGGAGGCGGAGGAACAGATTCCCGCTTACATAACCAGGGACTTTCTCCCCGTGAACCCCTGGTCCCGCCCCGGGGACCCCCTGAAGCGGGTTAACGGCGTAGTCCTGCACTACGTGGGCAACCCCGCCACCTCCGCCCAGGCCAACCGGAACTACTTTGCCTCCCTGTCCTCCGGGGAGGCGGGGACTTACGCCTCCAGCCACTTCATCGTGGGATTGGAGGGGGAGGTGGTCCAGTGCGTCCCCCTGACGGAGATCGCCTACGCCTCCAACACCCGAAACGGCGACACGGTTTCCATCGAGGTCTGCCATCCGGATGAGACGGGGGAGTACGCCCCCGCGTCCTACCGACGGGCGGTGGAGCTGACGGCGTGGCTGTGCCGGGCCCTTCGCCTGGACCCGGCGGAGGACGTGATCCGGCACTACGACGTGACGGGAAAGCTCTGCCCCCTCTATTATGTGGAGCATCCCGCCGCCTGGGAGTCCCTGCTGGAGGACGTGGCGGCGGAGATGGAGGCCCAGGAGGCGGGGGATGCCTAGAGGGCCCCTTCAAAAAAAATTCAAATTTTTTTCAAATTGATGAAACAAAGCCGCCCCCTCGATCGTCTTATATAATGACGGCATCAAGGACGGTCTCAAGATTTTTTGTGAAAGGAGCCTCCCTATGGAGCAAACAAACACCGCCCCGAACCTGTGGCGCGTCTGGATTGACACCCGCCGCCGCATCGTATCCTTCCATGAGGAGGAGGACTGTAAACTGCTGGAGTTCCGGAACCGGGACCTGTTTTTCAGCTGCATCGAGCAGTATACGGGCATGCAGTACCGGTATCAATAAAAAGGGCGAAAAAGCGGGGAGGCCGGGGGCCTCTCCGTTTTTTACGGCGGAACCGGCCCCCTGCCGGCAGAGAACGCCTCTTGCAAAAGCGAAAATTTATGATATAATGTATCATCCATTATGAAAGAATAGGAATCAGGTGATCGCCATGAGCTACACGAAAATCGCGGCTATTTTTGCCGGCAAGCAGTCCCTGGACGGCCAGACCGTCACCGTGGGCGGCTGGGCCCGGACGATTCGGGACATGAAAAACTTCGCCTTCATCGAGCTGAACGACGGCTCGTGCCTGAAAAACCTCCAGGTGGTCATGGAGGCCGGAGCCCTGGAAAATTACAAGGATGTCGCCGCCCAGAACGTAGGCGCGGCGCTGATCGTCACCGGCACGGTGGTCCTCACCCCCGAGGCCAAGCAGCCCCTGGAGCTGAAGGCCTCCCGCATTGAGGTGGAGGGCCCCTCCACCCCCGACTATCCTCTTCAGAAAAAGCGGCACAGCGTGGACTTTCTCCGGACCATCCAGCACCTGCGGCCCCGGACAAACCTGTTCTCCGCCGCCTTCCGGGTGCGGAGCGCCGCCGCCTTCGCCATTCACGAGTTCTTCCAGAGCCGGGGCTTCGTCTATGTCCACACCCCCATTATCACCGCCAGCGACTGCGAGGGCGCGGGGGAGATGTTCCGGGTCACCACCCTGGACGCCGGGAACCCGCCCCGGACGGAGGACGGAAGCATCGACTTCTCCCAGGACTTCTTCGGCAAGCCCGCCAACCTCACCGTCTCCGGCCAGCTGAACGCGGAGAACTTCGCCATGGCCTTTGGCGACGTGTACACCTTCGGCCCCACCTTCCGGGCGGAGAACTCCAACACCGCCCGCCACGCCGCCGAATTCTGGATGATCGAGCCGGAGATGGCCTTCTGCGATCTGGCGGGGGACATGGACATTGCCGAGGCGATGATAAAATCCGTCATCCGGCAGGTCTGCCAGCGCTGCCCCGACGAGATCGACTTCTTCAACTCCTTCGTGGACAAGGGCCTGAAGGAGCGGCTGGAGCATGTGGCCTCCTCCGACTTCGGCCGGGTGAGCTACACCGAGGCGGTGGAGATTCTGGAAAAGCACAACGACCAGTTCGACTATAAGGTCTTCTGGGGCTGCGACCTTCAGACGGAGCACGAGCGCTATCTCACCGAGCAGGTTTTCAAACGCCCGGTGTTCGTCACGGACTATCCCAAGGAAATCAAGGCGTTCTACATGCGCCTGAACGACGACGGCAAGACCGTGGCTGCGGCGGACTGTCTGGTCCCCGGCATCGGCGAGATCATCGGCGGCAGCCAGCGCGAGGAGCGGCTGGACATTCTGGAAGCCCGGATCAAGGAGCTGAACATGGACCCGGAGAGCTACTGGTGGTACTGCGACCTGCGGCGCTACGGAACCTGCCGTCACGCGGGCTTCGGCCTGGGGTTCGAGCGGCTGGTGATGTACCTCACGGGCGTTTCCAACATCCGGGACGTGCTGCCCCATCCCCGCACCGTGGGCAGCGCTGATTTCTAAGCGCAGGCTTGCCCTTGTAAAAAAGCTCTTTCCGAGAGGAGGGGACTTCGCAAAGAAGTCCCCTCCTTAATTTTTGTTAAGTCAGCCGAATGTGATGGAATTGCAGGAATCAAAAACCCCTTCACAACGGCTGACAAATCCAAGCTGTGCCGGCAAACGGAGATACCGGTTTCCTCCATATTCCGAGGACAAGGCTATTGTAATTTTTTCTGGGATAGAGTAAAATAATCCCGGAGACACAAAAGCGGCAGGCCGCAAGGCGCTACCAACATCCTGCGGCCCTGTACGAGTGACACTGGCACTCAGCAGGGAGGAAGGCAGATAAAGAAATGATCGCTTTCCTTTGCTTGGAGCAAGGCATGGGCCCATTTCTCCTGCCGGTTTGTCATGGAAAGGATGGGCTGTTATGAGCGAAACGCTGCGGGAGTGGCTGGATAGGGAGTTCCGGGATTTCGAGCCGGTATGGAAGTCTTTCCGGGGCAAACAGCGGAGAATGTACTATATCTGGATGGCGGCGGCGGCGGCCGGCATGGTGGCTTTGGGTTTTGGCGCAGGGTATGACCTGGCCTATGTACTGCGGGTGCATCTTCTTATTGGAATAGGCATTGCAGCGTTTATCTGGCTGTGCGTGCTGCTTACCAGTCGGGCCAACACGATGAAGAATGCGCGGAAACAGTTTGAGAAAGCCCTTTCGATTCTTTCACCCTCCGATCAGGAGGCTTTCGTCCGGCAGAACTTTGGGAGGGCAGATTTTCTCAACACGATTGAGGATAGCTTCCCCGCCCGGCTGCTGATAGGGCCGGATTTCTGGCTCTATTTTCGGGGTGTCTGCCATATCTACCGGGTATCGGATATGAAAGCGCTGGGCGTGCGGGAGGAGAAAACCCGGCTTTACTACAAGGTTGGAAACACCCGTGTGCGCCAGAAGGTCGGCGCCGGAATCTCCCTGACCGTTGACTATCGGAAGGATGCCGGTTCCGCCAAGGAACGGTCCGAGCGGCTGTATCTGACCAGTTGGGAACAGTTTCAAACGGCAAAAGGGTTGATTGACCGGCACTGTCCAAAGGCTAAAACCCTGTGGCGGGAAAACGAAAAGGAGTTTGACGAAACATGAATACGAAAAAAACCCGTTCTCGGCTCTGCCTGTTCTTGGCGGTGTTCATGCTGTTTTTGTCCGCTTGCGGTAAAGATGACGGCGAAAGCAGTCAGGGGGGCGGCGGTGATGATGTTCTGCTGCCCATCAGTATAAACGGTAAAGAGGTCCGGGTGGGGGAGACCACGGTCCAGACTCTGCTGGATGAGGGATTCGATGTGTCTTGGGTAGACGAGAGCTATCATCGGATTACCGTAGACCCTGCCACTCAACTGGAAGCGAATTCCTACTACACCGGCGGCAGCATCAAAGTGACCGACAATATGCGTTTTGCGATTTCCTTTGCGACGGACGAGGAGGAAGTTTCTCTGGGGCAGGCGGTAATCGCCCGGCTGGAGCTGACTATGGCTGCCGAGGACGATAAAAGCGCTCTTGAGACAATTTCCTTTGACGGAGTGCCAATCACGGAGTTGACCCAGGAAAAGGCCGCGGAGAAGTATCCCGGCTGGACCGGAAACGAGGTTATGTGGCTGCACTATGGATTAGAGTATAAGTACGACCTGAACTTTGATATTTCCACAGGTTATCTCAACAAGTTTGCTGTGGAGCGAACCTACGACGTGGATTGGAATGGTTAAACAGCAGACCTCCGGCGGGATACAGCAGGGGAGGGGGCTCCGCCCCCTCCCCTGCTTATTTACAGTTCCGGTCCAGGATATCCCGAATCATTTCTGTCTGCTCCGCGGTCAGGAGCGCCTGACCCGCCTCGCAGCGGACGTAGTTCTCCGTCAGGTTCACGCCGTAGCCGTCCCCAAACTCCGTGTCCACCATGAACTCGGGGAGGCAGCGGCAAACCGCCTCCGGGTCGTAGGCCAGGTTGATGACGATGTCCGTCAGAGTCACGGAGTCTCCGCCCCAGAAGGACCAGGTTTCCCCGTCCAGCGTCACCTCCGTCACCGTGTTGCCGCAGTAGCCCGTCACCGGGTTCTCCACCGTCTGGGGCTCCGCCGGCAGGAGGCAGTGGGCGCAAAAGGTCCAGCCCAGCTCCTCCAGCCGCTCCAGGGTCTCCTCCGGGATGTCCGCCAGCGCGCCCTCCTCCAGGCGCTTCCAGTCAAGGGCCTCCGTTTGAGGGGGGAAAACCGTGGAGACGCCGTCGTGGGTGACCCGGACCCGGTCTCCGTTGTTCCAGTCGCAAAACGCGTCGCAGACCTCCGTTGTCAAAACGATGGGTTCCCCGTCCTCTGTCACCAGCAGGGTCCGGATATTCCCCTCCTCATTCCACGCAGTCAGGGCGCGTCCCTCCGTCGTCTCCGGCTCCGCCGCCGGGGCGGCGCAGGCCGCCAGCAGCAAAAGCGCAGCGCAGGCAAACAGACAAAACCGCTTCATCGCCGTTCCTCCTCTTTATGAAATTATCTCGCTGCCTACGCTGTATCCGTTCCATGCCGTGGCCTCTCCCCACCCGGCGGAGCAGTCATAAAAGCAGTACGCTCCCAGGGGCGACCGCCACTTCTCCGCGTTGAAGAACAGGACCGGCAGAGAGTATGTCTCCCCCTCGTGCTCCTCGTTGGACTCGATGGAGAACAGGCATCCGTCCTCCCACTCGTAAAACGCCGGTCCCGCCACGGTCTCCTTCTGCTGTGCGCCGTCCGTGTGTTGGATGGTCTTTTCCTGGAAATAGCCCTGCTCCTTCAGCTCCTGGAAGGTCCCTGTGACCACCTCCACGCCGTGCAGTTCGCCGAAGCGCCAGGCCAGGGCGGACGTTTCGCTCTCCGTCAGCCCGCCGGGGGCCCGGCTCAGGTCCAGTCCCGCGATGGAGATGTCCTCATTCAGTCCCAGGTCCTTGTTCCACAGGTCGTCCAGCACCTGGAGATACAGCCCGCAGAGGTCGTAGGCGGTCCCCATGCCGTTTCGCCCCTGGCCCCGGCTCCAGGCCGACACGCCGTAAACCTCCCCAAACTGGGCGGGGAAGCTCTCCAGCACGCCGCCGTTAAAGGACACCTCCACGGGCATTCCGTCCTCCAGAACCGCAGGCTCCGCCGCCGCGCCGTCCAGGGTCACCGGGATGTTTTCCACGTTCAG
Source organism: uncultured Oscillibacter sp. (assembly GCF_910579365.1). Taxonomy (GTDB): domain Bacteria; phylum Bacillota; class Clostridia; order Oscillospirales; family Oscillospiraceae; genus Oscillibacter. The sequence goes on from NZ_CAJTUX010000030.1 coordinate 11,261, forward strand.
CCGGTACACGCCGGTTCCGCCGTACAGTCCCCCGTCCAGCTCCGCCAGGAGCAGATTCCCGTCCTCCGCCCCGTCCACAATTCGGCAGAAGAGCACCGCAGGCTCCTCGTCCTCCGCCAGGGAGGGGGCGGGCTTTCCGCCTTCTCCCGGATTCTCCCCGCCGCCGGAGGCGGGCTCCTCCTCCAGGGTCCTAACCGCCGTCCCGGCGGGGGCCGCCGCCGTTTCCGCCGGGGCGTGTCCGCAGCCGGACAGCAGGCACAGGACCAGCGCCAGCACCAATATACATTTCCAGTGTTTCATAAAACCGCCTCCTCTGCCTGTTTAGACGGCAGGGGAGGCGGCTTTGTTCCAGGATCATTCCACTTTTTTCAGCTTCCGAAGAACCGCGCCCAGCGCTCCCCCCGCCAGGGCGGCGGCGCCCGCCAAACCGGTGAAGAACAGGGCTGAGCTGTTGTAAATAAGGAATACGCCGGGAAGGGTGAACACCATGCAAAACGCCGGATAGACCGGCCACCAGCGCCGGAGGCGGGCGGCCAGGGGGCAGGCGCTGAAAAAGCAGAACAGGGGCAGGATGAAAAAGGGATAAAAAATCCCCGTCAGCACCGGGAAATCCCGGGCGTCCGCCAGCATCAGCGCCGGGGGCAGCAGCAGCTCCACCGCCGCCGCCAGCAGAAGATAGGGGGCCAGCGTCTTCCAGGGCGGCTCCGCCTCCGGCAGGCCCGCGGATTTCCGGATGGCCCGCAGGTCCGCCTGCCACTCCAGAAAGCGGACGGACCATTTCAGCACATACGCCAGCAGCAGCAGCCCCAGCAAGCACAGCCAGGCGCCCCGATAGGGAAACCACCGGCACCGCCGCCCCGCCAGAGAAAAGACCGCCGCCGTGGCCAGGAAGTGGACGGCGGACCAGAGGAGCGTCCGCCGCTCCAGGAGGAATGGAACTTCCATGGTGCTCAGCGCCGCCCCCAGAAGTCCGGACCAGAGCAGCTGAATCAGCGCCGCCGTCACCGGGCTCCCGCAGGCCTCCGCCATCTCTTCGGACACCACCAGCAGGGCCCCTCCCGAGGGGGCCGGGACGGAGAAGGCGTTTCCCGCCACAAATACCAGATAGACCAAAACCGCTCCCCAGGGAAAGCCCGTCCTTGCCCGCCGGAAGAACTCCCGCCGGACGCTGATCTCCTCGCTCATATCCCCAGCACCTCCTTGATCTTCTTCACATACCGCCGGGAGACGTAGGTGGTCACGCCGCCGGTCAAAGTCACCCGGATGGTCCCGGAAAGGCTCAGGTCCAGGGCCGTCACCCGCTTCCAGTTGACGATCTCCGAGTGGGACACCCGGACGAAGGTGTGCTTCTCCAGGCGGTCCTCCAGCTCGTACAGCCGGAGACGGACGGTGTAGACCGCCCCGTCCAGGGTCTGGGCCCGGACCTCCTTGTCCTCGCCGTAGAAGCGGAGAATCTCCTCCGGGTTCAGCGGCGCGGCCGTCCCGTCCCGAAAGCCCGCCAGGCGCTCCGGCTCCTCCAGCCGGGACAGGAGAGCCGCCAGCTCCGGCGTCTTGCCCGGGGACAGGATTTTTACCAGCAGCTCCCGCTGCGCCTCGTCCAGCTCCACTTCGATTTTTATGGCTCCCGCCTCCTTTCTGCGCTTTAGTATAGCCCAAAGGGGGGACTTCGTCCAGCGGGGGGCGGACCATTGGTTCCCGTGGGGGGATGGATGGTGGGCGTCGAATATCGAATCGACGCGCTCCTCTTTCCGCTGCCGCTGTCTTGGCCGTTTTTGTGGCTGGGATGTTGGACGGTTCCCGCCTTGGCAGACGGACGGCAGCTTGCCGCTTGTTTCCCGGGCCCGCCCTTCTACCGATAGACCGCCCGTGAAATTTTTTCGGAATCCCCCTTGACATCTGCAAAACGAACGTTTATAATAAGCATTAGATTAGAAGATTAAATTTTTGCTTATACGGAGGTGGACCATGACCAAGCGGGAACGGCAGCTGCTCAACTGGATCGAGGAAAACCCCCTCATCTCCCAGAAGGAGCTGGCGGACAAGGCGGGAATCACCCGCTCCTCCGTCGCTGTGCATATTTCCAACCTGATGAAGAAAGGCTATATCACCGGCAAGGGCTACATCGTTCAGACCGCCCCCTATGTCACGGTGGTGGGAGGCGTCAACGTGGACATCGGGGGCCGCCCGGCGGCGGCGCTGGTGGCCCGGGACTCCAACCCCGGAACGGTCCACTCCTCCCTGGGGGGCGTGGGACGGAACATCGCCCACAACATGGCCCTGCTGGGGCTGGACGTGCGGCTGCTCACCGCCTTCGGGGACGATCTCAACGCCCAGAAGCTGGCCGCCAGCTGCGGCGAGCTGGGCATCGACATCTCCCAGTCCCCCGTCATCCCCGGCGGGCGGACCTCGACCTATCTTTTTATCAACGACCAGCAGGGCGACATGGCCCTCGCCGTCAGCGACATGGAGATCTACGAGCATCTCACGCCCCAGGTTCTGGCTCAGCGGCGCAAGCTTCTGGACGGCAGCCAGGTGGTGGTGCTGGACACCAACATCCCCGCCGAGAGCATCGCCTGGCTGGCGGAAAACTGCGCCGCCCCCCTCTTTGCGGACCCGGTTTCCACCGCCAAGGCCGGGAAGCTCCGGCCCGTCCTGGGAAAGCTCCACACCCTGAAGCCCAACCGCCTGGAGGCGGAGCTCCTCTCCGGCGTGCCCATTACGGACGAAGACAGCCTGCGCCGCGCCGCCGCCGCCCTGCTGGACACCGGCCTGCGCCGGGTGTTCATCTCCCTGGGGGCGGACGGCGTCTTCGCCGCCGACCACAACGGGCAGGCGCAGATTCCCTGCCTCCCGGCGGAGCTGGTCAACGCCACCGGCTGCGGCGACGCCTTTATGTCCGCCATCGCCTGGGCCTATCTCCAGGGCACCGATCTGGAGGACACCGCCCGGGCCGGTCTGGCCGCCTCCTCCATCGCCATGGAGAGCCGGGAGACCATTAACCCCGCCATGAGTGAAGAGGCCCTGCGGGAGCGCATGGGCCCCGCCTGACAACCCGTTCATCCGTCTCAATTTATATATTTGGAGGTTTTCATCATGAACATGAACAAGTATCTGGACATCGCCCCCGAAGTCAAGGAAGCCCTGGCCGCCGGAAAGCCCGTGGTGGCCCTGGAGTCCACCATCATCTCCCACGGCATGCCCTATCCCCAGAACGTGGAAACCGCCTTGAAGGTGGAGTCCATCATCCGGGAGAACGGGGCCGTCCCCGCCACCATCGCCGTGCTGGGCGGCCGGCTGAAGGCCGGCCTCTCTCCCGAGGAGATCGATCACCTGGGTAAGGCCGGCTCCGCCGTGGCCAAGGCCAGCCGCCGGGATCTGCCCGTCCTCGTGGCCCAGGGGAAGGACGGCGCCACCACCGTCACCACTACCATGATTATCGCCCACATGGCGGGCATCTCCGTCTTCGCCACCGGCGGCATCGGCGGCGTCCACCGGGGCGCCGAGACCACCATGGACATCTCCGCCGACCTGGAAGAGCTGGCCCGCACCCCCGTCATGGTGGTCTGCGCCGGAGCCAAGTCCATCCTGGACCTGGGCCTCACCCTGGAGTATCTGGAAACCCACGGCGTGCCCGTCATCGGCTACGGCACCGAGGAGCTTCCCGCCTTCTACACCCGCAAGAGCGGCTTCGCCGTGGACTACCGCATCGACACCCCCGCGGACCTGGCCAAGATTTTCTACGTCAAGCAGGACTGCGGCCTGGGCGGCGGCATGCTGGTGGCCAACCCCATTCCCGAGGAGTACTCCATGGATGCGGATGTGATCAGCAAGGCGATCAGCGACGCCGTGGCCGAGGCCAAGGCCCAGGGCATCCACGGCAAGGAGACCACCCCCTTCCTGCTGGCCAAGATCAAGGACCTCACCGGCGGCAGCTCTCTGGACAGCAACATCCAGCTGGTGTTCAACAACGCGCGCCTGGCCGCCAAAACGGCGGTGGAGCTGGCGGCTCTTGCCAAGAACTGAAACCTGTGTTAAAATGGACCGGCTGATGATCAGCCGGTCCGTTTTTTGCAAACCCCGGTTTTTATGGGGGCGGCCTCCGCAGAGGCGATTTCCAATCGCCCGTTTCCTCTCCAGCCCCCGCCCACCCTCCAACTCCCCCGGCCCCCATATTTGAAACGAGGTATCCCTATGAACATCACCCCCCTCTCCGCCGCGTCCCGTGGAAAAACGCAGTTCCTGCCCGAGGCGCACGACGATTTCCTCTGGGCCGTCATGGGTTCTCCCTGGGTCCTTCTGGCCTGCTGGCTGGTGCTGATCAACCTCGCCGCCTTCTTCGCCTTCGGCGTGGACAAGTGGAAGGCCAAGCGGAAGGAAAAAAACGAAGCGGTCCGCCGTATCCCCGAGAAGAACCTGCTGCTCCTGGCGGCGGCAGGGGGCAGCGTGGGAGCCCTGCTGGGCATGCGGGTCTTTCACCACAAGACGCGTCACAGGGTCTTTCAATTCGGCGTGCCCGTCATCCTGGCTCTGCAAATCCTCGTCCCCTTCGGCCTGTGGCTGTATTTTACCGTCATCCGGTAAGCCGGGGACCGCGTTTACATGCGGGCGGTTTTCCGCCCGCCTTTTGTCTGTCGGCAAAATGCCAAAAACCCGCCTTTCTATTTGTCAAACCCACCGAAAACCCATTTGGCGCGCCAGAAAACGTTGACAAAACCCGTCGGAGCTGTTTATAATACGAATAACCCAGCGCAAACGTTTTCCGACGCATTTTTATATCGGTTACGGAAGAAGCGGCCAGCGCCGGTTCTTCCTTTATTTCACCCGCCTGCGGGCGGCGTTTGAGAGAGCGAGAGAGGGGAGCGGATTTCGTGTTACAAGGACTGGATTACCTGCGGGAGATCAACACGGCCTCCGTGCTGCTGCGGCTGACTCTGGCCATGTTCTGCGGCGGCATGATCGGCCTGGAGCGGGCCAGAAAGCACCGCCCGGCGGGCTTCCGCACGTACATGCTGGTGTGCATGGCGGCGGCGCTGACCATGCTGCTGAGTCAGTATGAATCCTATATGCTGGCCCACGCGTGGGCACAGAAGGCGGCGGAGATCGGCATCCGCACCGACGTCAGCCGCTTCGGCGCCCAGGTCATCAACGGCATCGGCTTTTTGGGCGCGGGCACCATCCTGGTAACGGGTCAGCAGAAGGTGAAGGGCCTGACCACCGCTGCGGGCCTCTGGGCCTCGGCCTGCATGGGGCTGGCGGTAGGCGCGGGGTTCTACGAGTGCGTGGGCCTGGCCTTTTTGCTGATTTTTGTGGCGGTGCACATCCTGCCCACGGTGGAGCTCTATGTCATCGAGAACGCCCGGAACATGAACATCTATGTGGAGTTTCAGTCCCTGGACAACGTATCGGAGATCATCGGGCGCATCAAGGCCCAGGACGTGACGATCTACGAGGTGGAGGTGGATCACGGCAAGCAGACCCTCTCCCAGCACCCCAACGCCATTTTCTCCCTGCGGATGAACCAGAAGGGCACCCACGCCAAGATTCTGGCCACCATCTCGGAGCTGGAGAGCGTTTACATCGTCAAGGACACTTGACCTGTCAAGAAGGAGGGAAGGCAACATGCTGTCTATTTTTGACGGGCTGCGGGATGTGAGCATTGCGTCCGTGGCCCTGCGCATGACTCTGGCGGTGATCTGCGGCGGCGTCATCGGCATCGAGCGGGAGTACAAGCGCCGCCCGGCGGGCTTCCGCACCCACATCCTCATCTGCCTGGGCGCGGCCATGACCACGCTGACCAGCCAGTATCTCTATCTGTTCCTGGGCCAGTACACCGACATGGCCCGCCTGGGCGCTCAGGTGGTGGCGGGCATCGGCTTCATCGGCGCGGGCACCATCATCGTCACCCGCCGCCAGCGGGTGAAGGGGCTGACCACCGCCGCGGGCCTCTGGGCGGCGGCCATCATCGGTCTGGCCCTGGGCGGCGGCTTTTACGAGGGGGGCCTCTTCGCCACATTCCTGATCCTCATCGCGGAGCTGTTCTTCTCCCGGGTGGAGTACCGGATGCTGAAAAACGCCCCGGAGGTCAACCTTTACGTGGAGTACAGCGACAACAAGACCATGGACATCCTCCTCCAGGAGTTCCGGGAGCACGGGCTGAAAATCCTTAACATGGGCATCATTCACTCCCAGTCCAACGAGCAGCACAACGCCTGCGCCATCTTCGCCCTGCGGCTTCACAAGGGTCTGGACGTGGATCAGCTCCAGCAGGAGATCTGCGCCACCGCCGGCGTGGTCTCCGTCCGGGAGCTGTGAGAAGAACCTGTATTTTCGAAAATGCCGGGAAAGGAACCCCTTCGGGGTTCCTTTCGTTTGGAACAGCCCGCCCGCGAGCGCCCCGCAAGGTTCGCCGTTGGCGAATATTCGTCTCCGCTTTGCGGACATTTTGTGGAAATACACGATTGACAACCCCGCCGGAGCATGGTAAGGTAAATCTACAATTTGAATAACGGCATAGGAAATTCCCGGAGAAACGGCGCAGGCCTGCCGACGGAGCGAAACTCTCAGGCACGAGGACCGGGAATGGATGTGGCTCTGGAGAAGCCCGGAAACGGGGACCGAAGGTGCAAGGCGGGAAACCGCCGAATCTCTCAGGTAAAAGGACAGAGAGGAATGTTTTCCGGCGGAGTGTGTCCGCCGGGGGGATATTGCTTTTTGCGGGGCCGCGCCGGGCGGTCCCGCTTTTTGTGTTTCCGGGGCCCGCCTCCGCAGTGCCGGTTCACAGCATGGAGGGAACGTATGGAAATCATCAATCAAATCCTGGCCTTCATCTCAGGGCCGCTGAACGACTTCGCGTGGATGTACACCTTTCTGCCCTGCGCCATTGCGGGCGGTCTGTTTCTGACCATCCGCAACGGCGGCGTGCAGTTCCGCCACTTCGGCCACGCCATGAAAAACACGGTGGGCAAGATGTTCCAGAAGCAGGAGGCGGGCCACGGCGCGGTGACGCCGCTCCAGGCTGTGACCACCGCTCTGTCCGCCACCGTGGGCACCGGCAACATCGTGGGCACCACCCAGGCCATCGCCATGGGCGGCTACGGGGCCATTTTCTGGCTGTGGCTGGCGGCGCTGGTGGGCATGGTGACCAAGTACTCCGAGATCGTCCTGTCCATCAAGTACCGGGAGCGGGACGCCAAGGGCGACTGGGTGGGCGGCCCCATGTACTACATTTCCAAGGGCCTGGGCGGCGGCTGGAAGTGGCTGGCGGGTCTTTTCGCCGTCTTCGCCATCCTGGCCTCCTTCGGCATCGGCAACATGTCCCAGGTGAACAGCATCACCGGCTCCGTCATCGGCGCGGTCGCCGCGTTCACGGCGGTCTCCGCCGGGGTGGAAACCGCCCTGAAGTGGATCATGGGCATCCTTCTGGCTTTGTTGATCGCCGTCATCCTTCTGGGCGGCATCAAGCGCATCGGCGCGGTGACGGAGAAGCTGATCCCCTTCATGAGCGTCTTCTATATCATCTTCGCCCTGGCGGTCATCTTCGCCCACATCGGCAACGTGCCCGACGCCTTTGTGAAGATCTTCTCCAGCGCCTTCACGCCCCAGGCCATCGGCGGCGCCGCCTCCGGAATCGTGCTGAAGCAGACCATCATCTGGGGCCTGCGGCGCAGCGCCTTCTCCAACGAGGCGGGTCTCGGCTCCGCCGCCATCGCCCACGCCGCAGCGGACACCAAGGGTCCCGTGAACCAGGGCCTGTACGGCATCTTCGAGGTGTTTGTGGACACCATTGTCATCTGCTCCCTCACGGCCCTGGCCATCATTTGCAGCGGCGTGGACATTGCGTTCAACACCCGCCCCGGCAGCGAGGTCATCACCGCCACCCTGGCCACGGTCTTCGGCGGGAAGTTCGCGGCGCTGTTTGTGGCCATCGCCCTGGCCCTCTTCGCCTTCTCCACCGTCCTCGGCTGGTCCCTGTACGGCACCCGCTGCGTGCAGTACCTCTTCGGGCACAAGGCCGTCCGGGTGTTCCAGGTGATCTTCATCGCCGTGGTCGTCGTCGGCTGCGTGTCCCCCCTCAGCTTCGTGTGGGATGTGGCGGACACCTTCAACGGTCTCATGGCCATCCCGAACTTCATCGGCCTTTTCGCCCTGTCCGGCGTGGTGGCCGCGGAGACGAAGAAGTACTTCGGGAACAAAGACAATCTGAACTGAGCGCGGCGGCCCGCGCAGGAAAAGACAGCCCTCCGGGGCTGTCTTTTTGCCGTCCAAACGGGGAATCCCATCGGGGAGAAGGCCGCGTCACCGGCCGTACCGCACCGGCCCCGGCGGGCCGGGGTCCTCCCCGCGGGGGGCCTCCTCCATATCCGCCGCCCCCGCTCCCTCGTAGGGCAGCAGGAACACCGGCACACCCTCCGACGCCGGGGCGACGGCATACATGGGCCAGAAGTACGCCAGCCCCTCCGCCGTCAGATAGAAATTCTGGGGGTTGAACCGCCGCCGCAGCTCCCGCCGCCAGCCCTCCCGCCAGCGGCCCGCTCCGGCCCGCTCCCGGCGCTGGATTTCCTCCGCCGCCCGGGCCAGCAGCTTCTTTTTCCAGGCCGTCCCGGCGGGGAAGAAGTCCCCCAGGGGCACGGGATAGCCCGCCGCCAGGTCCCAGGTGTCCCCCCGGCGGGTCAGAAGGGCGGGGCCCGGTCCCACGGACTCCCGCACCTGGGTGTAGAGGCTCCAAAGCCCCCCTTGATTATAGGTGACGCAGTACTCCAGCTCCGCCCGGAAGGCCGGAAGCGGCCCGCTGGCGGCCAGGGCCGCCCGGTACTCCGCCGCCGCCTGGGGGAGGAGGATGCGCTCGCAGTAGCGGAGGAAGGAGCGGCACTGCAATTGGTAAAAACGCTTGATCCGGCGGGAGGTTCTGTCCGCCGCCGGCTCCGGCTGGGGCGCCCGCGCCGACGCCCACAGCACCGGCACGCCCTCCACCGTCCACTCCCGCTCCGCCGCGAAGGGCTCCGTACAAAGCTCCCTCAGACCCTCTCCCACAGCCACCGCTCCTTTCCCCGGATTGATCTTTTTCCAGCCTATGCCGAAGGCGGGGGAAGGGTGCGGACGGCGGAAGGCGCTTTTGAAATTTGGCCCTTTTACTTTTCGTGTTGATGTTTTGAACGACTGGTGATTTCACTAATTTCGGAAAAAGTTTTCTATTCGTTTGGTTGCCCTGAACGCGCGGTTGTGTTACACTTTCCATGCCATAGCTATAGGCGGCAAATCTCTATTGGGAGGTAGTGTAGATGTTTGATTATAAAAAGTTTGAACATGATATTCTAATCGCAACGGAAACTACACTGCGGACATGAGCAGATGAGCATGGACAACTGCCTCGTTGAGGAAAATTTTCATCTTCGCCCCTTTACTTTCGCGAACTGAAATGTTAAAATTACAGTGTTTAGTACAACGACAGGAGGTCTCAGCGTGAAAATCGGCAAGAAGGAAATGAGCGGCCAGCTGTACAGGGCCATTTTGCAGCTGCGGGACGAAAAGGAATGCTATCAGTTCTTCCAGGACCTCTGCACCGTGGCGGAGCTGCGGAGCATGGAGCAGCGCTTTGAGGTGGCCTCTTTGCTGGACGACGGTATGATTTACAACGACATTCTGGAACGCACCGGCGCCTCCAGCGCCACCATCAGCCGGGTGAACCGCTCGTTGAACTACGGCACCGGGGCCTATGCCCAGCTCTTCGCCCGGATGAAGGACAAGACGCTGTGAGCGCTTACGGCGCCCTGGCCGCCAGCTACGACGGGCTGATGACCGACGGGTCCTACCGCCGCCGGGCAGCCTTCCTGGACCGGCGGCTGCAAAAAAGCGGCGTGCCCGTGGGCACGGTTCTGGACCTGGCCTGCGGCACGGGGACCATCGCCTGCCTCCTGGCGAAGCGGGGCTACACGGTTATCGCCTCCGACGGGTCCGAGGAGATGCTGACCCAGGCGGCGGCCAAGGCGGCGGAGCTGGAGCGTCCGCCCCTTTTTCTCCATCAGGCCATGCCCAGGCTCCGTCTGGCCCAGCCGGTGGACGCCGTGGTGTCCACTCTGGACTCCCTGAACTATCTCACCCGGGAACGGGACCTGCGGGAGACCTTCCGCCGCGTCCGCCGGTGGCTTAAGCCGGGGGGACTGTTCCTCTTCGATGTGAACACCCCCTGCAAGCTCCATCGGATGGACGGGCAGCTCTACATGGACGAGACAGAGGACAGCCTGTGCGTCTGGCGGACCTTCTTCTCCGAAAAGAAGCAGACCTGCACCTATCAGGTGGACCTGTTCCGCCTCCGCCCCGACGGGGCCTGGGACCGAAGCTTTGAGGAGCACCGGGAGCGGGCCTGGAGCGAGGAGGAGCTTCGGAAGTATCTGGGGGAGGCGGGCTTTTCTTTCATTTATCTGACGGGGGACCTGACGGACCATCCCCCGGCGTCCAACGAGGACCGCTGGCAGTTCGCGTGCCGGTGAGAGCCTCTTCCATCATAACAGGCGGCGCTTCCCCGGCCGTTCCCCCGGAACCCGGGGCCGTCCCGCGATCCGATTTCACTGCAAAGGAGAACCTATGAGCGACCAGTTAATCCGGGCCATCTCCCAGGATGGCCTCATCAAAGTCTCCGCCGTGTCCACCCGGGACCTGACGGAGCGGGCCCGGCAGATTCACAAGACCCTGCCCGTGGCCACGGCGGCCCTGGGCCGCATGCTGGCGGCGGCCTCCCTGATGGGCAATGCCCTGAAGGAGGAGGCGGCCAGCCTGACCCTGCAAATCAAGGGCGGCGGCCCCCTGGGGACGCTGCTGGCCGTCTCGGACCACGAGGGCAACGTCCGGGGCGCCGTGGAGAACCCCGCCGTGGACATCCCCCTGCGGGAGGACGGGAAGCTGGATGTGGGAACCGCCGTGGGCAACCAGGGCACCCTGACGGTGATCCGGGACCTGAGAATGAAGGAGCCCTACGTGGGCAGCGTGGGCCTTCTCTGGGGGGAGATCGCCGAGGATATCGCCCTCTACTTTGTGGAGAGCGAGCAGATTCCCACCGCCTGCGGCCTGGGGGTGCTGGTGGACCGGGACCAGAGCGTGCTGGCGGCGGGGGGCTATCTTCTCCAGCTTCTCCCCGGCGCGGGGGAGGAGACCGCGGAGGCGCTGGAGGCGTCCCTCCGGGCGGCGGGGCCGGTGACGGAGCTCCTCAAGGCCGACCCGGACCCGGAGGCCCTGCTCCGGGCCGCCCTGCCCGGGCTGAAGCTGGAGGTACTGGAAAAGCGCCCCATCGCCTACCGCTGCGATTGCAGCCGGGACCGGATGGAACGGGCCCTGGTCAGCCTGGGCCGGGAGGAGCTGCGAAGCATGATCGCCGAGCAGGGCGGCGCGGAGCTGACCTGCCGCTTCTGCGACCGGGTGGAAACCTTCACCCAAGAGGACCTGGAGGCCCTTCTGGCCTCGTGCTGAGGCGGAAAAGCGGCGAATTTTTGGCAAAACCCCATTGACAAGCCCAATTTCTGCTGATATACTAGGGAAGCCGCTTTGAATGGGCTTTGTAAGTGCGCTTTCGCGCCGCCCCCGACAGCGAGCCCGTAATGAAGGAGTTGAAACAAGCATGAACGCAATCATCGTGACCGGCGGCAAACAGTACAAGGTGGCCGAGGGCGACGTGGTCTACATCGAGAAGCTGGACCAGGAAGCCGGCGACACCGTGAAGTTTGACCAGGTCCTCGCCGTCATCGACGGGGAGAAGGCCACCTTCGGCGCGCCCACCGTGGCCGGCGCCTCTGTGGAGGCCAAGATCGTCAAAAACGGCAAGGGCAAGAAGATCCGCATCTTCAAGTACAATCCCAAGAAGGGCTACCGCAAGCGTCAGGGCCATCGCCAGCCCTATACCAAGGTCGAGATCGGCAAGATCTCCGTCTGAGCATGACCCGCGTTACCTTCCACACGGAACAGGGCCGGATCACCGGCTTTGACGCCAAGGGCCACAGCGGCTGGGCCGAAGCGGGGGAGGACCTCCTCTGCGCCTCCATTACCGCCGCCGTCACCCTGGTGGAGGCCACCGTCAACGACGTGCTGGGCCTCGCCGCCGCCGTGCGGATTGACGAGGGGCGGGCGCTGATTTCTCTGCGCCTCCCCGGCGGATTGGCCCCCACGGCGGAGAGCACCTGCCAGTCTCTTCTGACAGGGCTGATGCTCTATTTTGCCATGCTCCATGACGAGTACCCGGATAACATCGAAGTCTTGGAGGCGGAGTCCGATTCCCCCGCCTCCGGAAACTCTTGAGAAAGGATGGTCCCTGACATGATTCGCATTGGTTTACAGTTCTTCGCCCACAAGAAGGGCGGCGGCTCCACCAAGAACGGCCGCGACTCCAAGGCCAAGCGCCTGGGCCCCAAGCGGGCGGACGGGCAGTTCGTCCTGGCGGGCAACATTCTGGTCCGCCAGCGCGGCACGCACATCCACCCCGGTGTGAACGTGGGCCGCGGCAGCGACGACACGCTGTTCGCCACCGCCAGCGGCACGGTCCGCTTCGAGCGGCTGGGCAAGGATCGCAAGCAGGTCTCTGTTTACGAGGCTGAGTAAGCGTTTAAAAGGGCCTGGACATATCTGTCCGGGTCCTTTTTTCTCCGCCCGTCCGGGCGAGTACAAGCCCCCTCTTTTGGGAAGAGAAGGAGAACACTATGCCCTCATCTTTTATTGACAAGGCCCGCATCACCGTCCGGGCCGGAAACGGCGGCAACGGCGCCATCGCCTTCCACCGGGAAAAGTACGTGGCGGCCGGGGGACCCGACGGCGGAGACGGCGGCCGGGGCGGGTCCATCATCCTCCAGGTGGACGACCATATGTCCACGCTGATGGACTTCCGCTACAAGCGCAAATACGCCGCCGGAAACGGCATGGACGGCCAGGGGGGCCGGAAATCCGGGAAGGACGGCGAGTCTCTCACCATCCGGGTCCCCCGGGGCACCCTGGTCCGGGAGGCCGAGACCGGCGAGATCATGGCCGATATGAGCGGGAGCGAGCCCTTTGTCCTCTGCCGGGGAGGGCGGGGGGGGTGGGGCAACAGCCACTTCGCCACCCCCACCCGTCAGGTTCCCCGCTTCGCCAAGGCAGGCCTTCCCGGAGAGAGCCACGACGTCATTCTGGAGCTGAAGCTCCTGGCGGACGTGGGGCTGGTCGGCTTCCCCAACGTGGGGAAGTCCACCCTCCTCTCCGTGGTCAGCAAGGCCCAGCCCAAAATCGCCAACTACCACTTCACCACCCTCTTCCCCAATCTGGGGGTCGTGTGGGTGGACGAGGGGGTCAGCTTCGTCATGGCGGACATCCCCGGCATTATCGAGGGGGCCAGCGAGGGGGCGGGCCTGGGGCACGACTTCCTCCGCCACATCGACCGCTGCCGCCTGCTGGTCCACGTGGTGGACGTCTCCGGCAGCGAGGGCCGGGACCCCGTGCAGGACTTTGACGCCATCTGCCAGGAGCTCAAACGCTACAGCCCGGAGCTGGCGGAGCGCCCCCAGATCGTGGCCGCCAACAAGACGGATATTCTGGAGGACCCGGCGCTGCTGGAGTCCCTCCGGGCCCATACGGAGCGTCTGGGGTACCCTCTGGTGGAGCTCTCCGCCGCCGCCCACAAGGGCGTGCGGGAGCTGGTGCGTCTCGTGGCGGAGCGGCTTTCGGTTCTGCCTCCCATCGCCGTGTACGAGCCGGACTACGTGCCCAAGGCTCCCAAGGCGGACGCCTCCGCCCCCCTGGACATCCGGCAGGAGGACGGCGTGTGGTTCGTGGAAGGCCCCTGGCTCCAGCGGACCATGGCCAACGTCAACTTCGCCGACTACGAAAGCCGCATGTGGTTTGACCGCACCCTCCGGGACGCGGGGGTCTTCCAGCGGCTGGAGGAGCTGGGCATCCAGGACGGGGACACCGTGTCCATGGACGGGTTTGAGTTCGAGTACCAGAAGTAAAAAGAGAGGGACTTTCGTCCCTCTCTTTCTTACTGCCTCACGCCCCGGCGAAGCGGAACACGATGCCCACCGCCGCCGACAGGCCGATGAACACAATGGGATGAAAGCCCTTCACCTTGGGAACCCAATTGGTCAGAACCAGCAGCAGCGCCGCCAGGGCCAGCCCCGGCAGATTGAACAGCCCCCCCAGGGGCGCGGCGGCGTCCCTGGCCACGGCGGCGGTCTTCAAAATACCGCCCTCTTGGACGACGAGCTGCACGCTGGTCAGCACCTCCAGAATCACCGCCACGCAGGCCGCGCCGATGAGCCCCGTGGAGGCGGGGCGGAGGCCGTAGAAGGCCCGGTCCACATACGGATTGTTCCGGAAGCTGTGAAGCACCGCCGCCACAATGAGGATCACGATGATGGAGGGCGTCACCTCGCCGACGGTGGCCACCACCGCCCCGGGGACTCCCGCCGCCGTGAAGCCCACGTAAGTGGCCATGTTGATGCCGATGGGCCCCGGCGTGGACTCCGACACCGCCAGCATATTCATCAGGTCCGTGTAGGTATACCAGCCGGTGCTCTCGCCGATGGCCTGGAGGAAGGGCAGGGTGGCCATGCCGCCGCCCACGGCGAAGAGGCCAGTCTTAAAAAACTCCCAGAAAAGCTGCAAATAGATCATGCTGGTTTCCCCTCCAGGTTCTTCAAAATCACGCCGGCAAGGGCCGCGCCCACCACAAACCACACCGGGGAGACCTTCAAAAACAGCCCCCCCAGAAGCACCACACCGAAAATCACCGCCGTCCGCTTATCCACCACGGACTTTTTCAGCAGCTTCCAAACGGCGTTAAAAATCAGCACGCAGACGCAGACCTGAATGCCCGCGAAGGCGTTCTTCACCCAATGGAGGTCCGCGAAGTTGGAGATCAGCCCCGCCAGGATGGAGATGATCACCACAGAGGGGAACACCACCCCCAGGGTGGCCGTTACGCCGCCTGCCCAGCCGCCGTACTTCTGGCCGATGAAGGTGGCGGTGTTGACAGCGATGATGCCGGGGGTGCACTGGCCGATGGCGTAATAGTCCGTCAGCTCCTCCTCCGTGGCCCAGTGCTTGTTGTCCACCACCTCCCGCTGGAGGATGGGCAGCATGGCCATGCCGCCGCCGAAGGTCATAACCCCCATTTTCGCGAAGGTCCAGAAGAGCTCCCAAAGCTCCTGAAATTTGCTCTTTTCGTTCATAAAGCGCCTCTCTCCTTATTCCGCATAGCCCCACAGGCCCCGGACGGACACCTCGCCGGAGCGGACCGTCCGCTCCCGGCCGTCGGCCCCCCGGACCACCAGGCTGAATTCCCCGTCCACGTCCACCGCCTGGGCCGTCTCCCGCGCTCCGCCGCCGAAGGGGAGGAGCTGAACCGTTTTTCCCAGGTTCACGCAGTCCCGGCGGTACGCCGCGAGATACTCCGACAGGTCCCCCGCCCGCAGGGCGGCGTAGGCTTGGTCCAGCTCCTCCAGCAGCGCCGCCGCCAGGCGGGCCCGGGACACCGGCCTCCCCAGAACCTGGAGCAGGGACGTGGCCACCTCCCGGACCTCCGGGGCGAAGTCCTCCGGCCGCTGGCCCACGTTGATCCCGATGCCCAGCACCAGGGACTGGACCCGCCCCGTCTCCGCCTCCAGGGACATCTCCGTCAAAATGCCGCAGAGCTTCTTCCCCTCCAGCACCGGATCGTTGGGCCACTTCAGCCCCGGGCGGACGCCGCAGACCCGCTCCACCGCGGCGCACACGCACACCCCCGCCAGGGCCGTCACCGGCGGAAGGCGGTCCGGCGGAAGCTCCGGCCGGAGGAGCACGGAAAGATAGACGCCCTGGCCCTTGGGGGACTGGAAGGAGCGATTCATCCGCCCCCGGCCCGCCGTCTGGCTGTCGGCGGTGACCGCCGTGCCGTCAGGGGCGTCCGTCAGGGTCTTGGCGTAGTTGTTGGTGGAGTCCAGCTCCTCAAAACAGCGCAGCTCCCGGCCCACCACGGCGGTGGGACCCAGAAAGCTCCGAATCTCCGGCTCCGTCAGGGCGTCCGGCCCGGCGGTCAGGCGGTAGCCCAGGCCTGTCCGGGCCTCAATCTCATAGCCCGCCTTCCGCAGGGCGTCCACGGCCTTCCACACGGCGGCCCGGCTGAGGCCCAGGCGGCGGCTTGCCTCCTGACCGGAGAGGAAATCCCCCTCCTGCCGCAGCAGCGCCAAAACATCTTCCCGGCTGCTCATAGCATCCCTCCTTGTGAAACGGAAATAGTGTAGCATATTTTCCCAGCGGTGTCCAGACCCTGCCGCCGGGGAATGTCCGCGCGTTTTCAAACCGTCATGGGAACACAGGGACGGCCCCGGCTCCCGAAGCCAGAAGCGCCCGGAATCCGAAGATTCCGGGCGCTTGCATACGCTTCTCCGCCTCTCACAAAGCCTTGTCCAAAACCTCCGTGTAGGCCGCAGGGGGGAAGGCCCCCACCTTCCGGTCAAACTCCCGGCCCTGCTTCAAAAACACCACCGTGGGGATGTTCATCACGCCGAAGCGCCGGGCAAGGTCCGGCTCCTCATCCACGTTGACCTTGGCCACCAGGGCCTTGTCCTCGTACTGGGTCCCCAGGTCCTCCATCACCGGACCCAGCATCCGGCAGGGGCCGCACCAGGGGGCCCAGAAGTCCACCATAGCCAGGGGGGCCGCCTCTGTCAGCGCGTCAAACTCCGCCGTCTTTACATGTTTTACCGCCATCATTCCCGTCTCCTTTGTTTTATTTCAGCGCCACGGCGAAGGCCGCCGCGCCCTGCCCGGCAATCAGTCCCTCGCCCACGGCCTTGGACGCCTGGAGGGGCTTGCCGGTACAATCCCCGGCGGCAAAGACGCCGGGGAGATTCGTCTCCATGTTCCGGTTCACGGTCACATAGCCGCCCTCCGACGCCAGCCCCGGAAACAGCTCCCCCGGGGCCATGGCGGGCCGCAGAAGAAACACGCCCTCCACCGCCTCCGTCACGCCGCCGCAGGTGACGGCCTCCACCGTTTCCCCGCCCTGGATGGAGCAGTCCCGGGGCCGGTCGAAGTAGACCACCTGACAGCCGATCTCCTCCAGGAAGTCCGCCTCCTTCCGCGCCGAGGGGGTCCAGCCCAGAACGGCCACCCGCCTGCCCCGGTAGAGCATCCCGTCGCAGGTGGCGCAGTAGCTCACGCCCCGGCCCAGAAGCTCCGCCTCCCCGGGGAACTTCTTCCCCCGGGGCACCGCGCCGGACGCCAGCACCACGGCCTTGCCCTGGACCATATCGCTCCCCACGCTCACATACCACGCCTCGCCGGACCGCAGGGCGCTGAGGGCCTTTCCCTCCAGAAACTCCACTCCGGCGCCGGCGGCGTGGCGGCGGAAGGCGGTGAGCAGCTCCGCCCCCGTGAGCCCCGGGAGACCCAGATAATTCTCCACCCGCTCCGCCCGCCAGAGGGGACTTTCCTCCGGCGGGTTGGAAACCGTCAGCACGGTCCGGCCCCGGGCCCGGACATTCAGCGCCGCCGACAGCCCCGCCGGGCCGCCGCCTACGACGATCACGTCATACGTCATTTTCGCCGCCTCCTATAGGATATTTCTTTACCGGATTAGTATACCGGATCCTCTCTATTTTACAGCGGTATTTGCAACAAAATTCCCGGCCGGACAGGCGGGGGCGCAAAAATATCCCGGCCGCCGGTTGCTTTTGGGCCGGGAGTCTGCTATATTAAGTGAGAATCGGCCCGCCAGAGGCTGTTCCGCCGGGCCGGTTCCCTATATTCAAAAAAGCGGCGGCGCCGGACGTAAGGGGCGGACGCTGCGCGGAGTTGGGGCGCCTTGGCCGCTTGGGATATCCTATGCGCCGCCCTGTCCTCCCGTCACCGGGCCCGGACGCCCCGTCCCGGCTCTTTCCCCGCCGCCGCAGCAGAAAAGAGGGGCTATCATGGTTAAAATTGCGCCTTCCATTCTCTCCGCCGATTTTGCGAATCTGGAGCGGGATATCCAGCGCATCGGCAGCGCCGACTACGTCCATGTGGACGTGATGGACGGCGTCTTCGTGCCCAACATCACCATCGGCATCCCCGTGGTCCGGTCCATCCGGCCCACCACTTCGCTGCCTTTGGACGTGCATCTCATGATTACCCAGCCGGTGCGGTATGTGGAGGATTTCTGCGACGCCGGGGCGGACTTGGTGACGGTCCACGTGGAGTCCGACACGGAGGAGAACATCCACGCCGCCATTGACAAGATTCACGCCAAGGGGAAGCGGGCCGGCGTGGTGCTCAAGCCCAAGACCCCCGCGGAGGCGGCGCTCCCCTTCCTGGAGAAGGTGGAGCTCATTCTGGTGATGACGGTGGAGCCCGGCTTTGGCGGGCAGTCGTTCATGGCGGACCAGATGGAGAAGGTGACGGCCCTGCGCCGCCTTATCGACGAGAGGAACCCCTCCTGCGAGCTGGAGGTGGACGGCGGCGTCGCCCCGGACACCTGCCAGACCTGCATTGACGCCGGGGCCAACGTGCTGGTGGCGGGAAGCGCCGTGTACAAGGCCGCCGACATTCCCGCCCGGATTCAGGAGCTGCGGGGCCGTTAAAGCCGGCTCAGGTCCAGACCGATGGAGAGGGCGGCCGCGAAGGACGCCTCGTCTTCCAGGTGTCCGACCTCCCACTCCTGCGACAACAGTATATCCAGTTTCCGCTTCTGTTCCGTTGTCAGGGTAGAGCGGAACATTTCCCAGCCTTCTTCCAATCCACAGGCAGCTCGACGGTACTCCGGGGTCCGGAGATAGCGGGGAACCCGATTCTCCTGGGCGTAAGCGTAGAGCGTATGGAGAAATTCTTCCATGGAATCAACTCCTTTCCAGAGGGAGAACCCTCCGGCGATCCTTCGGACATCCAGCTCTTTTCAGGAAGCCGGGACAAACGCCCAGCGCCTCCTTTTGGTTAATACCGTTTAGTCTTATTGTAATCTGCCAAGCCCACCCTGTCAAGCCTTTTGAGGAGGGACTATGGAATCTTTGTCGAAAAATTTATTTATCCTGCGAAAAAGAAAAGGTCTCTCCCGGGAAGCCGTGGCAAGGGCGCTGGAGATGTCCGCCATGACCTACCAGCGTTACGAGAAAGATTTACGTGACCCCACAGCCCCCACGCTGGTCAGGCTGGCCGACTTTTACGGCGTGACCCTGGACCAGCTGGCGGGCCGCGCGCCGCTGCCCGAAACCACCGACGAAGGAGCGTAAACCGACATGGAATACTTTCCCGCCCCGCTGGAGAAGCTGGTGGAGCAGTTCGCCCGCCTCCCCGGCATCGGCGGCAAGTCCGCCCAGAGGCTGGCCTTCTTTGTCCTGGGCCTTCCGGAGGAGGAGGCCCAGGACTTCGCCAACGCCATCCTGGACGCCAAGCGCAGCATCACCTGCTGCCCCGTGTGCCAGAACTTCACCAGCGGCGGCCTCTGCCCCATCTGCGCCTCTCCCAAGCGGGACGGGACCATCGTCTGCGTAGTGGCGGACCCCCGGGACGTGGCCGCCATCGAGCGCAGCCGGGAGTACAGCGGTCATTACCACGTTCTCCACGGCGTCATCTCCCCCATGAACCACGTGGGGCCCGACGACATCGCCGTCAAGCCCCTGCTGGAACGGGTGGCCAGGGGAGAGGTGCAGGAGGTCATCATGGCCACGAACCCCGACACCGAGGGGGAGGCCACGGCCATGTACATCGCCCGGCTTTTGAAGCCCTTTGGCGTCCGGGTGACCCGGCTGGCCTACGGCATCCCCGTGGGGGGGCACCTGGAGTTCGCCGACGAGGCCACTTTGACCCGCGCCCTGGAGGGGCGGAGGGAGATTTGAGCCTTGATGCGGCGGACTCCCGTTATAAAAAGGATAGACGGGCGCCGCAGCAAAGTAAGCGTCAAACCTTCCCTCCACAAGAAAACTCTAAGCCAGGTTTTCACCT
>NZ_CAJTUX010000031.1 GCF_910579365.1 uncultured Oscillibacter sp.
TTGCTGCTTTCAGCACTTTACTCAAGCGGTTTTAGCCTATTGGTACAGCTTCTTAAACAAATGTAACGCGCCACAAGGAGGTGAAACTGTGCCGCAAAAAAGCCGTGCTGAGTATTTTCGGGAACGCAGAAAAATCCTGAAACAGTTTTCGGTTCTTTCCCAGCGTGAACGGGTGGAAGCGCTGGAGGCGAAGCTGAAAGCGCAGGGAAAGACCAAAGTGCAGTGGTTTGAGGAAAAAGTGGACGAAGAGCTTGGCAAATAAAAAGGGGTCCGCCCCCTCCCAGCAGAGTCGAGCGGAACCCCTCCAACACCACTCCCGAAGGATTGGCAAATCCATTATGCCACAACCTCCGGGAGGAATCAAGGAGGTTTTTATGGATTCGAAAATTTTAATGGAAATGAGCGACATCCAAATGGAACTGGCCGGCTGCATCGGCCTGATTGCCGTCATCGCCGACGGGCTGAGCGCCGTTTCCCGGGAGTGCTGCCTCTCCGGCGAGGGAGGACAGCGGTATGCAAACGCGCTTTACATCACCTATGACGCACTGTCAGGCATGAGCGGGAAGCTCCGCGAGCAGCTGGACTGCGCCAGAGAGCGTCCGGCGTAGTCAAACGGGTCCCCCGTCCGTCTTTGGCGGATGGGGAAGTTTAGGAATTTTGGGCAGATTGTTTTAATTGCACCCCCATTTCTTATGCTATTTATGTATTGCTTTCCAGAAAATGAACGATTATAATAGTAAAGCATTTAGGCAAACGTTTGCCATGCGGACGGCGGCCAGCGCCGCCCAGCGGACGCAAAGAATAACGGAGGAATGAAAATGAGCAAAAAGTACTGCTACCTGTTCACCGAAGGCAACGCCAATATGCGGGAGCTTCTGGGCGGCAAGGGCGCGAACCTGGCCGAGATGACCAACATCGGCCTGCCCGTGCCCCAGGGCTTCACCATCACCACCGAGGCCTGCACCCAGTACTATGAGGACGGCCAGAAGATCAACGACGAGATCTTCGCCGAGATCATGGAGTATATCACCAAGATGGAGGAGATCACCGGCAAGAAGTTCGGCGACCTGGAGAATCCCCTGCTGGTTTCCGTCCGCTCCGGCGCCCGGGCCTCCATGCCCGGCATGATGGACACCATCCTGAACCTCGGCCTCAACGAGGACGTGGTGGAGGTGCTGATCCGCAAATCCGGCAATCCCCGCTGGGCCTGGGACTGCTATCGCCGCTTCATCCAGATGTATTCCGACGTCGTGATGGAAGTGGGCAAGAAGTACTTCGAGCAGCTCATCGACCAGATGAAGGAGAAGAAGGGCGTCACCCAGGACGTGGAGCTCACTGCCGAGGACCTGAAGGAGCTGGCCGCCCAGTTCAAGGCCGAGTATAAGGCCAAGATCGGGCAGGACTTCCCCACCGACCCCAAGGAGCAGCTGATGGGCGCCGTCAAGGCCGTCTTCCGCTCCTGGGACAACCCTCGCGCAAACGTTTACCGCCGGGACAACGACATCCCCTATTCCTGGGGCACCGCCGTCAACGTTCAGTCCATGGCCTTCGGCAACATGGGTGACGACTGCGGCACCGGCGTGGCTTTCACCCGCAACCCCGCCACCGGCGAGAAGAAGCTCTTCGGCGAGTTCCTGACCAACGCCCAGGGCGAGGACGTGGTGGCCGGCGTCCGGACGCCCATGCCCATCAGCGAGATGGCCGACAAGTTCCCCGAGGCCTTCTCCCAGTTTGAGAACGTCTGCAAGATTCTGGAGGATCACTACCGCGACATGCAGGACATGGAGTTCACCGTGGAGGCCGGCAAGCTCTACATGCTCCAGACCCGCAACGGCAAGCGCACCCCCGCCGCCGCGCTGAAGATCGCCTGCGACCTGGTGGACGAGGGCATGATCGACGAGAAGAAGGCCGTGGCCATGATCGAGCCCCGGTCTCTGGATACCCTGCTCCATCCCCAGTTTGACGCCGCCGTGCTGAAGAAGACCGAGGTCATCGGCAAGGCCCTGGGCGCCTCTCCGGGCGCCGCCAGCGGAAAGATCGTCTTCTCCGCCGAGGATGCCAAGGAGTGGGCCAACCGGGGCGAGAAGGTGGTCCTGGTCCGGCTGGAGACCTCTCCCGAGGATATCGAGGGCATGAAGGCCGCTCAGGGCATCCTGACCGTCCGGGGCGGCATGACCTCTCACGCCGCCGTGGTGGCCCGGGGCATGGGCAAGTGCTGCGTCTCCGGCTGCGGCGAGATCAAGATGGACGAGGAGAACAAGAAGTTCGAGCTGGCCGGCAAGATTTTCCACGAGGGCGACTGGCTGAGCCTGGACGGCTCCACCGGCAACATTTATGACGGCGCCATCCCCACGGTGGACGCCGCGATTGGCGGCGAGTTCGGCCGGGTCATGGGCTGGGCGGACAAGTACCGCCGCCTCCAGGTCCGCACCAACGCCGACACGCCTCACGACGCAGCCCAGGCCCGGAAGTTCGGCGCCCAGGGTATCGGCCTGTGCCGCACGGAGCATATGTTCTTCAACGACGACCGCATCCAGGCCATCCGGGAGATGATCTGCTCCGACACCGTGGAGCAGCGGGAGAAGGCTCTGGCCAAGCTGGAGCCCATGCAGCAGGGCGACTTCGAGGGCATCTATGAGGCCATGGAGGGCCTGCCGGTCACCATCCGCTTCCTGGATCCCCCGCTGCACGAGTTCGTGCCCACCGAGGAGGCCGACATCGAGGCGATGGCCAAGGAAATGGGCAAGACCGTGGAGGAGATCAAGGCCATCATCGCCGGGCTCCATGAGTTCAACCCCATGATGGGCCACCGCGGCTGCCGCCTGAGCGTCACCTTCCCGGAGATCGCCAGAATGCAGACCCGGGCTGTCATCAAGGCTGCCCTGAATGTGCAGGCCCGCCATCCCGAGTGGAACCTGGTTCCCGAGATCATGATTCCCCTGGTGGGCGAACTGAAGGAGTTCGCCTATGTGAAGAGCATTGTCACCGAGGTGGCCGACGCCCTGATTAAGGAGGCCGGTTCCAGCCTGAAATATAAGGTGGGCAACATGATCGAGATTCCCCGCGCCGCCATGTGCGCCGACGACATCGCCCCCATCTCCGACTTCTTCTCCTTCGGGTCCAACGACCTGACCCAGCTGGTCTTCGGCTTCAGCCGGGACGACGCGGGCAAGTTCCTGGACGCCTACTATGACAAGAAGATCTACGAGAACGATCCCTTTGCCAAGCTGGACCAGCACGGCGTGGGCCGTCTGATCTCCAATGCCGCCCGCTGGGGCCGGTCCACCAATCCAGGCCTGCATCTGGGCATCTGCGGCGAGCACGGCGGCGACCCCGCCAGCGTGGAGTTCTGCCACCGGATCGGCCTGGACTATGTGTCCTGCTCTCCCTTCCGGGTGCCCATCGCCCGCCTCGCGGCGGCCCAGGCGGCCATCAAGGAAGCCTGAGCGCCCGCTTCCTTCCGTTTATAAAACGCGCCGTGGAGCTTCAAAGCTCCACGGTGCGTTTTTCAAATCAAGAAAAAGCCGGACGCCGCCTTCCGCGCCGTCCGGTTCTTTTTACAGGTCCACCACCGTCACTTCGTGCCCCGTGCGGGGCAGCAGTTTGTGAAGCACGTCCGCCGTCCGGAGCTTCAAGCTGCTGGTGCAGATGCAGGGGTGACAGCTGAGATACTCCGCCTCATAGACCTCCCGTTCCATCAGGAGACGGACGCGGTGCTCCCGGTCGTTCATCAGCCCCAGGATGGTGGCGGAACCGGGGGTGCAGCGCAGCAGCTCCCACAGCGCTTCTTCCGGAGCGAAGGACAGCCGGGCGGAGCCGATCTGATGGGAGAGGTCCTTTGTATGGAAGGGCTTATCCGGCCCCATGCAGAGGAGGTAAAACTGCGTCTTCTGCCGGTTGCAGAGGAAGAGGTTCTTGCAGATGGGCACGCCCAGGACCTGGCTGACGGCGGCGCACTTTTCCATGGTGTCGGCGGGCTCGCTGGACACCCGGTCGTACTCCATGCCCAGCTCCTCCAGCAGGGCGAAGGCCGCCGCCTCCTGGGGAAGGAGCTCCCCCTCCGGGCGGACGTTGTGGAATAAAGATGAGAGTTCCATGGTTTGGTCAGTCCTTTGTCAAGAGCTTTTCCCCGGCCCGGTAGATGTCCCCCGCGCCGACGGTCAGAATCAAGTCCCCCGGCCCGGCCAGCCTCCGGATGGCCTCCGCCGTCTTGTCCAGGGTGGAACAGTAGACGGAGCCGGGAACCTCCTTGGAGAGGTCCGCCGAGGAGATGCCCATGGTATTCTGCTCCCGGGCAGCGTAAATCTCCGCCAGGACCACCACATCTGCCAGCTTCAGCTCCTCCACAAAGCGGTCAAAGAGCTTGGCGGTGCGGGAATAGGTGTGGGGCTGGAAGGCCACAATCAGCCGCCGGTAGCCCAGGCCCTTGGCAGTGGTCAGCAGAGCGTGGAGCTCATCGGGGTGGTGGGCATAATCGTCGTAAATCTCCGCGCCGTTGTAAGTCCCCTTGTATTCAAAGCGCCGCCCCGCGCCGGTGAAGGAGGCAAGTCCCCTCTCCACCGCCTCCCCCGGAAGGCCCAGCGCATAGGCGGCGGAGGCCGCCGCCAGGGCGTTAGAGACGTTGTGCCGCCCGTAGACCTTCAGCTCCGCGTGGGCATAGAACGCGTCATGGACGAAGATGTCGAAGACCGGGCGGCCCTTGTCCTCCCGGAGGTTCATGGCGGTACAATCCGCCCCCGGCTCCAGGCCGAAGGTGAAGGCGTCCAGGCCGTGGGCCACACTGCGGGCCCCGGCGTTGTCCGCGTTTACAACCACGCTGCCGCCGGCCGGCACCAGCTCCGCGAACCGGCGGAAGGAGGCTTTGATGTCGTCCAGGTCCCGGAAGAAGTCCAGGTGGTCCGCCTCCACATTCAGGATCACCGCCACCGTGGGGTAGAAGCTGAGGAAGCTGTTGCAGTACTCGCAGGACTCCAGAATAATGGTGTCCCCCTGGCCCACCCGGTAGCCGGAGTGCAGCAGGGGCAGAGTGCCGCCGATCATGACGGTGGGGTCCGCCTCCGCCGCCATGAAAATGTGGGTACACATGGAGGTGGTGGTGGTCTTCCCGTGCGTCCCCGCCACACAGAGGGCGTTGGGATAGCGGCGCATGATGGCCCCCCAGGCCTGGGCCCGCTCGTACACGGGGATGCCCCGGGCGATGGCCCCGGCAATCTCCGGGTTGCCGTCGTGGACGGCGGCGGTGCGGATGACCAGGTCGCAGTCCCCCAGGTTGTCCGCGTTGTGCCCCACGGCCACGGGAATACCCAGGGTGCGAAGGTGCTCTACGGTGCCGCTCTCCGACATGTCGGAGCCCTGGATAACCAGTCCCTTGTCCCGCAGAACCTCCGCCAGGGGGCACATGGAGACGCCCCCGATGCCCACCAGATGGGCCCGCATACCGGGAACGAAGAAATCGCTGATGGGCTTTGGATTGTGTATCATGGAAACCAGCTTCCTTTCCACAAAATGGAAGTTAAAAAAGATTGTATCCGAAAAGATATTTTATTATAATACAGAAACAAGGGAAATGCAACGGCGAAAGGGGCGGAGCGATGAAGATTCCGGAAGATGTACAGGCCATTTTAAGAACATTGGAGTCAGCGGGCTACGAGGCGTGGTGCGTCGGCGGCTGTGTCCGGGACACGCTGCCGTCCCGGGGCCGCCAGCTGGGCCGGGCGCCGGAGGACTGGGACGTCACCACCTCCGCCCGTCCGGAGAAGACCCTGGCGCTGTTTGGGGACCGGGCGGAGCCCACAGGGCTGCGGCATGGCACGGTCACCGTGAAGACGCCGGCAGGCCCGGTGGAGGTCACCACCTTCCGGATTGACGGAACGTATCACGACCACCGGCGTCCGGACTCCGTGGCGTTTACGAACTCTCTGGAGGAGGACCTGGCCCGGCGGGATTTCACGGTCAACGCCATGGCCCTGAATCTCCGGGGGGAGCTCCGGGACCCCTTCGGGGGACAGGAGGACCTGGAGCGAAATACGCTTCGCTGCGTGGGGGACCCGGACCGGCGCTTTCAGGAAGACGCCCTGCGGATTCTGCGGGGCATGCGCTTTGCCGCCGTACTGGGGCTGGAGGAGGACGGGGAGACGGGCCGCGCCATGGAGCGAAACCGGGAGCTGCTGCGCAGCATCGCCCCGGAGCGCGTCCGGGCGGAGCTGGTCAAGCTCCTCTGCGGGCGGCGCGCCCGGGATGTGCTGGACCGCCACCCCCTTGTGGTGGGGGTTTTCTGGCCGGAAGTGCTGCCCATGCTCCAGTTTGACCAGAGGAACGTTCACCACTGCTACGACGTCTGGGACCACAGCACCATCGCCATGATGGAAACGCCTCCGGTTCCCATGCTCCGGTGCGCCGCCCTTCTTCACGATGTGGGCAAGCCCTCCTCTTTCACGCTGGACGAGGCGGGGGTGGGCCACTTCTACGGCCACGCCAAGGCCAGCGCCTCCCTGGCGGACGCCATGCTCCGGCGGCTGCGGTTTTCCAACGACTTCCGAGAGCGGACGGTCCGGCTCATCGAATGGCACGACCGGGACATCCCCCGGACGGACAAGGGCGTCCGCCGGGCCCTGCGGGCCCTGGGGGAGGAGGACTTGCGTCTGGTGCTGGATTTGAAGCGGGCGGACAATCTGGCGCAGGCCCCCGCCTATTGGGGGCGGCAGGCGGAGATTCAAAAGGGAGAGGACATTTTAAACCGGCTTCTGGCGGAGGACGCCTGTTTTTCTCTGAGGCAGCTGGCGGTCCGGGGAGGGGACTTGCTGGCGCTTGGCCTTGGGGGCCCCGCCGTGGGGGCGGCGCTGGAGACGCTTTTGGAGAAGGTGGTGGACGGCGCGCTTCCCAATGACCGAACGGTTCTGCTGGAGTATCTTCAAAAGACGCGGGAGGCGGACGAAGAGCGGGGCCCCGCATGAGGGAATCTGCAAGAGCGGATGGATTCCCTCCCTTTTCAGCTGGAAGCCGTTCAAACCTTTTCAAGATTTGAACAGCTTGTTCAGGCTGCCGAAAAGACGCTCTCGACAGCCTGAAGCGGCGCTGGAGACCTCCGGCGCCGCTTTTTATGTCCTTATGCGATCTCCAGCAATTCCCGCAGGTCCCGGATTTCGTAATCCACCCGCAGTCCCTCCCTCCGGCGCTTTCCCGCCGGGTTGAACCAGCAGCAGGGGAGACCGGCGTTGTTGGCCCCCTGGATGTCCGTGGTCAGGGAATCTCCGATCACCAGGACGTTTTCGTCCCTCAGGCCGGGGAGCTGCCGGCGTATATAGTCGAAATAGGCCCTGCTGGGCTTGGCGGCCCCGGCCTCCTCAGAGATGAAGGCGGCTTCAAAGAGCTCCGCGAACACGCTGCTCCGGAGGCGGCTGCGCTGGACGGAGGCCACGGCGTTGGTGACGATGAACAGGCGGTGTCCCCGGGCCTTCAGCTCCCGGCAGACCGCCTCGGCGTGGGGCAGAGGATAGACCCCCTTTCCCAGGGCGGCCAGATAGTCCCGGTTGCAGGCCGCCGGGTCCCGCTCCAGGTTCAGGGCCTTCAGAAAGCGGACATAGCGCTCCAGGGTGACGAATTCCTTCGTCACCTCGCCCCGGTCGAAGGCGGCCCAGAGCTCCAGATTGATTTCGTGATACATCTGGTGCCGCTCCGGTGTGTAAGGAATTTCGTGAAGCGCGCACATCTGATGAAAGGCCTGGTCGGAGGCTTTGGGAAAATCGAACAGAGTGTCGTCGGCGTCGAAGAGTAAGTAGGAGTAGTTCATACGCGTAAATTCCTTTCGGCGAAACCGGCTTTCCGGCGCGGGGTTTCGGCAGTTTCATTGTACCACGCCGGAGGGAAAAAGACAATCACCCTTTCCCGCTTCCGCCCATACCATGGAGCGAGGGGGAATGCTGAGATGAACAAGAGCTTTGGCGTCATCGGCGGAGACCGCCGGCAGGCGGAACTGGCCCGGCTGCTGGCCGGGGACGGCCACTCCGTTTGTACTTACGGCCTGGACCGCTGGAAGCCCGTGGGAGCGGACACGCTGGATCACGCGGCCTCTGCGGATGTGGTGATTTTGCCCCTGCCCCTTTGCAGAGGGGACGGCGTTTTGAACTGCGAGGAGGGGGCGGTGCCCACGGCGGACCTGTTTCGCCGGCTCCGGCCCTGTCAGCGGATTCTGGCGGGTCAGGTGCGCCCCCAGCAGCGGCGGGAGGCAGAGGAGCTGGGTCTGACGGTGGAGGATTACTTCCTGCGGGAGGAACTGGCCGTCGCCAATGCCGCCGCCACGGCGGAAGGAGCGGTGCAGACCGCCATGGAGCGGCTGGACCGGACGCTGCTGGGGCTGGACTGTCTGGTGCTGGGCTTTGGCCGCATCGGAAAGCTCCTGAGCTGCCGCCTTCACGGCCTGGGAGCTCAAGTGACCGCCACCGCCCGGAAGCCGGGAGACCTGGCCTGGATTCGGGCCTATGGCTATCAGGCGGTGGAGACAGGGAAGTTGGACGGCCGGCTGAGCAGCTTTGACGCGGTGTTCAACACGATTCCCTCTCCCGTCCTGACCGGACCGCTGCTGGTCCAAGTGAAGGAAGACTGTCTTCTGGTGGACCTGGCGTCCGTCCGGGGCATTGAGGCGAACACCGGGGGGCCGGAGGTGCTTTGGGCCCGGTCCCTGCCGGGACGGCTGACGCCCCGGTCCGCTGCGGCGGCGATTCGGGACGCGGTATATTACATCCTATTGGAAGAATGAGGTGACCTGTATGCGCAAGGAACGGGTCGGTTTTGCGGTGTGCGGTTCTTTCTGCACCCATGAGAAGGTGCTGAAGGCGCTGGAGGCGCTGACGGAGATTTACGAGACGGTGATTCCCATCGTCTCGGAGATTTCCGCTTTTACGGACACCCGCTTTGGCAGGTCCGAGGACCTGCTGGAGCGGCTGGAGGACCTGACGGGAAGAGACGCGCTGCTGGATATCCCGTCGGTGGAGCCCATTGGGCCCAAAGGGCTGCTGGACGTTTTGGTGATTGCGCCGGCCACGGGCAACACGATTGCCAAGCTGGCCGCCGGCATTGCGGATACTTCCGTGACCATGGCGGCAAAGTCCCACCTGCGGAACGGCCGTCCGGTGGTGCTGGCGGTGTCCAGCAACGACGGATTGGCGGCGGGAGCCCGGAACATCGGGGAACTGCTGGTCCGGCGGAATTACTATTTTGTTCCCTTTGGGCAGGACAACGCGGCCCAGAAGCCCAGCTCCCTGGTGGCGGATTTTTCGAAGCTGCCGGAGACGGTGGACGCCGCCCTGCGGGGCGAGCAGATTCAGCCGATTTTGCTGCGGTAAGGGAAAGGGGGAGAGGCGCGGGCCTCTCCCCCTTTCCGATTCAATTCCGCAGGCTGTGCAGCGGCGCGGGGATTCTTCCTCCCCGGCTGATGAACCCGGCGGAGGACTCCCGGTGGACAGGCATCACCGGCGCGCTGCCCAGGAGGCCCCCCATCTCGATGGTTCCCCCCACGTCCTTCCCCGGCGCGGGAAGAATGCGCACGGCGGTGGTCTTGTTGTTCACCATGCCGATGGCCGCCTCGTCGGCGATGATGGCGGCGATGGTCTCCGCCGGGGTGTCCCCGGGGATGGCGATCATATCCAGGCCCACAGAGCAGACGCAGGTCATGGCCTCCAGCTTATCCAGGCACAGCGTCCCCCGGCGGGCGGCGGCAATCATGCCCTCGTCCTCACTGACGGGGATGAAGGCCCCGGAGAGCCCCCCCACGCTGGAGGAGGCCATAACGCCCCCCTTCTTCACCGCGTCGTTCAGCATGGCCAGCGCCGCCGTGGTGCCGTGGGCGCCGCAGACCTCCAGGCCCAGTTCCTCCAGAATCCGGGCCACGCTGTCGCCGACGGCGGGAGTGGGCGCGAGACTCAAATCCACGATGCCAAAGGGGGTGTCCAGCCTCCGGCTGGCCTCCTGGGCCACCAGCTGGCCCATCCGGGTCACCCGGAAAGCGGTCTTCTTGATGGTCTCCGCCGCCACGTCCAGGGGCTGGCCCTTGACGGTCTGGAGCGCGTGGTACACCACGCCCGGCCCGGAGACGCCCACATTGATGACCTTCTCCGCCTCTCCCGCGCCATGGAAGGCCCCGGCCATGAAGGGATTGTCCTCCACGGCGTTGCAGAACACCACCAGTTTCGCGCAGCCCAGGCCGTCCCGGTCCGCCGTGGCGGCGGCAGTCTCCTTGACGATGCGGCCCATGAGGCTGACCGCGTCCATGTTGATCCCCGCCCGGGTGGAGCCCACGTTGACGGAGGAGCAGACCAGCTCCGTCCGGGACAGCGCCTCCGGAATGGAGCGGATGAGGCGCTCGTCCGCTTTGGTCATGCCCTTTTGGACCAGGGCGGAATAACCGCCGATGAAGTTCACGCCGCAGCTCTGCGCGGCCCGGTCCAGGGCCAGGGCGAAGGGCACGCAGTCCTCCGTCTCGCTGGCCCCGGCCACCATAGCCATGGGCGTGACGGAGATGCGCTTGTTGACAATGGGGATGCCGAACTCGTCCTCAATGTCCTGGCCGGTCCGGACCAGCTTCTCCGCGTAACGGCAGATCTTCTCATAAACCTTCTCACAGGCCCGCTTGGGGTCCGGGTCGCAGCAGGAGAGCAGGGAGATTCCCATGGTGATGGTGCGGATATCCAGATGCTGCTGGTCGATCATTTCGATGGTGGAGAGGATTTCCTTTTGATTCAGCACGGTGCAGCCCCTCCTTAAATGCTGTGCATGGCGTCAAAAATCTCCTCCCGCTGAATGCGGATGGAGAGGCCCATCTCCGCCCCCAGATCGTGCAGGCCCCGGCCCAGCTCGCCGAAGCTGGCGGTGGACTTGCTGACGTCCACGGCCATGACCATGGTGAAGGCGCCCTGCAAAATGGTCTGGGAGATGTCCAGAATGTTGACGTTATAGCCCGCCAGGCAGTTGCAGACGGCGGCGATGATGCCCACCCTGTCCTGCCCCAGGACGGTGACGATGGCGTTCATGGTGTTGCTCCTCCTTTGTGTTCCCTCGTATCGGGGCGGGCCTCCGCGCCCGCCGGAATTCCCTGAGACGAAAGGGCCGGGACAGAGCCCGGCCCCTGCCGGTATGCCGGGGGCGGATTTACAGCTCGTCAAAGAACTTGTCGTGAATCGCCCGGACGGCCCGGTTCACGTCCTTCTCGTCCAGGAGCACGGACACCCGGATTTCCGAGGTGTTGATCATCTGGATGTTGATTCCCGCCTCATACAGCGCCTCAAACATCTTGGCGGCCACGCCGCAGTTGCTCATCAGTCCCGCGCCCACGATGGACACCTTGCCAATCTGATCGTCGGACTCGATGTGGTCAAAGCGCAGAGCCTCCTTGTGTTCGTTGAGGATGGACTCCACCTCTTCCTGGTCCTTCTTGTGGATGGTGAAGGTGATGTCCTTGGTGTCCTCCCGGCCGATGGACTGCAAGATGACGTCCACATTGATGTTGTGCTTGCTCAGCAGGTCGAAAACCTGGAAGGCGACGCCGGGATTGTGCTGCAGGCCCACCAGGGCCACCCGGGCGATGCTGGTGTCCTTGGCGACGCCGGCGATGTTGGTCTTTTCCACTTTTGTAACCTCCTTGACTTTCGTGCCGGGCTTGCGCTCCAAGCTGGACACGACCTCCAAATTCACTCTGAACTTCTTTGCCAGCTCCACGCTGCGGTTGTGGAGCACCTGGGCTCCCTGGCTGGCCAGCTCCAGCATCTCGTCATAGGTGATCTCCTCCAGCTTCCGGGCGTGGGGAACAATCCGGGGGTCCGTGGTGTAAACCCCGTCCACATCCGTGTAAATCTGGCAGAGCCCGGCCCGGAAGGCCGCCGCCAGGGCCACGGCGCTGGTGTCGGACCCACCCCGGCCCAGCGTGGTGACGTCGCCGTTGCGGTCCACGCCCTGGAAGCCGGTGACAAGGACGATGCGGTGCTGGTCCAGCTCCGCCCGAATGCGCTCGGAGTCAATTTTCTTGATCCGGGCGTCCGCGTGAACAGTGGTGGACTGAATGCCCACCTGCCACGCCGCCAGGGACACGCAGGGCAGGCCCATGGCCTCCAGCGCCATGGCGCACAGGGCCACGGAAATCTGCTCGCCCGTGGAGAGGAGCATATCCATCTCCCGCTTGGAGGCGCTGGGGTTGATCTCCTTCGCCTTTTCGATCAGGTCGTCGGTGGTGTCCCCCTGGGCGGACAGGACCACGATGACGTCGTTGCCCTTCAAATAGGTCTCCGCAATAATTCGGGCGACATTTTGGATGCGTGCCGCGTCCTTCACGGAGCTGCCGCCGAATTTCTGTACGATCAAACTCATATGTCTGTCTTCCTTTTGCTTGAAATCAGATTGTGGGGCCTTCTTCCCCCTCTATCTTATGCGGGGCGGGGGCAGGTTGGGGCTCAATCCTCCAGCACCCGCATGCAGGCCAGCACGTGGAGGGACCGGGACTGCTGGGCCGCGTCCGCGCCGCTGAGAGGCTCGGTCAAAAAGGCGGTCTCGCCGTCCTCGCTGAGCACCTCCACCTGACCGAAGGCCATGGCCGCATCGGTGAGACTGCCCTCGATGCGGAAATAGTGCCGCGTCTTCAGGGCCGAGGGCTCCTCAAAGCCCTCGGTGTCCGGGGACCAGCCGATTTCCTCCCGCCGGGGGCTTTGCTGGAGGCACTCCATCACGTCCGCCACGCAGGCGGAGGCGGTGGGCAGCTCTCCCGCTCCCCGGCCGTAGAACATCACCTCGCCCGTGGCGTTGCCCCGGACCATGACGGCGTTGAACACGTCTTCCACATTGGCCATGGGGTTCTCCTCCGGAATCAGGTGGGGGGCCACATAGGCGGTGCGCCCGCCACCGGGAAGACGGACCGCCCGGCCCAGCAGCTTCACCCGGTAGCCCGCCCTCTGGGCGATCTTCACGTCCCGGAGGCTGAGTTTGCTGATGCCCTCCATGGGCACCCGCTCCGGATCAATCTGGCTGCCAAAGGCCAGGTCCGCCAGGATGCAGATTTTCCGCCCGGCGTCGATGCCCTCCACGTCGGCGGTGGGGTCCGCCTCGGCGTAGCCCTTGGTCTGGGCCTCCCGCAGGGCGTCGGAGAAAAAGGCCCCGGTGCGGACCATGCGGGTAAGAATATAATTGGTGGTGCCGTTCAGGATGCCGTACACCTCGTCGATGCGGTTGGCGGCCATGCACTGGGTCAGGGGGTGGAGCACCGGGATGCCGCCGCCCACGCTGGCCTCGAAGAGATAGCTGACGTTCTTCTTCCTCGCCAGGGCCAGCAGCTCGCAGCCCTTCTCCGCCACCAGCTGCTTGTTGGCGGTGACCACGTGCTTTCCGGCGGAGAGGGCCCGCTTCGTGTATTCATAGGCCGCCTCCACGCCGCCGATGGTCTCCACCACCACCCGGATGTCGCCGTCCTCCTCAATCTTCCGGAAATCGTCGGTCATCAGCTGACGGTAGGGGCTGTCCGGAAAGCGCCGGACGAGGATGGATTTCACCTGTAAGGGCTCGCCCAGCTTCCGCTCGATTTGCCGGGCGTTCTCCGCAATCACCTTGGCAACGCCGGTGCCCACGGTGCCGAGGCCCAAAATCGCAATTTGTATCATGTCGTATTCCTTTCCCTTTATCCCGCCAGAATCTCAAAGCGCAGCACGCCCTCCAGGGCGATGACGCTGCCCATCAGCTGCTCCAGGGACTCCTCCATCCGGCTGGTCTCGGCGGAGATGGTCACCGCCGCGCAGCCGTTGGTGGGAATGCTCTGGTTGATGGTCAGGATGTTGGCCCCGGAGGAGGCGAACAGCGCCAGCACGCCGGAGAGCACGCCGGCCGTGTCCTTGAGCATGGCGTAAAAGGTGATGATGTGCTCCGCCTTCATATCGTTGAAGGGCTGGACGGAGTCCTTGTATTTGTAAAACGCGCTGCGGCTGATGCCCGCCAGCCTTGTGGCCGCCCCGACGGTGTCCGCCTCGCCGGTCTGCATCATCCGCTTGGCCTCCGCCACCTTGACGAAAATTTCCGGCAGCGCGTCCGCCGCCACAATATAGTATTTGATCGGTCTTGCCATGGCGTCCTCCATCCGTACGGTCCGCAGGGCGGCGGGGCTTTGCTGTCAGTCCGTCCATTGCGGTCATTTGTCCTCCCTGCATGCTAACATATTTTCCGCCGCTCCGCAACTGTCGGAATCGGGAAAACTTCCGGGCAAATCCCCCCCGGCCGTGGGCAAAATGCCGGACGGGTGGGGAAACGTACCGGGTACGCCTGCTGGCCAAGGCTTCCTCCGGCGGAATGAATATACATTCTATTATTCATTCCGTCTCCACCGCTGCATCTGAAAAATGCACAAACAGCCCATTTCTTCCGTGTATTTTTCAGCAAAAGTGGAGAATTATGCCAAATAAATATGCACTATTTCTGAAAAAGTATTGACAGGCGTCCCCCTCCGTGCTAAGGTATCCACAAGTTCGTGGGAGGAGCGCCTCCCGAACCGATGAGACCAGCGCCCGGTCCGCCGGGCAAAGATTTTGGAAGAAAAGGATGATCGTATCATGAAGAAATGTTTGACGCTGCTCCTGACCATGGTCATGGTCCTGAGCCTGGCCGCCTGCGGCGGCAGCGACGCTCCCTCCAGCGGCAGCGGCTCCGACGCCCCCGCCGCCGGCAGCCAGGACGCCGGCTCCGACACCCCCGCCGCTGGCAGCCAGGACGCCGGCTCCGACGCTCCCGCCTTTACCACTGTGGAGGCCGGCAAGCTCCACATGTCCACCAACGCCGCTTTCCCTCCCTATGAGATGACCACCGACGACGGCGGCTTCGAGGGCATCGACGTGGAGGTGGCCGAGGCTATCGCCGGAAAGCTGGGCCTGGAGCTGGTGGTGGACGACATGGGCTTTGACGCCGCCCTGCTGGCCGCCCAGAACGGCCAGAGCGACATGGTCATGGCCGGCGTCACCGTCAACGAGAAGCGTCTGGCCGTCATGGACTTCTCCGACAGCTACGCCACCGGCGTGCAGGTGGTCATCGTCAAGGAGGGCTCCCCCATCGCCACGGTGGACGACCTGGCCAACGCCCAGATGATCGGCTGCCAGAAGGCCACCACCGGCTATATCTACTGCTCCGACACCCCGGAGAACGGCGGCTACGGCGAGGATCACGTCACCGCCTACGAGACCGGCGCGCTGGCGGTGCAGGCCCTGGTCAACGGCCAGGTGGACGCCGTGGTCATCGACAACGAGCCCGCCAAGAGCTTTGTGGCCGCCAATGACGGTCTGGTGATTCTGGACACCGAGTTCGCCGTGGAGGACTACGCCATTGGCGTGCGGAAGGGCAACACCGCGCTGCTGGACGCCATCAACGCCGCCATGGCCGAGCTGAAGGCCGACGGCACCTTCCAGGGCATTGTGGACAAGTATATCACCGCCGAGTAACAGCATTCGGAAGGGCGGCTCCCCGGCCGCCCTTTTCCCCTATCACAAAATAGAGAAAGGAGCCCCCTGCATGAAAGCTACGCTCGCGGAGCGGTTTTACACCGCCTTTCTGGAGGGCAGCCGCTGGAAGCTCTACCTCCAGGGCGTCGCCTCCACCCTGGAGCTGACGGTCATCGCCCTGATCCTGGGCATCATTCTGGGACTGGTGGTGGCGGTGATCCGCACGGCTCACGACCAGCAGCGTCTGGGACAGCACAACCCCCTTCTGGCGGTGCTGAACACCCTGTGCAAGGTTTACACCACCGTCATCCGGGGCACGCCCATGATGGTCCAGCTGCTGATCTGGGGATTCGTCATCTTCAAGACCAGCCGGAACCACACCATGGTGGGCGCCCTGGGCCTGGGCGTGAACTCCGGGGCGTATGTTGCGGAGATTGTCCGGGGCGGCCTTATGAGCGTGGACATCGGCCAGAGCGAGGCCGGCCGGTCCCTGGGACTGGATTATCTGGACACCATGCGCTTCATCGTCATTCCCCAGGCGTTCAAGAACATCCTGCCCTCCCTGGCCAACGAGTTCATCACCCTCTTCAAGGATACCTCCCTGGTCCAGGCCATCGGCGGCATGGAGCTGGTGTATTACGCCCAGACCATCGGCGGCAGGACCTTTGACCTCATGCCGCCCTACATCGGCATCGCGGTGATGTACTTAGTTCTGGTGATCGTCTTCACCTGGCTCCAGGGGAAGCTGGAAAGGAGGCTGCGCGAAAGTGATCGACGTTAAAAACCTCAGCAAATCCTTCGGGGACCACCTGGTGCTGGACGACATCTCCGAGCATATCCATCCCGGGGAAAAGGTGGTCGTCATCGGTCCCTCCGGTTCCGGCAAGTCCACCTTCCTCCGGTGCCTGAACCTGCTGGAGACCCCCACCAAGGGAAGCGTCACCTTTCAAGGAACGGTCATCACCGACCCCAAGGTGAAGATCGACCAGGTGCGCCAGAAGATGGGCATGGTGTTTCAGCACTTCAACCTCTTTCCCAATATGACCATTCGAAGGAACATCACCCTGGCCCCGGTGCGCACGGGCCTGATGAAGCAGGAGGAGGCCGACGGGCTGGCGGACACGCTGCTCCAGCGGGTGGGCCTGACGGACAAGGCCGACGCCTATCCCAACCAGCTCTCCGGCGGGCAGAAGCAGCGGGTGGCCATCGTCCGGGCCCTGGCCATGAAGCCCCAGGTGATGCTGTTTGACGAGCCCACCTCCGCCCTGGACCCGGAGATGGTGGGCGAGGTGCTGGACGTGATGAAGGAGCTGGCCAGAGAGGGCATGACCATGGTGGTGGTGACCCACGAGATGGGCTTTGCCCGGGAGGTGGGCAGCCGCGTCCTCTTCATGGCCGACGGGAAGATTCTGGAGCAGGGCCCTCCGGCGGAGGTCTTCGGAAATCCCCGGCACCCCCGGCTGAAGGACTTCCTCAGCAAGGTGCTCTGATCGTTTTTCGAATATGCCAAAAAGGGCCTTCGGGGGCGGTGCTCCCGAAGGTCCTTTTCGATGCGCGCGGCCCGGTCAATAGCCGCTTTTTTCCCCCTCCGGCTGACCGTAGGTCTTGAAGCGCTCCATCACATCCGCCATGGCCTCGCCGCTGAGAACGTTGGGCTTCCCGATGCAAAGGGCCCGGTATTGGAGTTCCGCCACATACTCCATGTTCCTGGCCAGGCTGAACGCCCCGTCCAGATCCTTCCCGCAGACCACCAGCCCGTGGTTTGCCAGCAGGACGGCGTTGGAAGCCCCGGCGGTCCGGACGGCGGCTTCCGCCAGCTCCGGCGTGCCGAAGAGGTGGTAGGGCGCGCAGGGAACCGTGCCGGCTCCCGCGTCGGCGATGGCGTAGTGCACCGCCTGAATGGGCTGGCCCAGGACGGCGAAGGTGGTGCAGTACATGGAGTGCGTGTGGACCACCGCGCGGGCGCCGGGCTTTTTCCGGTAAAAGAGGGCGTGAAGCCCCCACTCGCTGGAGGGCTTCCGGCTTCCCTCCACAACGCCGCCCTCCAGGTCCATGACCACCACGTCCTCCGGCTGGGTGTCAAAATAACCGATGCCGGAGGGGCTGATAGCCATAAGGCCCCCCTGGGGATCATAGATGCTGAGATTGCCGCTGGTGCCGGTGCTGAGCCCGGCGGAGCTCATCCGCCTGCCGTACTCCGCCACCAGCTCCCGTTCTTTCCGCATAAGCATGACTGCGCTCTCCTTCCCTCAATAAAACTCCCGGACCTCCGTATCAAAATACCGCTCCAGCAGATAGGGGACGTAGACCCCCTTGTCCGTCACCACGCCGGAGATCAGGTGGGGCGGCACTATGTCAAAGGAGGGGTAGATGCCCCGAACCCCCGGCACAGTGCTGGGCACGCCTCCGCACTCCAGCACCGGCGCGGGGTCCCGCTGCTCGATGACGATGTCCCGGACGGAGCGCTTGTCCCCGTCCGGAATGCCGGTGACGTAGTAGGGTATGGCAAAGTACTTCGCCAGGATTGCCAGCTGAAGGGTGCCGATCTTGTTGGCTACATGCCCGTCCCGGGCGATGGTGTCCGCCGCGGAGGTGAAGAGGCTGATGTGCTCCCGCTCCATAACGTAGGCGGCCATGTTGTCGGTGATCACGGTGGTGTCAAACCCCATCTGGGCGAAGCAGCTGGCGGTGAGCCGGGCCCCCTGAAGGAAGGGCCGGGTCTCCGCGCAGAAGACGCGGAAGGTCTGGTTCCTCCGGGCGGCGGCCCGGATGACCGCGCCGATGACGGTCTCTCCATAGCACTGGGTCAGGATCGCGCCCCCTGGGGGAATCAGCTCCGCCAGACCGTCCCCTACGATCTGCATCGTCCCATACCGCCGGTTCAGGGACTCCAGCGTGGAGTCCACAATGGCGGCCACAGGGTCCCGCCCCTCCTCCAGGGCTCTCTCCGCCGTCTCCAGGCAGCGGCGGGTGATCTGGCCATAGCGGTTGGCGGTGGTGGGCCGGGCGTGGGCCAGATCGCGGGCCGCCTGGCCCAAAAAGGCCCGCTGGTCCGCCCGGGGCCTGTCCCGGACCTCCCAGGCCGCCAGAGCCATGCCCATGCCCACGGCGGTATAGGGCCCGGCGCTCTGGGTCACCATGTCCGCGATGGCCTGGGCCACCTGACCATAGGTCTCGCAGACCTCAAACCGCACCTCCGCCGGGTAGACCCGGCGGTCCAGAATGCGGACCTTCCCCTTCTCGTACCAGGCCACGTTTTCGTATTGCAGAAGAAAGGGCATCCCTTGATCCATACGCTCCATACCGGCGCGCCTCCCCATTTTAAAATGCCGCCGCCCACAGAAAGGGGCGGCGGTTTTTCGGTTTATTTCGTTCCAAAAATCCGGTCGCCCGCGTCCCCCAGACCGGGGACGATATAGCCGTTCTCATTCAGCCGCTCGTCCACCGCGCCGCAGTAGATGTCCACATCCGGGTGGCTCTTCTGGATACGGGCGATGCCCTCCGGCGCGGCCAGCAGGACCATCAGCTTGATGGTGGTGCAGCCGTACTCCTTCATGAAGCCAATGGCGGCCCCGGCGCTGCCGCCGGTGGCTAACATGGGGTCCACAATCAGCACGTCCCGCTCCGCCACGTCCTTGGGCATCTTGCAGAAGTACTTCACCGGCTCCAGGGTCTCCTCGTCCCGGTACAGGCCGATGTGCCCCACCCGGGCGGAGGGCACCATTCTGAGAACGCCGTCCACCAAACCCAGGCCCGCCCGGAGAATGGGCACCACGGCAAACTTCTTGCCCTTAAGCATGGGGGCGGTGGTCTTGCAAATGGGCGTCTCCACCTCGCAGGTGGTCAGGGGCAGGTCCCGGGTAGCCTCGTAGGTGATCAGCATCCCGATCTCGGAGACCAGCTCCCGGAAGTCCTTGACGCTGGTGTTCTTGTCCCGGAGTATGGTCAGCTTGTGCGCCACCAGGGGATGGTCCATGACGTGTACTTTTCCGCTCATAAAAACACTCCTTTATGGATTTAAGATGTCCTTGCGC
The DNA here is from genome assembly GCF_910579365.1 of uncultured Oscillibacter sp. Lineage (GTDB taxonomy): Bacteria > Bacillota > Clostridia > Oscillospirales > Oscillospiraceae > Oscillibacter. The sequence goes on from NZ_CAJTUX010000031.1 coordinate 19,487, forward strand.
GTTCCCGCTTATCCGCCCGGCCTCTCCCGCCGCAGCCGTTCGGCCTGGGGAGGCCGGAGATAGACGGGGGAGAGCTCCTGGGCCGTCACCAGCCCGCCAGCCCGGGCGATGTCCTCCGCCTCCAGGGCGACGGACACGGCGTTCTCCTTCACCAGATGGGGCGGGGCCAGACGGCAGGGCACGTCCGCCGCCGTCAGAAAACCAAAGCACAGCTCCCCGCCGTCCCCCAGGACGGTCTTGGGCCGGGGATCATTCCGCAGCTCCTCCGCCAGATCTTCCAGGGCTATGGCCCGGTCCGGCGTCAGGCGGGTAAGAACGCCCTCCCTCGCCGCGAACAGGGCGTTGTACACCTGCTGCCGCCGGGCGTCCATGGCGCAGACCACCAGCCCGTCCCAAACGGCCGCGTTCCGGGCCAGGGCCGCCAGGGTGGACACCGCCGCGCAGGGTTTCTCCGCAGCCCAGGCCAGCCCCTTGGCGGCGGAGACGCCGATGCGGACCCCGGTAAAGGACCCCGGCCCCGCAGAGACGGCGATGACGTCCATGTCCGCCGCCGTGTTGTCCGTGTTTTTCAAAAGACACTCCACCAGGGGCATCAGCGTGCGGCTGTGGGTCAGCCCGGTATCCTGATACGCGGAGGCCAGGACCTTCCCATCCTCCGTAATAGCGGCGGAGACGGCCTTGGCGGCGGTCTCCAGGGCCAAAATTTTCACAGCTCCCCCACCCCCTCGATGGTAATCTCCCGCCAGCGCTCATCCTCCGGACTGCGGGCGATGGAGACGGTGACAGCGTCCTCCGGCAGCGCCTCCTCCACCCGCTCGCTCCACTCCACGGCGCAGACGCCGCCCCGGTCCAGATAGTCCTCCCAGCCGATGTCGAAGAGGTCCCCGGCGCCGTCCAGGCGATACATATCAAAGTGGAACAGGGGCAGGCCGGTTCCCTCGTATTCGTTGACAATCGTAAACGTGGGGCTGGTGACCCGGCCCTCGTAGCCCAGCCCTCTGGCCAGGCCCCGGGTGAAGGCAGTCTTCCCCATGCCCAGGCCCCCCCGGTAGGCCACCACGGCGCCGGGGACCAGGGCGGCGGCCAGGCGGCGGCCCAGGGCCTCGGTCTCCGCCTCGCTGCGGGAACGGTATTCCACAGGCCTCATCCTCTCTTGAAAATCAATTCAGTATAACACAAATTGAATAAAGTGTAAAAAGAAATTTTCCGCCGTTTACAGTTTTTTTGATTTGTGGTAAGATAACGCAAATATAGAAATTCAACGACAATGGAGCGAATCATGCTGAACCGATTAAAAGCCACCCTCATGGACTTCATCCAGCAGGCGGACCTGATGCTTCTGGGCCTTTGCAGCGCCGCCACGCTGTACGGCATCGCCCTGGTCTTCAGCGCCACCCGGTACATGGACCACGACACGCGTATGCGCCGGATGATCATCCAATCTGCGGCGCTGCTGCTGGGCGTGTGCATATATATCTTCTTCTCCATGCTGGACCTGGAGTCCATCACCCGAAAATGGAAATGGATGCTGGCCTTCAACGTGGTTTTCATCCTTCTGCTGCGGACGCCCTTTGGAATCAGCGGCAACACCGGCAACCGGGCCTGGCTGAAGTTTCCCTTCATCCCCTTCCAAATCGGCCCCGCCGAGGTGGTCAAGATCACCTTTGTCCTCCTCCTGGCCAAGCAGATCGAGTGGCTGTGGGAGGAGAAGGAGGACCTGAAATCTTTCGGTTCCGCCTTCTTCGTGGCCGCCCACACCCTTGGGCTCTGCGGGCTGTATTTCCTGGTCTCTCACGACATGGGCAATGGCCTGGTATTCGTGTTCATCTTTCTCTGCATGGCCTTTGTTGCGGGCTTTGCCCTGCGGTGGTTTCTGCTGCTGTTCGCCGGGGCCGGGGGGGCTGTCGCCGCCGTGCTGCTGCTGGACCTGGTGCCGGAGAACATGATGTATATGCTCAACCGCTTCATCGTCCTGTTTGACCACAGCTTCGACCCCCAGGGGGTGGGCTGGCAGCAGACCCGGAGTCTGCTTGCCATCGGCTCCGGCGGCCTCTACGGGCAGGGCTATCTCAACGGCAACCTGACCCAGAGCAGCAGCTGGTCGCTTCCGGCGAAGCAGACGGACCTGATTTTCTCCGTCACCGGGGAGGAGCTGGGGTTTTTCGGCTGCCTCGCCATCATGCTTCTGCTGCTGGCGATCATCTTCCGCATTCTGCTGGTGGCCCGGAAGGCCCGCACGCCCTTCTACCGCTATGTCTGCGTGGGCATGGCGTCCATCTTGATCTTCCAGACCGTCATCAACATCGGCATGTGCCTGTTCGTCATGCCCACCATCGGCATCACCCTGCCCTTTTTCAGTTACGGCGGGTCCTCCGTCGTCACGCTGTACATGGCCATGGGCGTGGTGTCCGGCATCAAGAAGCGCTCCCCGGAGATGCGGCGGGTGGCGCGGTCGCCGCTACGGTGACGGGCCGGCGCGGGAAACCGCCGTGGCGGCGGGCGGAATCCTCCCGCCCGCCGGGCTGCATAATTTCAAAGAATGGGAAAACACTACTCCTGTACCAATTCATACAGGAGGATGATTTCCCATGAAACACCATCTGACAAAAGCCGCCGCGCTGGCCCTGGCGGCGGTACTGATGACCGGCAGCGCCTCGGCGCTGTTCGGCAAAAAGGCCGATGAGACGCCTCCGGAGGGCGCGCCCCAGGTCTGGGACCTGGAAATCCGCACCTACCGGGATATCCCCTCTCAGGGGGAGTTTCTGGCCTCCGACCCCGAGGGGGACGAGATGACCTTCACCCTGGCGGAGGAACCCCGGAAGGGCACGGTGGTCATTGAGGGCGGCGGGTTCACCTACACGCCGGACGAAGGCATCACCGGCTCCGACCGCTTCACCTACACCGCCACGGACAGTCAAGGCCATACCTCGGCTCCCGCCAAGGTCAGCGTGACCATTGACAAAACCCGCTCCGGCGTCACCTACTCCGACACCGAGGGCAGCCCCGCCGCCCGCGCCGCCCAAACTCTGGCGGAAAAGGGCGTTTTCACCGGCGGAAAGATCGGGGACCTCTATTACTTCCAGCCCGATCAGCCGGTAAGCCGGAGCGAGTTCCTGGCCATGGCCCTGGAGACGGCGGGCCGGGAGGTGACGAACGTCACCATAACGGGCTTTTGCGACGACGCCAGCATCCCCGCCTGGGCCAAGGCCTACGCCGCCGCCGGCGCGGCGGACGGGGTGATTCGCGGCAGCGCCACTGCCGAGGGCGTGGCCTTCCGGGGCAGCGAGTTTGTCACCTTCAATGAGGCGGCCACCATTTTGGACCGGGTGCTGGACCTGGGCGACGTGGACCTGGACGTGTGGTATGCGGACCGGAGCGCGGCCCCCTCCTGGGCGGCCCAGGCGGTGGGAAACATGGAGGCGGTCAGCGTTCTCTCCGCCGGCAGTTTTGGAAGCCAGTCCATGGAACAGGCCGTAACCCGGGCCGACGCGGCCCAGATGTTGGAAGCGGCCGGAATCCTGCTGGAGGGTGAGGAACCCCCGTCCAAGGGACTTTTCAGCTGGCTGGGATAAGGTTTAAGGGGACCCGCCGGAAAAATTCCGGCGGGTCTTTTCCGGATGGAGGCTAACGGTTTTTCTGCCCGCGCGGGCGCTTCGGCCAGTGCGCAGCAGGCAGGCCGCGCGGAGACGGAAGTGCCGCCGGAACGGGCTGCCGGAGCGTGAAAGAGCGGGCCGAGAGCGGGCTTCAAAAAATTTTGGAAAATTTTTTGAATTAGGGCTTGCTTTTTGCGGGGAAGTGTGCTAATCTATATGAGCTGACATGAGTGAGCAAAATTTATCCGGGTGTAGCGCAGTTGGTAGCGCACTTGACTGGGGGTCAAGGGGTCGTGAGTTCAAGTCTCGCCACTCGGACCAAGTTTCGTTGACAAACGAGATGCACGCAAAAATCCCGCACTTTGGTGCGGGATTTTTGTGCACAAAGAGCATGGTTTACTTGAAAATAAGAATAATTGGGATAGGATGGAAGAATTTGGGGGCGTAAAATAAAAATAACGCACCAGAGATGCAAAAACAGCAGTTTTGGCAGTTTTTAGCAGCCTGCTCGACTCGAACTCTCCGCCTCTCTCTAAAAAAGAAAAACACACCTCCCCCGGAGCTGCCAAGCCGCTCCGAGGGAGGTTTTCCATTTCGGGAGGGCCCTTCCCATCATTGGTGCTTATGCTTCATGTGTTCAGCGTTCTTCGGTGGTCTTGGTAATAGCTTTATCAATGCTTTCCGGCTATACTGTCGTTACAACAAACGGGAAGGAGAACGGCAGCATGGAACAGAAAAAGAACCTCTGCGCTCAGATCCCCCTCAGCCTCCACACGCAGGTCAGCGAGGCCAGAGAGGCGGCGGGCCAGACCACCAGCGAGTACATCACGAACCTGCTGATCGAATACTACAATTTAAAGAAAGACGGAGGTACGACGACTATGAGCGACAATACGAGAACGATGGCCTTCCAGATCCCCGAGGAGCTCTTCCAGCGGATCAAGGCCCACCTGGAGCGGGAGACTCAGCGGACCGGAAGGAAGTACACTCAGCGGGAGTTCGTGCTGGGGCTCATCGAGGAGGCGCTGAACGAGGCCGAGCGGCAGGCCGCCGAGGAGGCCGGGCAGACCGCCGCCCCCGGGACCAGCGTCAGCCCCTGTGAGCCCTCCGAGCCCAAGGAGGAGGCCCTGCCCCCGGAGAAGCCCTAACGCGCCACAGCGGACCCACACGGGCCGTGTGAACCCCCCGGTGATCCAACGCCAGGATCGCCGGGGGCTTTTTTCGTTTCCGGCAGATCAGACGCTGAAGTTCAGCTGATGGTAATAACCGTCATAGATACGGGAAATAGGCTTGTCCGCCACGGCAGGGCGATCCGGTCCATAGAGCAAACTACCCAGCTTATAGCTCACGCCATTGACACAGACATTCTCCCCCGCGCTGTGGCTGCCGAACTTCGTCAGCCAGGCAAGGGCCTCCCGCACGGTACAACCCCGGCGAAGCTGTCCCTGCTCGTCCCACAACGGATCATAATCCAGCACCATTGCACAAAAAACCTCCCTTATTTTTTACAATACCTCTAAACATTGTAACTGGAAAGGCCAGGAAAAGCAATGCCGGACATGGAGAAAAAGCAGGTTGGATTTTGTAAAAGTTCAGTCTTGACAGCGCAAACATTACGGCCCCAGGAGAAGCAGCCGGGCAGAGCACCCCGTTTTGGGATGCCCTGCCCGGCTGTTTTTGCTTTCAGCCGAAGGAGGTGATTTTTTCTGAACCAAAATACAGCTTTTCGTTTCACAGACGCCGAAATGGATGTCGCCAAGCACACGGACCTGCTGGGTCTGCTGCCCTCCCTGGGATACACGCTGAAGCGGATCGGCAGCTACTACACCACGGCGGAGATGGACAGCATCCGTATCCGGGACCCCACCAGATGGAAGCGCTACTCCACCGGACAGGGCGGGGACGCCATCACTTTCCTCCAGGAGTTCTGCGGGATGCGCTTCCCGGAGGCGGTGGATTATCTCCTCGCTTACCATGGGAGGTCCAGGGACTCCCCCGACCGGGACAAGCCCGTCCCCCGCCCCAAGCCGCCTCCGCCCAGGGAGAAGCCGCCCTTCGTCCTGCCGCCCGCCAACCCGGACCAGCGCCGGGTGTTTGCGTACCTTCGCAAGCGGGGGATCGCCGCCCAGGTGATTCAGCGCTTCATAGACGCCGGGCTTCTCTATGAGGACGCTCAATACCACAACTGCGTGTTTGTCGGCAGGGATGGCAGCGGCCAGCCCAGGTTTGCCAGCAAGCGAGGCACCTGCGATCTGGGCGGCTCCGGCTTCAAACGGGATGTTCTCGGCAGCGACAAGAAGATCGGCTTCCGCCTGCCCTGCGATCCGGAAATTGAGGAGGTGGCGGTTTTCGAGGCCCCTATAGACCTTATGAGCTTCTGCACCCTCTGCCCGGAGGTCCACAGCAACGCCGTCGCCCTCTGCGGGTTGTACAGCGGACCGCTGGATACCTACCTTCGGGACCATCCCCACCTGAAAGCCATCAAGCTCCTGCTGGACCATGACGAGCCTGGGATCACGGCGGCGAAGGAGATGCGGGAGAAGTACCGGGCGGCTGGGTACGAGGTGGAAATCCGGGTCCCGAAGTACGGCAAGGACTGGAACGCGCAGCTTAAATACAAACTCACGGGGGTCTTAGAGGAGGTGAAGCCACCCAAAAGCACAGAAAATCCCACAAAAAAGGAGGAAACCAAACCTATGGCGAACTTAGGCAAGATCATCAGCGACAAATCCACAGCGGACGCCAAATGGCGGGAGGAGCGGCAGGCGGACAAGGAAACCGCCGCTGCCCTCCGGGACGCCAGCGTCATACAGATCACCAAGGACCCCGAAAAATTTGCCTGTTACCTGGAGCTCCAGGGGGACAACCCCTCCTACAGTTCCGGGAACATCGCCCTGGCCATGGCCCAGCTCCCGGAGGCCACCGTGGTCCATACCCGCGGCCACTGGAAGGACCTGGGCCGCTTTGTGTTGGACCCGGAGCTGAAGAACGGCGCCAGCATCTTCACCCGGTCCGCCACGGGCCGGGGCTACAACCTCACCAGCGTCTACGATATCGCCCAGACCCAGGGCCGGGAGCTGCGAACGCCTCAGCTGAGGGATGACACCGAAGCTATGGAAGCGGCCTTGACCGCCCTGCTGAATTTCGCGCCCGTTCAGGTGGTCGCCGGAGAAAATCTGGAATCTGGGGCCTATTACGACCCCCGGCAGATGACCCTGGCTATTGACACTGAACTCTCGGACAGCCAGGCGTTTGCGGCGGCCGCCGCCGAGATTGCCCAGGCCCGGTTTCATGACCGGGGCCGCAACCCCGCCTACAGCCGGGAGAGCTGTGAGCTGAGCGCCCAGAGCGTTTCGTACATCCTCTGCCGCCGCTTCGGTATCCAGCGGGAGCTGCCGGACCTGACGAAGATGGCGGAGCGCTGCCAGGGCTGGGAGATCGAGGACCGGCTGGCCTTCCTGAAAGAGATTCAAGGCATGAGCCGTCAGATTGGCGGTTCCATTGAGAAAACCATCGCTCCGCCCCAGCGGAAGGCTCCGGCTCGGAGCGGGGACGAGAGATAGTCCCACTATTTTGAGATAGGAGAACAACATGAAAAGAACGATTCCTTTGCTCCTGGCTGCATTCCTGCTTTCCACGCTTCTGTCCGTTCCCGTCCAGGCCGCCGAAGAATCCGGGCCGGGCAGGGACAGCGCCTATTACCCCATTTCCGTAGAGGAATACACCTACGGTGACTTCGACGAGCTTCGCATCCAGAAGGTGTATCAGCTGTCCCTGGACGATGACCCCAGCCTCATTCCCACGGAGGACTTTGAGCGAAACGGGCGGCTGTACTACCTGCTGGACATGACCCGGAAGGACGAGGTGGGCGTGGACACCAAGCCCCATGTCCAGACCGTGACCATGCCCAGCGACACCAATAACATGGAGAAAATCCTCCAGACTCTGGACGCCGAGATCGAAACCGTCACGGAGGACGGCTACACCGGGAAGCTGCACCTGGACCACACCACGGTCAAGGTGACCACGGACGGCTACGCCACCAAGACCGGCACAGTGTCTGCGACTCGTACCTATCCGAATTTGTCGGACGCGGACCTGTCCCTGGTGCCCAAGACCATCTCGGACGGCGGACGGAGCTTGACCCTGGCGGACGTGCAGTGGAGCAATTCCACTCAGGAGTCCGGCGAGGGCGTGGTCACCCGCTACACCGCCACGGCCCGGTATACCGGCAGCACCTCCAGCAAATACGCCACCGGGTATACGGTGACCGCCGACTACTCCGGCGAGGTTTCCAAGACCGGCTGCAATGTGGTCACCTATACCGCCGTGTTCGGCAGCACCGAGGCCCCGAAGGACTCCGGCGTTCAGGACGGCGAACCCGTTGATGCTTCCGGTATCAAGCGCCCGCTTATGATCGGCGGCGCGGTTCTGGTGCTGGCTCTCGGCGGTGCCTTTGTGTACAAGAAAATCAGAAGGAGATAATGCCATTGAAAAAGTTCAGACTGTTCCTGCTGGTCTGCATGATCTGCGTCCTGTGCGCCGTCCAGGCCAGCGCATTGGAGTACAGCTACGATGGAGCGGACGATTTCCTGTTTGCCCGGCCCACCAGCGACGATACCATCTATGAAGTTGAAAACCCCAACGTGGACCGGAGCAAAAACGTGGCCCTGGTGGCCCCCGGCTTCGGTACCCCTACCAGTTACCTTCCCGGCAGCGGAGAGGCCCTCACGCCGAACCTTGTCCCCGGCGCTTTGAGCGGCGGACTGGTGAATCAGGTGGGCAGCGCAAATTACTCTGTTTCGGAAAATGGTGTGTCCAGCGGCATGGGCGGGTTCCTGCCCAGCACGTCCATCCTGGACAGCAGTTCCTCCGGCTCTTCCACTCCCCCGGAGCAGTTCACTGTCACCACCCGGCCCAATGACACGGCCTCCGTGGGCTTCACCAGCGTCACCGAGGACAGCTACTACAGCAACGGCTCCCTGGGTACCCTGAAAATCCCCGCCATCGGCCTGAATGTCAAGATCGTCCAGGGCACCGACAGCGCCGCGCTGAAAAAGGGCGTGGGCCACTTTGAGGAGACCTCCATCTGGAACGGCAACGTCGGGTTGGCCGCCCATAATCGGGGGACCAATTCGTACTTCGGAAAAATCCATACCCTGGAGGCCGGCGATGAGATCACCCTCTCCACCAAGGAGGGGACCCGGACCTATGAGGTGACCTCCATTGCCAAGGTGACGGAAACGGACCTGAGCAGCCTGGAGAATACCTCCGAGAACTGCCTGACGCTGTACACCTGCGTCCGGGATGAGCGGGACCTCCGTTGGTGTGTGAGAGCGGCTGAATTGACCGATTAAATCGGGCTGAACTGTCTGCCGATTCCAATAGACATTCCTTCGGGTCTGTGGTAGTGTTGCGGTTGCGAAAGCCCTGACAAAATCACGGAAATGGAGGAAAAGCTATGAAAAGGAACAGTAAAGTGTTTGGGATGTTGGCGGCTGGCATACTGTCCGCGGCGCTGCTGGCAGGCCCGGCCCTGGCGGCGGGCCCGGAGATCCGGGTAGGCAGCTACAAGGGCAATACCCTGGAGGCAGGCGAAAGGAGCTGCCTCATCATCGGACCTGTCGGACCGGAGTACATCGCCGAATCCAGCAACCCGGAGGCTATCACCCTGGAGCGGGTCCTGACCTATTGGGTAGCGGTGGCCAGGGCGGAGGGGACGGCTGAGATCACCGTCACCGATAAGGCCGGAAGCACCGGCGGTCTGACGCTGACCGTAGAAGCGGCGGAGCCGTCCCCGGCCCCCAGCGAAGCTCTGGACCTGTCTGTCAACATGGACATCCGTCTGGAGATGGTCCGGCTCATCAACGAGGTACGCCTGGAACATGGGCTGGCAGAACTGCCCACGGACGATTCCCTCATGAACGCCGCCCAGGACATCTCCAGCCAGTGCGTCACGGAGCACCGCCCCTATGACCACATGGCCCTCATCCGCTACGGCTGGCCTCACGGCGGGCTCTACAACCTCACCATGTTCGGCGCCTATGACTGCCCGGACATCGCCCGGCAGGCCATTGACTACTGGATCGCGTCTCCCGGACACTTTGAAACCATGCTGCTGCCGGAGGCGTCCCACGTCGGAACCGGCGTCACCTTCAAAAACGGAAAAGCCTACTGCTACATGGTTGTAGGCGATCCCACCGGACATAACCCCTATGAATAAGGAATCACACACCACACGGAGGCCCCTTGGCATCACGCCAAGGGGCCTTTTTTCGTTCAAAAATCAAATCGGAAAGGAAGCATTTATGCAAGAAAAACATCATTCCCTGCGAACGCGCCTGACGGCCCTGCTGCTGGCGCTGGTCTGCGTCCTGAGCCTGTTCCCCACCACGGCCTTCGCCGCCGGGGATACCATCACGCTGAAGGAGTTCGGCCACTCCGGCGTGGCGTATCAGTCCGCCGCCCTGGGGCGCTGTACTCTTCATGAAATGACCTTTAAAAACGGAAACAAGGACACCACCGGCTTCTGCGGCACGAAAGGCGGAGGCATGGGCTCCTCCCTCCAGGGCCAGACCTGGGGGAACAAGCGGTCGATCTCCGACCCCACCGTGGAAATCATGATGGCCTACTACTACGCTCACTCCACCGGCGTTTTCACCGACGAGGCGGAGGCCCTGGGCGTTGCGGATGTCTGGAGCCCTGGGTATCGGTGGTACATGAACGCCTGGGTGCAGGCTTGCATCTGGCGGTATCAGCAGGGCAGCATGAGCGACCCCGTCGTGGCCTGCGCCGAGGAGCTCATGGCCGTGTACAACACCCTGGAGGGCACCCACTACACCAGCATCGACCAGAAGCAGGGGGAAAGCTCCTTCCGGGACCGGACGCAGTTCATCCTGGACCTGGGCAGCCAGGGCAGCATCCGGAAAGTAGACGCGGACAATCCCTCCAAGGGACTCGCCGGGGCGGTGATCAAAATCACCGGCGTGGACAACAGCTTTGTGGGGACCTATACCACGGCTGAGGGCGGCTGGCTCACAGACGTGCCCTGGGACTCCATGCCTATTGGCAGTTATGTCGCGGAGGAAATGACTCCCCCGGAGGGATACACCAAGAGTCCGGATCAGAACAAGGTGAAGCAGAGCTTCCATTGGGATGGAAAATCCGACGTTTCCCTGGTTTTTGAAAACGACAGCAAGGTAAAAATTCAGCTCATCAAGCTGGATGATTCCAACAATCCTCTCCCTGGCGCGGTGTTCAATATCCTGAAGGACGGGCAGATCATTGGGACTGAAGCTACCAAGGCGGACGGCTCCATCACGGTGACGGATGTGACCGAGGGAATGTACGCTTTTGTGGAAGTGTCTGCGCCCTCGCCTTATGCCAAGCTGACGGAGCCGGTTATTGCCCATGTGGATCAGACCGCCGTCAATGGGGGCGGCACCGTCACTGTCACGGCCTCCGACAAGAAGCTGCCGAATCTGACCATCCTGAAGCGGGACGCCAAGACGGGAGACGTGATCCCCGACACCCACTTTGAGATCAAGGGCATCCATCCTGGCCTGGCTGGCGGGGCATCCGGGCACACGCTATGTGATTCTGGACGACC
>NZ_CAJTUX010000032.1 GCF_910579365.1 uncultured Oscillibacter sp.
CGCCGTGGTGGTGTCCACGGGCTTGCCGGTCTTCTTGTCCACAATGGTCTTCTGCATCCGGGGGAAGCGGATGGGCACCAGCTGGTCGCTGACGGTGGGCTTGCCGTCCTCGTCCAGGCCGGTGGTCAAAAAGCCGTACACCGTGTTGCCCATGCCGTCGGTGAGGTAACCGTCGGCGGAGAAGCGGAAATCGCCGGTGCGGGTGAGGAGAAGGCTCTTGAAGCTCTCCGGGTTGCGGGGATCGATGTTGGCGGCCTGATCCTTGGTGCCCACCAGGAAGAAGCCGTCGCCCACAATGGCGCAGTCCATGGGGTTGCCAGGGTTATAGCTTGAGGTGGACATATCCAGGTCGATGCTGGCCACCAGGGAGCCGTAACCCAGCTGAGAGGGGTTCATGCCGCCCACGGTCTCGCTGCCGTTGGAGCCGCTGGAGTACATGCTGTAGATGCTGTCCCGGAACACGGTCCGCTGCTTCTTGTAAGCGGTGGTGTTCACGTTGGCCACGTTGTTGCCGATAACGGTAAGTTTCTGCATGTGGGCCTTCAGGCCCGCAATGGATGCGTACATTGATCCGGTCATAGGGAATCTTAATCTCCTTTCGGTTTCTGGCGCCGCCTGGCCCCGTCAGTCGGACGGGGCCACTGGCCTCCGAAAACCGGTCCTGCCATCTGTAAAGGTGTTACAGGAACACGGCGCCGTCGATGTTGGTAAAAACGCTGTCCTTCATCTCGTCCTGGGTGATGGCGGTGATGACCCTGCCATGGGGGACGTTGATGATGAATGCCTTCTCGGTGTCCATAGCCAGAATGTTGGTGGCGCCCTTCGCCTGGGCCCGCACCATGCTGCCCTTAATCTGGTCGATGAGTCCGGGGGTGATTTCAATGCCCCGTTCCTCCGCCCGGCTCCTGGCGTGCTTGGAAAATTGGACATCCTGTCCGGCCCTTGTCAGCTCCTGCTGTAGGGCGGCGGCAAATCCAGCCGCTGCCGTTCGCTTCCCTGCGTCCGGTATCTGCTGTAACTGGCTCTGTCTGGATACGCGTTCAATCATGAACTCTCACCTCAGCCCTCGCCGTTCTGGGGCGCGCCGTTCTCTCCGTTGTATTCCGGAGTCTCGCCGCCGGGGGACGTGGTCTCGCCGGGCTTTTCGGGCTCATCCGGCTTTTCCGTTTCGCCGGGCTTTTCGGGCTCATCCGGTTTCTCCGTTTCGCCGGGCTTTTCGGGCTCATCCGGTTTCTCCGTTTCGCCGGGCTTCTCCGTTCCCTCCACCTTATCGGTGTCCTCTTCCTTCTCCTGGGGCAGGCGGCCCACGGCCATAATCTCGTTGAGATAATAGTACTCGTCGTTGACGAAAATAATTTGCTGTCCGTCCTTGGTACCCGTGCCGGTGACGACGCCCACGATCTCCTGAAGATTGTTGTCCTTGTCGTACTTGCCGACGGTGACCTCTTTGCCCACCAGGGACGCGGAATAGCTCATCAGCGTGGCGTCGGTCATGTTGACCATGGACTGGATCATCTGCATCTGCACCATCTGGTTCAGCATCTCGGAGGTATCCATAGTGTCGTCAATGCCCTGGTTGGTCATCTGGGTAATCATCAAGGTGATGAAGTCCGTCATGTCCAGGTCCATGTTGCTGCCCTTTTTGGTGACGGTAACGGTCTTGTTTCCCACCTGATGGGTACCCAGAACGCCGCCCAAGTCCTGCATATAGTCGCTCATTATTTCACCCCTTTCTTCCTTACTCCCCCTCCATGGGGATCAGGCCCAGCCGCAGCTGCTGGAGGAAGTTCTCGCTGTCGCTCTGCTGGCTCTTCCGCTCTTCCTGCTGCTGGCGCCGGTGCTGGTTCTGCTGCTGTTCGTAAAGGTCCTGCCGCTGGCTCTCCTCCTGACGGGGGACTTCCACCCGGACCTCCTGCTGGGTCTCCCGGCTGAGCAGCGTCTCCAGACCGGAGAGGTTCTTCTCCAGAAGGTTCTGGGTTCCGCGGTTCTCGGCGTGCATCTGCACCACCAGTCCGCCGTCCTTGCTCCAGGTCATCTCCACAGTGACCTTCCCCAGGTTCTCCGGGGTCAGCTGGAGTTCCACCCGAGTCTCGCCGTTTTGAAGGGCCTCCGTCAGTTTCGGGGCGATCTGCTTTTCCACGGGCTGCTGGGTCTCCTGGGTCTTGGGGGCCTCGCCCACCTTCACGGGGACGGCCTTGACCTCCTCAAAAACGGGGGTCTCGCCTCCGGCCTCCTGAAGCTCGGGCGTTTCCTCCCCCGCCTCTTCCGCCTGGGCGGTCTGGGCGTTTGCTTCGCCGGTTTCCACCTTGACCTCCACGGTCCGCTCCTCGGTGTGCTGGGCCTTGTCGGGGGCCTGGATGGTCTCCGGCAGCTCTTCCATCAAATTGGGCTGGCCGCTCTGGGTCTCCCCGGTCTCTCCGGTCTCTGCGGGAATCTCCACGGCCCGCTCCTTCACCGGGACAAACACCTGGGTTTCCGGCTCGCCGGCGGTCTCCGCCGCCAGAGGGGCCACCTGGTCCATCACGGCTCCAACCCGCTCCGCCGGCCTCACGGCCGCCTCTTCTGCGGGCACCACGGGATTTTGCAGCATCGCCATGGCCGCCAGAACCATCTGTTCCTCCAGCTCCTTGCCGTCCTTGGGGACGGTCTGCGTCTCCTGAGGCTGCTCGGTCTCCTGGGGCTGCTGGCTGCCCTGGGCCTCCTGAGACTTTTCACTCGTCTCGGGTTTCTCCTGCCTGGGGGCCGCCGGGGCCTCGCTCCCCTGCTTCTGCTCCATCAGCTTCTGGAAACCGTCCTTCTGGGCGGAGTCGCTCTTTTTCACCGTTGGAGCCGTCTGGGAGAGCTGGGCGTTCGCCAGCATGGTGTTCATCAACTGTTCCATACGCTTGTTTCACCTCCTTGTCATTCCTGCACTATGTATATTCCAAACGGCGGTTTTATGCGCCGTGTTGGACGCTTTAACAAAACGCGGGATTCTGCTCTCACGCGCTGGCGTGGGCCCGGGCGGCGCTGACGAATTCCTCAATAAACAGCTCCTCGCTCTTGGCCTCCGCCTTGTGATAGGCGTCCAGCTTCTTCTCCCGCAGCTTCTCGATGGAGGAGGTCTCCTTTTTGGCCTCCACCACAGCCTCCCGGCGCTTCTCCTCCTCGGCTTGAAGTTCCTCCAGCCGCTGGGTCTCCACCTGGATCTCCAGCTCACCGGCCCGGAGGGCGCTTTGATACATCAGCGCCTCGGTAATGGGGAGACCCTCCTCCGCCCGCTGCTGATACTCGGCGCTGCACTCCCGGTACTCCTGCCAGACCCGATCCAGCTGCGCCTCCTGGGCCCGGACCTTTGCCAGAGCCTCGGCGTGCTCGCCCCGAAGGGCGTCCAGCACTTGCTTTTTATAGGAGAGAACCGTATCCAGCGCAAACTTGAACTTCTTCACGAAGAGGGCTCCTTTATCTCTTAGTTCAAAATGCTCTTCAGCTTCTCGATGCACTGCTCATAGCTGAAGGCCTCGTCAATCTCCTGGGTCAGGAATCCGTTCACCGCGTCGATCTTGGAAAGGGCATAGTCCAGATTCCGGTTGCTCCCGGGCTTGTAGGCGCCGATGGCCACCAGGTCCGCGTTCTTCTCATAGGTGCTGAGAATATCCCGCAGGCGGGAGGCCAGCTGCCGGTGCTCCGGAGAGACGATCTCCACCATCAGACGGGAAATGCTGGCCGAGACGTCAATGGCCGGGTAGTGGTTGCTGTTGGCCAGGGCGCGGGAGAGCACAATGTGCCCGTCCAGAATGCCCCGGACGGTGTCGGCGATGGGCTCGTTGGTGTCGTCGCCCTCCACCAGAACGGTGTAAACGCCAGTGATGGAGCCTTTGTCGAAATTTCCGCTTCGCTCCAGGAGCTTGGGCATCTCCGCGTACATAGAGGGGGTGTAGCCCCGGCTGACCGGCGGCTCGCCGATGGCCAGGCCGATCTCCCGCTGGGCCATGGCGAAACGGGTCAGGGAGTCCATCATGAGAAGCACATCGTACCCCTGATCCCGGAAGTATTCCGCGATGCCCGTGGCCACGCTGGGGCACTTCATCCGCAGCATGGCAGGCTGGTCGCTGGTCGCCACCACCAGCACGGAGCGGCGCATGCCCTCCTCCCCCAGGTCCTTCTGGACGAATTCCAAAACCTCGCGGCCCCGTTCGCCCACCAGGGCGATGACGTTGATATCCGCCTTGACATTCTTCGCGATCATGCCCATCAGTGTGGACTTGCCCACGCCGGAGCCCGCGAAGATGCCGATACGCTGGCCCTTTCCGATGGTAATCGTGCCGTCAATAGCTTTAACTCCAAACTCCATCCGCTCCCGAATCGGGGGGCGGCGGAGAGGATTGATGTAAGAACCGCCGACACAATAGAGGTCCCCTCCCTCAAAGGGAGGCTTGCCGTCAATGGGCTGGCCCATGGCGTTGATGATGCGGCCCCGAAGGAACTCGCCCACCCGCAGTGTCAGCTGCCGTCCGGTGTTCCGGACGAAGTTGCCCGCCGAGATGCCCGCCATGTCGGAATAGGGCATCAGCAGGATGTGGTCGTTTTTGAAGCCCACCACTTCGGCGGTGACCTGCCCGCCGGAGTCGCCGTTGTAAATCCGGCAGATGTCGCCGACGGCCGCCCGGCCGCCGCTGGCCTCAATGGACATTCCGACAATATTTTCAATTTTCCCGGTCAGGCTGTAGGTCTCCGCGTTGTAGACCTGACGGATCATTTGCCGGAACATAGCTTCTCCTTATTGCCCCCCGCCGAAGTTCAGGTTCCCGAAGCTGACGCCCTCCTCCATGGGTCCGGCGTCCGACAGCAGGGTGCGGATGTTGTTCATCTGGGTGGCGGCGCTGGCGTCCACAATCTCGTCCGGTGTCTCGATGATGCAGGTGCCCGCCTCGTCGTCCGCCATGGGAATGATGCGCACCCGGTCCGACAGGGCCGAGAGGGCGTTCATCAAGGAGGCGGGAACCTTGGAAAGATGCTTCGCGTCGCATTCCGCGATATAGATATGGGCCCACTCCCGGCGCTTCCGCTTGTCAATGGCGGTTTGAATCATCCGGCAGATGACCTCGCTGCTGCTTTTCAGGCTGACGCAGACCACCTTCTCCGCAATGGCGATGGCAAGGTCCCGCAGCTCGTCTACATTTTCGTCCATCTGCCGGTCCAGGGCGGCCCCGGCCCGCTCCAAAAAGCGGTCGAATTCGGCGGCCAGCTCCTTAGCCTGCCGCTCCTGAAGCCGGTGGCCCTCCTGAAGGGCCTGGGTGGCTCCCTGGGCAAGGCCCTCGGCCCGTCCGCTCTCCATCGCGCTTTGGCGGGTGGACTCAAAAAGTTCCTGCGCCTTGATCTCCGCCTCCAGCCGGGCCTGGTCCAAAATTTCCTCCGCCCGGCGGCGGGCGTCCTCCAGAATCTGCTCCGCCTGAATCTGGGCAAAGCTCACCGGATCCGGTTCCGGTTCCGGCGGTGCGGCGGCCAGGACTTCTTCCTCCTCCTCCGCCTCAATCCGGATGTCCACCTCCGGCGCCGCCTCGGGCTCTTCCTCCGGAGGCAGCGGGGGGGCGGAGGGCTGTTCCTCTTCCAGAATCAGCTCCTCCGCCTTGGGAAATTGATAGGGTTCGGCCTTGGGACGCAGAATGGCTTTCCAAATACTAGGCAATAATATCGTCCTTTCCGCCCTTCAGGATGATGATCTCACCCTTCTCCTCCAGTCCTCGGATGATGCCGACAATGCGCTGCTGGGCTTCCTCCACGTCCTTCATGCGGACGTTGGAAGTGATTTCCAGGTCGTCCTTGATGCTCTGGGCCATACGGCTGGACATATTGGAAAACAGCTTGTTCGCCACTTCCGTATTGGCCGCCTTGAGGGCAAGCACCAGGTCTCTGGGGTCGCAGTCCCGGACGAAGCGCTGCACGGAGCGGTCGTCCATGGTGATGATGTCCTCGAAGACGAACATCCGCTTGCGGATCTCGTCCGCCAGGTCCGGGTCGGACAGGCCGTCGAAGATGTTTTTCTCGCTGGTCCGGTCCAGGTTGTTCATCACGTCGGCCACATAGTCGATGCCGCCGACCTTGATGTTGGTATCCGTCATGATGTTGGAGAAGCGGTTGTGCATCTCGGCCTCCACAATCTTGATGGCCGCCGGGGAGACGCTGTCCAGCTTGGCGATGCTCTCCACCACCTGAATCTGCTTCTTCTCCTCCAGCTGGGCCACCACGCCCGCCGCCTTGTCCGCGTCCACATAGGAGAGGACCAGGGCAATGGTCTGGGGCCGCTCGCCCCGCAGGGCGGAGTAGAGGGACTTGATGTCCGCCTTGTCCATGAAGGAGAACTCCCGGTTTTTCAAAGACCTTGTCACCTTGCCCAGGAGCTCCGCCGCCGCCTGCTCGCCATAGGCCTTCTCCAGAACGGCTCTGGCGTACTCCAGACCGCCCTCGGTGACGGCCTTGTTGGTCATGCAAAGCTGATAGAACTCGTTTAGAATATCCTCGGTCTGCTGGGTGGTGAGGAAGCCCAGGCGGGCCACCTCCAGGGTCAGCTGCTCTACATCCTCGTCTTCCATGTACTTGTAGAGCAGCGACGCCTTTTCCGCCCCCAGGGCAACGATGACCGCCGCAGCCTTCTGAGTGGAGCTGAGCTCCGGCTGCTTTGCCGCAGCCTTAGCCGATGCCGCAGCCGCTGCTGTCTCAGCCATTGTCGTCGCCCCCTTTCAGCCAGGTCTTGAGCATCTGGGCCGCAATCTCCGGGTTGTCGCTGACGAACTGGCGGATGTCCCTGCGCAGCTCCATGCTCCGCTCCATCTCCAGGCTCATCACGTCGGCTCCGTCCTGCGGCTCCTCGCTGCCTGCCTCGCCCAGGCCCGCCGCGGCCATCATGGCTTCCATCTCGCGGCGCTCCTGTTCCTCCGCAGCCTCTCTCTTCTTCCGCCGCTTCCGGCGCACCAGGAGGATCACGATCAGCAGAATGATGAACAGCAGCAATCCGATACATGCGGCGATCAGCACCCACAGAGGCACCGCCGCTCCGCTCTCGCCGCCTCCGACGGGTCCAAGGGCGGCGTCGGGATCATAGAACTCCATGGAAACCACGGAAATCTTGCTGTCCAGAATCTCCTCGCCGGTCACCTCGTCCAGAACGCCGCTGATGCCGGCGGCCCGGGCCACGTGCCTGCGAATGTTATCAATGTCGAAATCTCCCGCCGTTCGGGAGTTGACCGACACGGCGACGCTGCAGTCCGTCACCCGGGCCACGCCGTTGTTGTCAATCAGAATTTCGCTGCTGGAGTTGTCGTACTCCTTTTTCCCGCTTCCGGCGACCATGTTGTCCCCGCTTTCCGGGTCCGCCAGATCTTCCACGTTCTCCGGCAGGTCGCTGTTGACCTCGGAGCCCACCAAGCCGCCGATGGGGTCCTCGCCGGGGCGGCCGGTGTAATACTCGTACTCCTCCGCGCCGATGGGACCCCGCCCTCCGGTGGAGCCGTCTTGGGCGTACTCGGGGAGATAGACCTCGTGCCGCTGCTCCGTAGTCCGGGAGATTTCCACGTCGCAGTTGACGCCCACCCGGACGTTGTCCTCGCCGAAGATGGGAACCAGTATGTTCATCACCTCGGTGCGGATGCGGTTTTCAAAGGTCTGCTGGAGCTGGAGCTTCAGGGCGGAGGCCTCGCCGTCCATGCCCTCGTTCCCCGTCAGGTAGATGTTGCCGATCTTGTCCGTAATGCTGACGGACTCGATCTCCAGTCCCTGGACGGAGTAGGTCACAAAGTGCCGGATGGCCTCAGCCTGCTCGTCGGAGAGCATGGCGCCCTCCACCATGGTCACGCTGACGGCGGCGCTGGCCTTGACCACATTGCCGCTGTCCAGCACGTAGGCCCGGTTCTCCCCCGGCGTGATGTTCACCGTCGCGTCCACCACATTGGGGAAATTCCGGATGGTGGCCGCCATGCTCTCCTGGAGGTCCAGGCGCAAAGCGGTGCTCCGCTCCTCGTTGGTGGAGAAGCTGCTGATGTTCTCCATGTAATAGTGACCCGTCTGGTTAAGGTTTTCCATCAGGATGCGGGCCCGCAGGGCGTCCTCCTGATTTTCGGGCACCAGGATGGTGTTCCCGTCCTCCACCTTATAATTGGTCACGCCCTGACTGCTCAGGAAGTTCAAAATGTTGGACGCTTCGGTGTTGCTCACCTGGGTGACCAGCACGGCGTACTCCTGCTTATTGAGGGTCAATACGATGGCGATGGCCACAATCAGGACCACCAAAACAGCGGCGATGGCGATCCAAATCTTCTTGGAAATCTTTTTCAGGCGCTCTTTCGTCTTATCGAAAAGCGCCTTTGCTTTCTCCTTCAACCGCTGTCACCTCCTTTACTCATTCGCTCCGGCGGTCCTGTCCACATGGTTTGTGCTGCCTGGGGCCGCAGCGGCCAGGCAGCACAGGGAGGAATTCCCCGTCCGCCGCCCGGTCCTTACAGGCTGATTCTCGACAGCTCGGAGTAGGCGTCCAGCGCCTTGTTCCGCAGCTGGATCAGAAGATCAACCGCAGTCTGGGCCTTCGTGCCGGCGATCATCGCCATGGCGGGATTATCCAGCTGGCCGGTGGACAACAGATATTGCGCTTCCTTATAGTCCGCGTCCGTCTCCTTCACATCCTCGATGGCAGAGCGGAAAACAGCGCCGAAGACGCTCTCCCCTATCTGGGAAGAAACGTCCTGCGCTTTCTTCTCCCCGGCGATGGGCGCCAGCGGCGTGATCTTTTCAATGGGGGTCAGCATGGTGGAACCCGCCTCCTCTCACATTACTTTCCGATCTGAAGCCCGTCGGTGATGACGGTCTTCATGGTATTGAGCATGGTCACATTGGCGGAAAATGCCTGGGTGGCGGCCATGGCGTCGGTCATCTCCTTCACCATGTCCACATTGGGCATCTCCACATAGCCGTCCTCGTTGGCGTCGGGATGGGTGGGGTCATAGACCAGCTTCATGGGGGAGGGATCTTCCACAATTTGGGTAACCTTCACGCCGCCGGCGGCGCCGGTGTTGGGGACCATGCCGCTGGCAGCCCGGGCCATGGCCCGGCGGAACCCGTCCCGTCCGGTCTCCGCCTCGAAGACCACCATCTTCCGCCGGTAGGAACCCTCGCCGTTCTCCACCTGGGTGGTGGTGGAGTTCGTCACGTTCTCCGCCACGATGTCCAGCCGCAGCTGCTGGGCTGTCAACCCGGAGGAGACAATATTCATGGAACTTAAAAAGGCCATATGTCAAACTCTCCATTCCCCGCCGGGCGTGCCCCGGCAGTTCATCCGAAGGGCCGGCGGAGCCGGCCTCGCAGTCAATTGTCCGCCTCTCCGGCGGCAAACATTTAACGCTGTGAAGTGAAAAAGCACTTGCCACGCGGCAAAGCCCGCCCCCGGCGATTACTGGCCGCGGACGGCAGAGCGAAGAATCGCAAGCTCCGTGTTGATGGAGCTCATCACATACCGCATCTGATAGGCGGTCCGGATGGCCTCGGAGGCCTGGGCGGTCACATTCACACCGTTGTCGTCCATCCGGGTCTGAACCTTCTGCTCCGTCACGCTGAACGGGGTCCCCTCCAGCACGCTCCGCATGGACTTCACGGGGGCGGAACGCTTGGACGCCTGCACCAGCCTGCCTTTCAGGCTCTCCTCGAAGGTGACGACCTTCTCCTTATAGCCCGGCGTCTCGGAGTTGGAGATATTATCCGCAATGGCGGCCTGCTTGGTCCAGAGATAACCCAGCGACTTTTCCAGCATTAAGAACGAGTTGCTCGACAGCATATCCATAACTATGTACTCACCTTTCCCTGGCTCCGCACAGAAAAAGAACAACGCTCTCCCCACCCCGCGCCCCCGCGGGGGCGTCTTCCTCTATGGAGCGGGCTCTCCAGCATATTCGGCACGGGGGCATTTTATTCCGCGCAGGAAAGTTCCATTCCCCTCAAACTTCGCTGTTCGCTCTGTTTTCCTCTGTGCGTCTATGTGTGTTTTGCAACAAATTCGTTTGTCCTGCCTAATTGGGTGTTCTTTATTATGAACCATTCTCCCAGAAAAAGCAAGTATTTTTTTGATGAGCGCAGCTTCCATTTTCAAGAAATTAATATTGCTTTTCACTAATAATGCCACATTATCTAAAATTCACCACAACACCTTGTCTTTGCTATGCCCATCCTGGCGAATTTCATAATTTTTTGTTGAAATTCCGTCAATTCTTGTGTAATTGACCAAAGGGCCGTTTTTGCGCGAAAAAAATATGTATGACCCGGCCTGCGGATAGCCTTTCTTCCCGCTTGCTATTTTGCCGTGCTTGTGTTAAAATCAGGGCATTATAACATGGAAGCTTTGTGACCGCTTTTCCGGCGGTCTCCCCTGGGCGGACGGGACAGCCCTTTACCCCCTCCGGCCAAGCGCCATGAACTAAGGATGTGATCTCTTGGGCAAAGAACAAAAACCAAAAATTCTGATTGTGGACGACTCGGAGCTCAACCGCGCCATTCTGGCAGATATGCTGGATGACGAATACGAGATCATTGAGGCGGAAAACGGCCTTCAGGGCGTGGGGCTGCTTCAGCAGCAGGGCACGGAAATTTCCCTGGTTCTTTTGGATATTGTCATGCCGGAGATGGACGGCTTCGGCGTTTTGGAGGTCATGGCTCAGAACCACTGGACTGAGGATATCCCCGTCATCATGATCTCCGCCGAGACCGGCTCTTCCCACGTTGAGCGGGCCTATGAGCTGGGCGTCACCGATTTCATCTCCCGCCCCTTCGACGCGCTGATCGTTCACCACCGGGTGGTCAATACCATTTTATTATATGCCAAGCAAAAGCGCCTGGTGGGCATGGTGGCGGACCAGATTTATGAAAACGAGCAGCGCAGCAGCCTGCTGATCGACATTCTCAGCCACATCGTGGAGTTCCGCAACGGCGAAAGCGGCCTGCACGTCCTCCACGTCCACACGTTGACGGAGCTGATGCTGAACCACCTGGTTCAGAAGACGGACCGCTATGAGCTCTCCCCCTCGGACATCTCCATGATCTGCACCGCTTCCGCCCTGCACGACATCGGAAAGATTTCCATCGACGAAAAAATCCTCAACAAGCCCGGCCGCTTCACCCCTGAGGAGTTTGCAATCATGAAGACCCACTCCATGGCCGGAGCGGAGATGCTGGAAAACCTCCCCATTTATCAGGACGACCCTTTGGTAAAGGTGGCCTACGACATCTGCCGCTGGCACCACGAGCGCTGGGACGGCCGGGGCTATCCCGACGGGCTCAAGGGGGACGAGATTCCCATCTCCGCCCAGATCGTGGCCCTGGCGGACGTGTACGACGCCCTGACCTCCAAGCGCTGTTATAAGGACTCCCTCTCCCACGAAAAGGCCGTGGAGATGATTCTGGACGGCCAGTGCGGCGCGTTCAATCCCCTGCTGATGGACTGCCTGCGGGAAATCGCCCCCGAGCTGCCGGAGCATATGAGCAACAGCAACTCCGTCACCCGGCGCAACCAGCGGGAAATGCGCAACGTGGCCCAGGAGATGCACCGGCACGAGGAGCTCACCGCCTCGGAGCGGACCTTGCAGCTGCTGGAGCACGAGCGGATGAAGTACAGCTTCTTCGCCGACATGAGCAAGGAGATTCAGTTCGAATACACCGCCTCTCCGCCTATGATTACCCTGTCCAACTGGGGGGCGGAGCATCTGGGGCTGGACGAGATCATCATGGACCCCCTCCACCAGCCCAAGGCCCGGGAGGTCATGAACCCCGCGGACTTCCAGAACCTGGTGGACATTCTGCGCAGCACCAGCCCGGACCTGCCCGTGGTGACCTACGACTGCAAGCTGAACTACAAGGGCGCGTGGCGCTGGACCCAGATCGTGGCCCGGGCCATCTGGTCCAGCGATGAGCCGCCCCGCTATACCGGCGCCATCGGCAAGGCCATCGACATTCACGACTCCCGGATGAAGCTGGCCTCTCTGGAGCAGCAGGCCTCCCACGACGCCCTGACAGGCCTTCTCAATCACGCCTACGCGAAAAAACGCATTCTGGAGCGGATCGAAAGCCGCCCCACCGCCACCTACGCCCTGGTGATCTTTGACCTGGACCACTTCAAGTCCGCCAACGACACCTATGGCCACTCCTTCGGCGACCAGGTGCTGGTGCACCTGGCGGATAAGCTCCGCCAGTGCATCCGGGGCGGCGACATCGCCGCCCGGGCGGGCGGAGACGAATTCCTGATCTTCCTGGAGTACAAGGACGAGATTGACACCGTGATCTCCCGCATCTTCCAAACTCTCTGCGGCCAGTTTGAGCACTTCTCCATCTCCGTCAGCATGGGCGTAGCCCTGACGGCCACGGTCCCCGGCGGATACGACGCTTTGTTCCACGCGGCGGATCAGGCCCTGTACTCCGTGAAGCGGGGCGGCCGGGGGCAGTACCGTTTTTATGACAACACCATGCGGGAGACCCTTTCCGCCATCTCCCCCATCGACAGCGAAACGAACGAACAGCAGGATCAGGATAAGGAGGAGCAGACATGACTTTAAAGGAATGCTACGCCGCCATGGGCGGCAATTATGAGGATGCCATCGGCCGCCTGCGCAGCGAACGGCTGGTTCAGAAATTCGTCCTGAAATTTTTAACCGACGGAAGCTACGCGCTCCTCTGCCGCTCCATGGAGGAGCAGAACTACGAGGAGGCCTTCCGGGCCGCCCACACCATCAAGGGCGTGTGCCAGAATCTGAGCATCGACAAGCTCCAGGGGTCCAGCAGCCGTCTGTGCGAATCCCTGCGCAACGGCTATACGCCGGAGGCCGACGCTCTGGCGGAGGAGGTGCGGGCGGACTACAGTCAGACCGTGGCCGCCATTGAAACCTACCAGAAAGAGAGCGCAGGATGAAGAAGCTCCTGAACAGCGCCACGCGCTTTCTGACGGTCAGTCTGGTGCTGATCCTGGTGCTAACGGTGTGCATCTTCTCCTTCCTGGCCCTGTTCATGATCCAAAAGAGCTCTGATACCATCAGCGTCGTGGGCACCACCTACATGACCGGCATGGGGGAAAAGGTCACGCAGCACTTCGCCACCACCATTGAGTTGCGGCTGTCCCAGGTGGATTCCCTGGTAAGCAGCATTCCGCCGGAGAGCGGCTCCAGCGATTACCTGCGGGAGGAGCTGGGCCACAACGCCAAGGCCCGGGATTTCTCGTCCCTGGCGTTCTTCTCCTCCACCGGCGAGTTCGACATGATCTACGGCGAGGAGCCCATCCTGGCGGACCCGGAGCCCTTCCTGTCCTCCATGAACAGCGGGGACAAGAAGGCAGCCGTAACCGCTCTGGCCAGCGGGCAGCGGGACGTCCTTCTGGGCGTCTCCGCCCAATACCGCATGGCCAACGGAGAGATTTCCACCGCCCTGGTGGCCAGCCTCCCTGCGGATTACATCGCGGAAACCCTCTCTCTCTACAGTGAGAACACCCTGGTCTACTCCTACATCATCCGCCGGGACGGCACCTTAGTCATCCGCAGCGGCGACGCCTTCCGGGAGAACTACTTTGACCGCCTCCGCTCCCTTTTCCAGGAGCAGGGCGAAAGCGGAGACCGCTATGTCCAGGAGCTGGAGGCCGCCATGGACAGCGGCGAGGATTATTCCACCATCCTCACCTTCGGCAACGAGCGGAGGCACTTGCAGTGCAACAAGCTCCCTTATTCCGAGTGGTTCCTTGTGACGGTGCTGCCCTACGGCGAGCTGGACAAGTCCATCAGCGACCTCAGCTGGACGTGGCTGCATCTGGTCTTCCTGGGCTGCGCCGTGGTACTGACGGCTCTGCTGCTGGTCTTCTGGCAGTATTTCAAGCTCCTCCGGTCCCAGATGGCGGAGCTGGATCAGGCCCGGAAGGAGGCCGTCCACGCCAACAAGGCCAAGAGCGAATTCCTCTCCAACATGAGTCACGATATCCGCACGCCCATGAACGCCATTGTGGGCATGACAGCCATCGCCTCCGCCAACATTGACGACAAGCAGCAGGTGCAGCACTGCCTGAAGAAAATCACCCTTTCCAGCCGCCACCTTCTGGGCCTCATCAACGACGTACTGGACATGAGCAAGATCGAAAGCGGCAAGCTGACGCTGAACATGGACCAGGTCTCCCTCCGGGAGGTGATGGACAGCATCGTCAGCATCGTCCAGCCCCAGGTCCGCTCCAAGCGCCAGCAGTTCGAGGTCTCCATCCACGATATCACCACGGAGAACGTCTGCTGCGACGGCGTGCGGCTGAATCAGGTTCTTCTGAACCTTCTGGGCAACGCCTTGAAATTCACCCCGGAGGGCGGCCTCATCCAGGTCTCCCTCTATGAGGAGGAGTCCCCCAAGGGCGGGGAGTACGTCCGCGTTCACCTGCGGGTGAAGGACAACGGCATTGGCATGACGCAGGAGTTCCAGGAAAAGATTTTCGAATCCTTCGTCCGGGAGGACAGCGCCCGGGTCCGCCGGACCGAGGGCTCCGGCCTGGGCATGGCCATCACCAAATACATTGTGGACACCATGGGCGGCGAGATCGGGGTGGACAGCGAACTGGGCAAGGGCAGCGAATTCCATGTCACCCTGGACCTTCTGCGGGCCGAGACTCCAGAGGAGGAGATGATCCTTCCGGAGTGGAACATCCTGGTGGTGGACGACGACCGCCAGCTCTGCGAGAGCACCGTGAAATCCCTGAAGTCCATCGGCGTCAAGGCCGACTGGGTCATGAACGCGGAGGGGGCCATGGAGATGATCGACCACCGGGTCAAGATTCGGGACAATTATCAAATCATTCTTCTGGACTGGAAGCTGCCGGACATGGACGGCATCACCGCCGCCAAGGAAATCCGCAGCCGCTTTGGCAGCGACACACCTATTCTCCTCATCTCCGCCTACGACTGGAGCGAAATCGAGACCGAGGCCAGAGAATCGGGCATCACCGGTTTCATCTCCAAGCCCCTCTTCCGTTCCACGCTCTTTTACGGTCTCAAGCCCTTTGCCGATCTCAGCGGCTCTTCCAAGGAGGCCGTAACCCACGAGGAAAAGCAGGCGGACCTCTCCGGCCTGCACATCCTCCTGGCGGAGGACAACGATCTGAAC
This sequence comes from uncultured Oscillibacter sp., assembly GCF_910579365.1. Lineage (GTDB taxonomy): Bacteria > Bacillota > Clostridia > Oscillospirales > Oscillospiraceae > Oscillibacter. Next base: position 15,130 of record NZ_CAJTUX010000032.1, read on the forward strand.
TGGGAGATTGCCAACGAGCTCCTCTCCGACCTGGGGATGGAGCTGGACTGGGCGGAGAACGGCCGCATCTGTGTGGACAAATTCCTGAACTCCCCCGTGGGTTTTTACGACGCCGTTTTGATGGACCTGCGGATGCCGGTGATGACGGGCTACGAAGCCACCCAGGCCATCCGGGAAGCGGACCGGCCCGACAAGGACATTCCCATCATCGCCATGACCGCCGACGCCTTCTCTGAGGACATCCAAAAGTGCCTGAACGCGGGGATGAACGCCCACGTGGCCAAGCCCATCGACATTCGGGAGGTCTCCCGTCTGCTGGAGAAGTACATTCGAGAACTGCACTGACGCACATCGAAAAACCAGGCGGCGGGGAACTCCCCGCCGCCTGGTTTTTCTGTCCGTTTCATTCAGCACTCCGCCGCTTCCCCGGCGGAATCCGCAGCCTCCGCCTCGCCGCCTCCGGAACCGGACTCCAGGTCCTCCTCCTCCAGAACGGTTTCCCACTCCTTGGGGTTTTTCTTGGGCTCCCGGGTGGCCAGCGCCAGCTTATAGCCGTCCGGGTCGTGGTCCATCAGATACCGCTCGTCCTGCGGCGGCACTTTGTCGCCCCGCTGAATCCGGGCGGCAATCTTCTGGCATTTATCCATGGTTTTCAGGGCCTTGGTCAGCGCGTCCAGCTCCCCTCTGCCCTTCTTCTTCGCCTCCAGCAGCTTCCGCTGCTTCTCCATGTCCTGGCGGTTCAGCTCCTGAAGAAAGGCCAGCGCCTCCTGAGACCAGGCCGCTTTGTCCCTTCGGGGCTTTGCGGCGGCGCCTCCTCCGCTTGTTCCGGCGCGCTTCTTCTCCGCCACCGGAGCGGCCTTTCCGGCCTGCGCGGCCCGCCGCTGCCGTCCGCTGATGCTCAGCTCCATGATCCGCCCTCCTTCCGCCGTCCTTTGCGGCTGTTTTATGTATACGATAACATAGAATCCGGCGGAACTCAAGCCCCTTTTCCTTGTGTATTCTCCCACTTTCTTTTTCCATGGGAGTATGCTATCATCAAATTGTTCAAAATAAGTCATACCTTTTATCACACAAAGGAGGGCCACGCCATGCACGTTCTGTCCGACATCGAGATTGCCCAGTCCTGCGCCATGCGCCCCATTGGGGAGATTGCCGCCGCCGCCGGCGTCGATTCCCAGTACCTGGAGCTCTACGGCAATTACAAGGCCAAGGTGGACCCCCGCCTCCTGCGGGAGAGCGGCCGCCCCGACGGGAAACTGATTCTCGTCACCGCCATCAACCCCACCCCCGCCGGCGAGGGCAAAACCACCACCACCGTAGGTCTGGCCGACGCTCTCCGCCGCCTGGGGAAGAACGCCCTGGTTGCCCTGCGGGAGCCCTCTCTGGGCCCCGTCTTCGGCGTGAAGGGCGGCGCGGCCGGAGGCGGCTATGCCCAGGTGGTGCCCATGGAGGACATCAACCTCCACTTCACCGGGGATTTTCACGCCATCGGCGCGGCCAACAACCTCTGCGCGGCCATGCTGGACAACCACATCCAGCAGGGCAACGCCCTGGGCATCGATGTGAAGCGGATCACCTGGAAACGCTGTGTGGACATGAACGACCGCCAGCTGCGGAACATCGTGGACGGCCTGGGAGGGCGGATGCAGGGCGTCCCCCGGGAGGACGGCTTCGACATCACCGTCGCCAGTGAGATCATGGCGGTGCTGTGCCTCTCTTCCGATATTCCGGACCTGAAAGCCCGCCTGGGCCGGATGGTGGTGGCCTACACTTATGAGGGAAAGCCCGTCACCGCCCACGACCTCAGGGCCGAGGGGGCCATGGCGGCCCTGCTGAAGGACGCTTTGAAGCCCAATCTGGTTCAGACCCTGGAGGGGACCCCGGCCTTTATCCACGGCGGACCCTTCGCCAACATCGCCCACGGCTGCAACTCCGTCATGGCCACCCGGCTTGCCATGCGTCTGGCGGACTACGCCGTCACCGAGGCGGGCTTCGGCGCGGACCTGGGGGCGGAGAAGTTCCTGGACATCAAGTGCCGTCTCGCCGGTCTGACGCCCAGCGCCGTCGTGGTGGTGGCCACGGTCCGGGCGCTGAAAAACCACGGCGGCGTCCCCAAGGCGGAGCTGAACGCGGAGAATCTGGAGGCTTTGGAGAAAGGTCTTCCCAACCTGCTCCAGCATGTGGACAACATCAAAAACGTCTATGGCCTGCCCTGCGTGGTGGCCATCAACGCCTTCCCCACGGACACCGCCGCCGAGCTGAAACTGGTGGAGGACAAATGCCGGGCCTTGGGCGTCAATGTGGCCCTCAGCGAGGTCTGGGCCAAGGGCGGCGAGGGCGGCGCGCTTCTTGCCGAAGAGATCCTGCGCCTCTGTGAGGAGCCCGGTGACTTCCGGTTTGCCTATGACGCGGAGGACACGATTGAAAATAAGATTAACGCCATCTCGAAAAAGGTCTATCACGCCGATGGCGCGGTTCTCACCCCCGCCGCCAAAAAGCAGCTGGCGGAGCTGGAGGCCCTGGGCTTTGGGAAGCTCCCCGTCTGCATGGCGAAGACGCAATACAGCTTCTCCGACGATCCGGCCCTGCTGGGGGCCCCCAGGGGCTTCACCATCACGGTGCGGAATCTGAAGGTCAGCGCCGGGGCGGGCTTCCTGGTGGCCCTTACCGGGGACATCATGACCATGCCGGGCCTGCCCAAGGTCCCCGCCGCCGAGAAGATCGACGTGGACGAGAACGGCAAGATCACGGGGCTGTTCTAAGTTACTTTTTTCGAGAAAAAAGTGACCAAAAAAGCTTTCATTCGCTCTGGCAGTCCGGCACTTATCCAAGCCGGAGCGACGGCAACGAAAGTGGGTGGAACATTGAGCTATCTTTCCCCCAAGGAATTTTTGGAGCGTTATGCCGCCGGAGGGACGGCCAAGACGCAAAAGAGCGCCGGGAAGCTCCTGGCCCTCTCCCTGCTGGCCGGGGCCCTCATCGCCCTGGGCTGCGCCGCCACCAGCACCGCCGTCCATGGGCTGGAAAACGTGGGCCTTGCCCGGACCGTCTCCGGCCTCCTCTTCCCCTTCGGCCTGTGCATGGTCCTCGTCACCGGGGCGGAGCTCTTCACCGGGAACAGCCTCCTGGTCCTCTCTTTGCTGGAGCGGAGATGCACCCTCTCCGGCCTTTTGCGAAATTGGGTTTTGGTCTACCTGGGGAACTTTCTGGGGGCCTTCCTTGTGGCGGCGGGCTGTGTCTTTTTCGGCCAGCTGAATTACTCCGCCGGAGGACTGGCGGTCTACACCGTCCGGCTGGCCGCCGGGAAGTGCGCCCTGCCGTTTCTAAGCGGCTTTGGGCTGGGGATTTTCTGCAACGTCCTGGTGTGCCTGGGGGTGCTGCTGGCCCTCTCCGCCCAGGACGCGGCGGGCCGCTTTATGGGGGCCTTCATTCCCGTGAGCTATTTTGTCCTCTGCGGCTTTGAGCACTGCGTGGCGAATATGTACTATGTCTCCGCCGGACTGCTGGCGGTGCGGAATCCCCAGTATCTCCAGCTGGCCCAGGAGGCCGGTGTGGACCTTTCCGCCCTGACCGTCCCCAATTTCCTCCTGGGAAACCTCCTCCCCGTCACCCTGGGGAATATCCTGGGGGGCGCGGGACTGGCGGTCCTGCTCTGGTACGCGCATTTGAAAAAGGACTGAACGTACACCAAGCCGGGAGGCGTCGCCTCCCGGCCCGGTGTTTTTACTCGGCGGCAAAGACGCCTCCCTGATCCAAATCCGTCCGCGCGACCACGTTCCTCTCCTCGTCATAGCCCACGGCGACGACTCGGAGGCCGGTGGGATACTCGCTCCAATCCACCAGGTTGGTCTCGAACAGAAAATAGGACTGTCCATCCTTCTCCATCCAGCCGCTATCCTCCCGCCGGACCCCGAAATTGCCGTGAACCCGGCCAATTCGCTCCTCCCCCTGGGGGTCGCCCGGGCGCATGAAATAGACCTCCAGCCGGGCGATCTCCGGGTCGTCCACCCTGCCGAACACATAGAACCGGCCTGCCTTTTCCAGTCGGACAAAGCTCCACCAACCGCCGTGGATGGGGCCCTCCCCCGTGCAGTCCACCGGTACGCCATAGACTTCCGTCCAGCCGTAAAGGGACAGGCGGGCCGCGCTGAGCATGGTGACGGTTTCATTTTCCGTCAGGTAAATCAAGCCGGTTTTGTAAATCTCCGGAGCCCAGTCCCGGCGAACTACGGCGGTCCTCCCCGTGCCCGCCCGCTCCTCACAGCGCCGGATGGCCTGGATGGGGAACAGAAGGCCGGTCATCAGAAAGTGATTCACCAGGAACAGCGCCGCCAGCGCAATTAAAACCCGCCGGAAGGCCGTCCGATTCCGGGGGCGCATCCGTTTCCTTTTCATTCGATTCTCTCCTCCGGCAGAGGCACCTGGACCCGGATATTCTCTCCGAATTGGCGGTAGACCAGTGTCACGTGGCTGTCTCCGGGCTCGGCATTCACGTGTTTCACGGTCCGCCCCCACATATAGTGGTCCCGGGTGTTGCTGCTGTAGTCTATCTCAAGCACCTGTTTGCCGCCTTGGGTTTCAACGAAAAGCCCGTCCAGCAGGCCGCCGGAAACCACCCCGCCGGGAACCCGGTCGTAGCTGTACAGCACAAGCTCCACACAGTGCTGGCTGTCCCATTCGTGCCGCCGTCCCACGTTGACCCTGGCTACCCGAACAACATCGTTTTTAATGGGAATCCGGATATCCACCGCCTCCGACGCCTCCAGCACTTCCAGCTCATGGGGCCAACCCTTCGGGACATAGACCGTCCGGGCGTAGATGCTGTCCCACAAAGAGCCCAGCATCCCAATCCCCAGCGCCGCCTGGATACACACCACCACCGTCAGCGCCACCGCCGCCCGGCCAATCCACAGCCAGCCCCTTCCCCGGTACTGCTTCGCCATCTCCCGACCAATCTCCGCCGGGTCCCCCATGGCCTCCAGGCACCGTTCTTCCGCCAGCTCCGCGCTCCAGCCCATGCCCAGCAGCGCCTCCATCCGGTCCTCCACGTGCTCCTCCAGCTCCCGGCGGACATTCTCCCGCTCCTCCGCCGTCAGCCGCCCCAGAGGCAGGAGCACCCGGTCCATGAATTCCCGCCGGGTCATGCCAGCTCCGCCCCGCTCCGGAGCACGTCGTTCACCGCCCCGGAGTACCGCTCCCAGGCCTGTTTTTCCTCCCGGAGGGCCCCCTGGCCCTTCCGGGTCAGGTGGTAGTACTTCCGCTCCCGCCCCGTGGGGGCCTCCTTGCGGTAGGCCTCCACAAAGCCCTCCTGCTCCAGCCCGTGGAGCACCGGGTACAGCGTCCCCTCCTTCATGTCGAAGGTGTGGTTGGACCGCCGGGCCAGCTCCACGATCATTTGATAGCCGTACATGTCCTCCCCCGCCAGCAGCGACAGCGCCAGCAGCCGGGTGTGTTCGATGGCTTGTTTCTTCATACGAGGCCTCCTTTATACCTAGAATTTCTATGCTTATTATACATAGCATCACTAGGCATGTCAAGGAAAACCTTCCAGATAGGGACGGGGCTCGGTCCCCCATAGTCCGATTGGTAACTGACGCGTTCCCGGAAAAAAGGCTGTCCATCTCCCGAAATCTGTGCTATAATCTCCCCATGAATGAAAAAGCTACAACATGGACCCGGCTCCCCCCGCCGCTTCTGGCGTGGTACCGGGCCAGCGCCCGGGACCTCCCCTGGCGGAAAACCCGGGACCCCTACCGCGTCTGGGTCTCGGAGATCATGCTCCAGCAGACCCGGGTGGCGGCGGTGCTGGGCTACTATGCCCGCTTCCTCGCGGCCTTCCCCACGGTGGAGGCCCTGGCCGCCGCGCCGGAGGACCAGCTCATGAAGCTCTGGGAGGGCCTGGGCTATTACAGCAGGGCCCGGAACCTCCAGAAAGCGGCCCGGCTGGTGACGGACCGGGGCGGCTTTCCCGACACTTACGCAGGCCTTTTGGAGCTCCCCGGCGTGGGGGACTACACCGCCGCCGCCATCGCCTCGGCCGCCTTTGCCCGGCGGGAGGCCGCGGTGGACGGCAACGTCCTCCGCGTCATCACCCGCCTGACGGACGACCACAGCGACGCCTCCCTCCCCCAGACGAAGAAGGCCGTCCGCGCTCAGGTGCAGGCCGTCTTCCCGGAGGCGGAGGATGACATCCGGATTTTCAATCAGGCCCTCATGGAGCTGGGGGCCACGGTCTGCGTGCCGAACGGTCCGCCCAAGTGCCTCCTCTGCCCTGTCCGGGACCTCTGCCTGGGCCGGGAGCGGGGAACGGCGGAGGTCCTGCCCGTCAAGGCCCCGAAAAAGGCCCGCCGGGCGGAGGAAAAAACGGTGTTCCTCCTTCTCCGGGAGGGGAAGATCGCTCTTCGCAGGCGTCCCGCCTCCGGTCTGCTTGCGGGACTGTGGGAGTTTCCCAATGTGGAGGGCGGCCTGGAGGAGTCCGCCGCCGGAGAGACGGTCCGGGCCTGGGGCCTGGAGCCGAAGACCTGGAAGAACCGCCTGACGGCGAAGCACATCTTCTCCCATGTGGAGTGGCACATGACCGGGTACACCCTGGCCGTCTCCGGCGAAGGGCCGGAGACGTTCACCTGGGTGAGCGCCCTGGACCAGCACGCCGTCCCCTCCGCCTTCGCCCGCTACCGGGAGGAGGCCGAACACGCGCTGAAAGAATAGGAGGAACCATGCCGTTTTGGAAACAGAGCGAAGACCCCTGGGACCGCAAGCCGGACAAGCCCCGCCGGGAGCCCAAGGAGCCGCTGGCAAATTCCCTTGACAGCCTGAAAGCCTGGAACGAGGAGCGCAAGGCGAAGGAAAAGGAAAAGGCCAAGAGCCTCCCGCCGGAACCCTGCCCCTGGTGCGGGAAGGACATGGAGCAGGGCTTTTTGTTTGGCGGGCGGGACGGTGTCCGCTGGCACCCCGGCGTCTACAAATACGAGTTCTTGCGGCGTCTGGACAGCCGGGGCCTGGACCTGCTGGACGAGGGCAGTATCTGGAGCGGCCTCTATAAAACCACCTGGCTCTGTCGAGACTGTAAGAAGGCCGTCTTTACCATACCGGAGCCCTTGATGTACGGGGACAGCTTTTCCGCCCATGTGGCAGAGTACTCGGAAAAAACGAAAGAGGAGGAAGAGAGCGGGGGATAATCTGCCGAATTCCATCGCTTTTTGTATTATCATGGCACAATTATACTTTAAGTATGGAGCCATGGGCTCCAGCAAGTCCGCCAACGCTCTGATGGCCCGCTTCAACTATGAGGAGCGGGGCCAGAAGGCCCTGATGGTCAAGCCCCGGCTGGACGCCCGGGACGGGGAGCACATGGTCTACTCCCGCATTGGCCTGACCTATCCCTGCGTGTACTTTGACGAGATGCAGAAGATGTCCGTCATGGAGCTCCAGCAAAACGCCTGCATCATCGTGGACGAGGCCCAGTTCCTGACCCGGGAGGAGGTCATGTACCTGGTGGACCTGGTGGACCGGCAGGGCATCCCCGTCATGTGCTACGGCCTCCGGTCCGACTTCAAGGGGGACCTCTTCCCCGGGAGTCACGCCCTGCTGATTATGGCGGACAAGATTGAGGAGGTCAAGACCATCTGCTGGTGCGGCAAGAAGGCCACCTTCAACGCCCGCTTCGATGAGAACGGCAACGTCCTGAAGGAGGGGGAACAGGTGGTTCTGGGGGCCAACGACAAATACATTGGCCTCTGCCGCCGCCATTGGATGGAGGGCAACCTGGGTCCGGACTTCAGCGTAGGCGCACCATGACCTGCACGCTCTGTCCAAGAGGCTGCGGGGCGGAGCGGACTTCGGGGCGCCCCGGCGGCGTCTGCGGACAGCCCTCTCTTCCGGTGGTGGCCCGTGCCATGCTCCACCAGTGGGAGGAGCCCTGTCTGGTGGGGGAACACGGGGCGGGGACCATCTTCTTCTCCGGCTGCAATCTCCGCTGCGTCTTCTGCCAGAACAAAGCCATCTCTCAGGGCGGCGTGGGGAAGCCCGTCTCCGTCTCCCGCCTCCGGGAGATTTTCCGGGAGCTCATCGCCCAAGGGGCGTCCTGCCTGGATCTGGTGACTCCCACCCACTTCGCCCCGGCGGTGCTGGAGGCCCTGGGGGAGAACCCCTGGCCCGTCCCCGTGGTGTGGAACTGCGGGGGCTACGAAAGCGTCTCCGCCCTGCGCCGTCTGGCGGGCAAGGTACAGGTCTATCTGCCGGACCTGAAATACGCCCTGCCGGGCCCCGCCGGGAAGTACTCCGCCGCCCCGGACTATTTTGACCGCGCCGCCCCGGCGATTCTGGAGATGTTTCGCCAGACGGGCCCCTATCAAATGGAGAGCGGGCAGCTCCAGCGCGGCGTGCTGATCCGGCACCTGCTTCTCCCCGGGGAACTGGAGAACACCCGCCGCGTTATCGACTGGGTGGCGGAGACGTTCCGCCCCGGGGAGGTGCTGTTCTCCCTGATGAGCCAGTACACCCCCCAGCCCGGCGCCGCAGGCCCCCTGGCCCGCCACGTGACCCGGGCGGAGTACCGGGCGGCGGTAACATATATGGAAAACTGCGGCGTCACAGACGGCTACACCCAGGAGCGCACCTCCGCCAAAGAGGAATACACTCCGGACTTCAACCTCTCCGGGGTATGATTCTCCCCTCATAGGTTCTGACACAAGCTCCGCCCCCTCTTTTGAAATTACGGCCCTCGAGAAAACCCGACCAAAAAGAAGCCCCCTCTTCCTCACCGGGAAGGAGGGGTTCCCTGCACTATTTTAATAAAAGCGGGCCAAGCCGAAACTTGGCCCGCCGGCCGCCCAAAGGGCGGCCGTAAGCGCTGCATAAAAAGCCCGCAAGCTTTCGCTTGCGGGCTTTTTATGTAGCGCTTATTCCTCGGGAACGATGGCGCCGTTGGGGCAGGTGTCGCTGCAAGAACCGCAGTCCAGGCAGGCGGCAGCGTCGATGACATAGGAATCATCGCCCTGGCTGATGGCGCCGGCGGGGCAGGCATCAGAGCAGGCGCCGCAGCTCACACAGGCAGAAGTGATCTTATAGGCCATGGGAAGCACCTCCATTAGAATTGTATCCCCATTGTAGCATACTCTGCGAAAAAAGCAAGAGCTTTGTGAAACCCCCGGCCGAAATTTTTTCCGTTTACAATTTGTTTTCACAAACGTCAAAGAAAGTCAAAGTTTCCCTCTTGACATTTCGTTTGGGCGTGTTATACTGACAACATACAGAAGATCAAAGATAGTCAAAGTCAAACAGAGGAGGCGCACCCATGGGGATTTCCGATTTGATCGCCGGTTTCCTCCAAGACTGCCTGGACGCCACCGGAGACGGCGTGCTGGAGGTCCAGCGCAGCGACCTGGCCCAGCGGTTCAACTGCGTGCCCAGCCAGATCAACTACGTGATGTCCACCCGCTTCTCACCTGAACGGGGCTACATTGTGGAAAGCCGCCGGGGCGGCAACGGATACATCCGCATCACCCGGGTCCAGGTGGACCGGCAGACTCTTTTGATGCACGTCATCAACTCCCTCGGCCCGCAGCTGGACCTGCCCTCCGCCAGGGCCATCCTGGGGAACCTGGTCCAATCCGGCGCCCTGGAGGACGATCTGGGCCGGACCTTCCTGGCCGCCGTGGGCGACAAGGCCCTGGGCGCCGTGCCCCGGGACCTGCGGGACCAGGTCCGGGCGGACATTTTGAAGAACATTCTGATTCTCCAGGTCTAGCGGCGTCATAGAATAGCGTATCCCATTTTTCCCGTATCCAAAAACTTTTACGATATATAGGAGGTTTTCCTTATGAAATGCGAAAATTGTGGCAAGAATGAAGTCACCTTTGTTTACCAGAGCAACGTCAATGGCCATGTCACCGAGAAGCACCTCTGCGCCGACTGCGCCGCCAAGTTGGGCTACACCCAGAAGCTGGCCGCCCAGAGCCAGCGGATGATGCAGGGCTTTTTCGGCGGCGGCCTGCTGGAGGATTTCTTCACCCCCTATCCCTCTCTGCTGAGCCGGATGAACCGCATGCTGGAGGACCCCTTTGACGACTTCTTCGCCGACATGCCCGCCCTGGGCGCCCCGGTGGAGCAGCGGCAGGAGGCCCAAAAGTCCCCGGACACCCTGCTGGAGGGGGCGGAGCAAAACCAGCTGGCCAAAACCCGCCAGCTGAACGCCCTGCGCATGGAAATGCAGAAAGCCGTCGGCGAGGAGAACTTTGAGCGGGCGGCGGAGCTCCGGGACCAGATTCACGCCCTGGAACAGAACTGATTCAAATCCTACTTCACGAAAGGAAGTGTCCTGCAAATGAGTGAGAAAAAATTCAGCCCCGGCGCGGAGGAGGCCCTCCGCCTCAGCCAGGAGGCCGCGGGCGAGCTGGGTCACGGCTACGTGGGCACCGAGCATCTGCTGCTGGGCCTCATCCGGGAGGACCAGGGAGCCGCCCACGACGTTCTGCTGGAGGCCGGACTGACCGACAGCATGATTATCCAGATCATCAAGCGCAGCGTGGGAGCGGGTCTCCCCGGCAGCAACCCCGCCCAGGGGCTGACCCCCCGGGCCCGCCGGGTGGTGGAGATCGCCGTGGAGGACGCTGTCCGCAGCGGCAGCCCCTGCGTGGGCACCGAGCATCTGCTGGCGGGCCTCCTGCGGGAGGGGAATAACATGGCCGTCCGCATTCTCCGCACCGCCGGGGTGGACGTCCGCCCCCTCTATACCGCCCTGATGCAGAAGCTGAACCAGCGGCCCCAGGGCCGCCCCAATGCCGCCGCCCGGGAGGAGAAGCCCTCCTCCGGCGGCGGGAACGGCGGCAAGACCCTCCGGGAGTTCACCCGGGACCTGACCGCCGACGCCCGGGCCGGCAAGCTGGACCCCGTGGTGGGCCGGGACGGGGAAATTCAGCGGGTCATCCAGATTCTCTCCCGCCGGACGAAGAACAACCCCTGCCTCATCGGCGAGCCCGGCGTGGGCAAAACCGCCATCGCCGAGGGTCTGGCCCGGAAAATCGTGATGGGGGACGTGCCCGACGACCTTCTGGACAAGCGCATTCTCTCCCTGGACCTCTCCGGCATGGTGGCCGGCACCAAGTACCGGGGCGAGTTTGAGGAGCGCATCAAAAAGGCCCTGGACGAGGTGAAGAAGTCCGGGGACGTGATTCTCTTCATCGACGAGCTTCACACCATCGTGGGCGCGGGAAGCGCCGAGGGGGCCGTGGACGCCGCCAACATCATCAAGCCCGCCCTGGGCCGGGGAGAGATCCGGGTGGTGGGCGCCACGACGCTGAACGAGTACCGGAAGTATATCGAAAAGGACGCCGCCCTGGAGCGCCGCTTCCAGCCCGTCCAGGTGGGCGAGCCCAGCCAGGAGGCCAGTCTGGAGATTTTGAAGGGCCTCCGCCAGAAGTATGAGGAGCACCACAAGCTCCAGCTCACCGACGAGGCGCTGGAGGCCGCCGTCACCCTCTCTGCCCGGTATATCTCGGACCGCTTCCTGCCGGACAAGGCCATCGACCTGATGGACGAGGCCGCCTCCCGGGTCCGGATGGAGGAAGAGGAAATCTCCCCGGAGCTGAAGAGCCTGGAGGAGAAGATCGCCGCCCTGTCCAAGGACAAGGAGGCCGCCATCCAGCGCCAGGACTACGAGACCGCCGCCCAGCTCCGGGATATCGAGCGGAACTATCAGGACCAGGTGGAGCAGGAGCGGGAAAAGCGCCGCAGCAGTCCCCGGCAGCACCGCCCTGTCACTGCCGAGGACATCGCCGCCGTGGTGGCGGGCTGGACGGGCATCCCCGTCACCCGCCTCACCGAGGACGAGGGGACCCGCCTTCTGCACATGGAGGACATCCTCCACAAGCGGGTAGTGGGCCAGGACGAGGCCGTGAAGGCCGTGGCCCGGGCCATCCGCCGGGGGCGGGTGGGTCTGAAGGACCCCAAGCGCCCCACGGGCTCCTTCCTCTTCCTGGGCCCCACGGGCGTGGGCAAGACGGAGCTGTGCAAATCCCTGGCGGAGGCCATGTTCGGCGACGAGAGCGCCATCATCCGCATCGACATGTCCGAGTATATGGAGCGGCACACGGTCTCCCGGCTCATCGGCTCCCCTCCGGGCTACGTGGGCCACGAGGAGGGCGGCCAGCTCACGGAGAAGGTCCGCCGCAAGCCCTATTCCGTCGTCCTCTTTGACGAGATCGAGAAGGCCCACGAGGACGTGTGGAACATCCTCCTCCAGATTCTGGACGACGGGCGCATTACCGACTCCCAGGGCCGGACCGTGGACTTCAAAAACACGGTCATCGTCATGACCAGCAACATCGGGGCCAAGAGCCTCACCTCCGCCGGGACCCGCCTGGGCTTCAACCACGAGGAGAGCCCCGCCGGGGACGCGGAGAAGAAGTTCCAAAAGGCCCGGGAAACCGTCCTGGCGGAGCTCCGCCAAACCTTCCGCCCGGAGTTTTTGAACCGGATCGACGACATCATCGTCTTCCGCGCCCTGACGGAGGAGGATATCCTGGAAGTAGCCCGCCGGATGCTGGACACCGTCTCCGCCCGGATGGAGGCCATGGGCCTGCACCTGCGCGCCACCGGCGAGGCCGTGGAGGAACTGGTCCGGGAGGGCTACGACGCGAAATACGGCGCCCGCCCCCTCCGCCGCTGCATCCAGAGCAAGGTGGAGGATGCCGTGGCCGAGCGGATGCTGGACGGAACCCTGAAGGCCGGCGACACCGCCGCGCTGACGGTGGAGGACAGCAAGCTGCTGGTAACGAAAGAGGAGATTCCCGCCTGAGCAAAGCAAACGGCCCCGCCTTTTGGCGGGGCCGTTTTCTCGTTCTCATTTTCCCATTCTCATCTGTCGAAAGGAACTCCCCGCTCCTCCGCCAAGTCTCGCAGCTTCTTCCAATAACCGCTTCTAAAAGAATTCGTTTTAAGCATCGAAAACTTCGTCTTCACATTCAGGAGCCAATTGTCCGTCTCCAGTACGGAGAGTTCCGCTTCACATTCACCCATCCGTCTTGCGCCATATTCCTGAAACATTTCGCAGAGCTCCGCCACCTGCGGATCATCCGAGGTGACCTTTGCGGCATCTTCAAATACCTGCCGGTAATTGGGTATGATCCGCCGGGTAAATTCGGCGCAGAATTCAGCATCGTCCATCTCTTCTATAATTCTGTTATGGTACTCCCTCTCTTCATCATGCCGCTCCCAGATTCCTTCCATCTCCTGAATATACACCGCCAGCGCATCCTGTCCCTCCGCATCACCGGAAGCTCCTTCTTCGCCGGCTGCCCCGCCAGCGGCAGAAACGGCCTGCGCCGGCTCCCCGCCGCTCTGGTGGTTTTGGAGGAAGTAATAACCCACGACGCCCCACAAAATCACGTCGGCAATGCCCACCAGAATCAGCAGCACCGTCAAAAACACCAGTAGCGGGCTGCCCTTCCGGGAGGCGCCGGAAGCGCCGGAGGCCTCCGGAACCGGCGCTGGTATGGGATCCGGTGTTGGTGCGGGGGCCGGCTCCGGGACCGGCTCCGGATTCGGCGCTGTTTGTACGGGGGTAGTGGTTTCCTCAGCCATGAAAACTGCTCCTCTCTTCGCCCGGAAGGCTTCTTTTTTCTACAAATATCATACCATGCATCCCCTGTTCTGACAAGAGGAATTCCTCAAATTGGGAAGAGCGGCGCCGCAGGCCGCGCCCGGGAAAAGCCTTGCCTTTTCCCCTCAAAGCGTGTAAACTGTCAGGGAACACCCCAAAGGAGGACCCGCCATGCTTTTCACCGCCCTCTCCGCCCTGCTGTCCCTGGCGCTGCTGGCCCTGGACCAGTGGGTCAAGCGTTACATCACCCTCACGCTCCCCCTGGGGGAATCCCGTCCTCTCCTGCCCGGCCTGGTGGAGCTGCGGACTGTCCACAACTACGGCGCGGCCTGGTCCAGCTTCTCCGGCCAGCGCTGGCTGCTGGCCGCCGCCACCAGCTGCATTGTCCTGGTCATTCTGGCCCTGCTGGTCCGCCGGGTGGTCCGGCATCCCCTGGGGGTGCTGGCCTGCTGCCTCATCGTCTCCGGCGGCCTGGGCAACATCCTCGACCGGGTCCGCCTGGGCTATGTGGTGGACATGTTCAATTTTCAGTTCATGGACTACCCCGTTTTCAACGTGGCGGATATGTGCATCGTCACCGGCTGTGTGCTGGGACTGATCTATTACCAGTGGTTCTATGAAAAATACGACAAGAGGGAGAACGCCCATGGAAACGCTGACGCTCCATCCAACGGAACCTGACGCCGGGAAGCGGGTGGACGCCTGGCTTCCCAGCCAGGTGGAGGGGCTGACCCGCTCCGCCGCCCAGCGCCTTCTGGAGGAGGGCCGGGTCACTCTGAACGGAAGGCCCGTGGCGAAGAACCACCGTCTCGCCGGGGGAGAGGCCCTGTCCGTCTCCCTGCCGGACCCGGAGCCCATGGACGCCCTTCCGCAGGACATCCCCCTGGACGTGGTCTACGAGGACGCCGACGTCATCGTGGTCAACAAGCCCAAGGGGCTGGTGGTCCACCCCGCCCCCGGCCACCCGGACGGGACCCTGGTCAACGCCCTGCTCTACCACTGCGGCGGCAGTCTCTCCGGCGTGGGCGGAGCGCTGCGCCCCGGCATTGTCCACCGCATCGACCGGGACACCTCCGGGCTCATCATCGCCGCCAAGAACGATTTTGCCCATCAGGCCCTGGCGTCCCAGCTCCAGGACCACAGCCTCGCCCGAACCTATGAGTGCATCGTCACCGGCAATCTCCGGGAGGACGCGGGAACCGTGGACGCGCCCATAGGCCGCCATCCCACAGACCGGAAGAAGATGTCCGTGGTCGCCGGCGGCCGTCCCGCCGTCACCCATTGGGAGGTGCTGGAGCGCTTTCCCGGCTTCTGCCGCCTCCGCTGCCGTCTGGAGACCGGGCGGACCCATCAGATCCGGGTCCACATGGCCCGCCTGGGCCACCCCATCCTGGGCGACGCCGTCTATGGCAAGGCCGTTCCCGGCCTTCAGGGACAGTGTCTCCACGCCTCCGCTCTGCGCTTCCTCCACCCCCGGACCGGGGAGCCGGTGGAGCTTCGCTGCCCTCTGCCGGAGGAATTTCAGCGCCAACTCCGGAAGCTGGCGGGACGGACCTGACGCCGCCCCGCCAGCCCGGAAAATTTTTCATAAAAAAATCGGGAAAATGTCTTGACAAAATGGGTTTCTTTTCGTATACTAATCAATGCCGTCTGACGTAGGCGGCGACCCGGGAGCATAGCTCAGCTGGTTAGAGCATCTGCCTTACAAGCAGGGGGTCACTGGTTCGAGTCCAGTTGTTCCCACCAGCTTTTTTAAAAGGCGTTCCCCGGTATTTCTCCACGTTTGCAGATGGCCCGGTAGTTCAGTTGGTTAGAACGCTAGCCTGTCACGCTAGAGGTCGACG
>NZ_CAJTUX010000033.1 GCF_910579365.1 uncultured Oscillibacter sp.
AGACACAAAAATTTTTGGAGGTTTGCAATGAAGAAGTTTTTCAGCATGCTGCTGGCGCTTGCCATGCTGCTGGCCCTGGCGGCCTGCGGCGGCGGCAGCGGCGCCCCCGCGCAGGATCAGGGCGGCTCTGACGCTGGTCAGACCCAGCAGGAGCAGGACACCAACAGCGGCGACACCGGTGACGGTGCCGATTCCGGCGCCAGCGATTATCACATTGGCATCATCACCGGCACCGTCTCCCAGTCCGAGGACGACCGCCGGGGCGCCGAGGCCTTCCAGGCCAAGTACGGCGAGGACATGGTCCGCCTGGCCACCTATCCCGACAACTTCACCGAGGAGCTGGAGACCACCATTCAGGGCATCGTCAACATGTCCGACGACCCCCTGATGAAGGCCATCATCGTCAACCAGGCCGTTCCCGGCACCACCGAGGCTTTCCGCCTGATCAAGGAGCGCCGCCCCGACATCATCTGCATCGCCGGCGAGTCCCACGAGGACCTGCCCGAGATCGGCTCCGCCGCCGATCTGGTGTGCAACAACGACTTCGTCTCCCGCGGCTATCTGATCATCCGCACCGCTCACGAGCTGGGCGCGGACACCTTTGTTCACATCTCCTTCCCCCGCCACATGGCCTATGAGACCATGAGCCGCCGTGTGGCCGTCATGCAGGAGGCCTGCAACGAGTTCGGCATGCGGTTCGAGCTGGAGACCGCTCCCGATCCCACCACGGACGTGGGCATCCCCGGCGCGCAGGCCTATATCCTGGAGAACGTTCCCGCCTGGGTCCAGAAGTACGGCGAGAACGCCGCCTACTTCTGCACCAACGACGCCCACACCGAGCCCCTGCTCAAGCAGCTGGTGGAATACGGCGGCTACTTCATTGAGGCCGACCTTCCCTCTCCCCTGATGGGCTATCCCGGCGCTCTGGGTCTGGACCTGACGCAGGAGGCCGGCGACTTCGCCGCCATCCTGGCGAAGGTGGAGTCCGCCCTGGTGGAGAAGGGCTGCGCTGACAGATTCGGCACCTGGGCCTACTCCTATGGCTACACCCTGTCCGCCGGTCTGGCTGAGCACGCCAAGAACGTCATCGACGGCAAGGCCGACATCACCGACATGGACGCCGTGGCCGACGCGCTGAAGGTTTACTCTCCCGAGGCCGCCTGGAACGGCGCCGGCTACACCAACGCCACCACCGGCGTGAAGAGCGACAACGTGTTCCTGATCTATCAGGACACCTATGTCATGGGCAACCCGGGCCACTACATGGGCAACGCCGATGTGGAGGTTCCCGAGAAGTACTACACCGTCAGCTGATTCAATAGGCGACGCTTCAACCAAACGGGGAGGAGGCCTGGTCCTCCTCCCCGCTCTCTAAAAACCTGTATTCATAACCGGAGGATGCTGGCTGGACGAGGATTTTTTCGCCACGCGAAAAGATTTTCCGCCGCAATCCGGGAGGGCTGCGCGGAAAACCGGCGGGCGGAAGCCATCTTTTTCAGGCGGCGTTCAGCGGTTGTGAACACAGGCTTTAATATTTAGGTAGGGTGGATGTATGACAAACAACAGTACTCCCTTGCTCCAAATACAGAACATCAAGAAGGACTTCTTCGGCAACCAGGTTCTCACCGACATCAATTTCACCCTGGGCGCAGGCGAGGTTCTGGGCCTGTGCGGCGAAAACGGCGCGGGCAAGAGCACACTGATGAAAATTCTCTTCGGCATGGACGTTATCCGGGAGACCGGCGGCTACTCCGGCGATATCCTTATTGACGGAAAGAAGGCGGAGTTCAGCACCCCCTTCGACGCGCTGGCGGCGGGCATCGGCATGGTGCATCAGGAGTTCTCCCTGATCCCCGGCTTCACCGCCACGGAAAATATCCTCCTGAATCGGGAGCCCCAAAAGAGGACGATTGCCTCCGAGGTCTTCGGCGAGCGGCTGAACACCTTGGATTTTAAGGAGATGGACCGGCTTTCCAGGGCGGCCATCCAGAAAATGGGCGTGGAAATCGACGCCAACATGGTCATCAGCAGCATGCCCGTGGGTCACAAGCAGTTCACCGAAATCGCCCGGGAGCTGAGCAAGGACCAGCTGAAGCTGCTGATTCTGGACGAACCCACCGCCGTCCTGACGGAGAAGGAGGCGGAGGCCCTGCTGTACTCCATCCGGGGCATGGCCGCCCGGGGAATCTCCGTGATCTTCATCACCCACCGCCTCCACGAGATTCTGGCGGTGTGCGACAAGGTGGTGGTCATGCGGGACGGCTTCGTGGTCCGGGACGTTCCCACCGGGGAAACCAGCGTGGAGGACATCACCAAATGGATGGTGGGCCGGGACGTGCAGAGCGCCGCCTCCTTGGAGGCCCGCTCCAACGAAGGGGCCAAAACCATCCTGTCTATCCAGCATCTTTGGGTGGACATGCCCGGCGAGACGGTGCGGAACGTCAGCCTCGACATTCGGGAGGGCGAAATTCTGGGCATCGGCGGCCTGGCCGGCCAGGGCAAGCTGGGCATCCCCAACGGCGTCATGGGCCTCTACGACGCCGGCGGCAAGGTGGAGTTCGACGGGAAGGACATCCCGCTGAACAGCCCCCGAAAGTGCCTGGACGCCTCCCTGGCCTTCGTGTCCGAGGACCGGCGGGAAGTGGGGCTGCTGCTGGACGAGAGTCTGGAGTGGAACGTGGCCTTCCCCGCCATGCAGATTCAAAACAAGTTCCTCAAGCGCCTGCTGGGCGGCCTCATCAAATGGCGGGACGAAAAGGCCATCCATCAGGTGACCCAGAAATATATCGACCAGCTGCAAATCAAGTGCACCAGTTCCAAACAAAAGGCGAAGGAGCTCTCCGGCGGCAACCAGCAGAAGGTGTGCCTGGCCAAGGCCTTCGCTCTGGAGCCCAGGTTCCTCTTCGTGTCCGAGCCCACCCGGGGCATCGACGTGGGCGCCAAGGCCCTGGTGCTCAATGCGCTGAAACAGTTCAACCGGGACAGCGGCGTTACCGTCGTGATGATCTCCTCCGAGCTGGAGGAGCTGCGGCAGACCTGTGACCGCATCGCCATCGTCTCCGGCGGACGGGTAGCGGGCATTCTGCCCGCGGCGGCGTCCTCCGAGGAGTTCGGCATGCTGATGGTCAGCCAAGTCAAGTAAGGAGGGAAAAATATGGGAGGTATGGTAACGGCTATCGCATTACCGGATTTGCTAAAGAAAATGGGCTTCCCCCGGCTGATCATCACCGGCTTTTTGCTGGTGCTCTTCATCATGACGCCTTTCGTGGGGGCCAACCTGCCGATTCAGATCACCAACATCATCAACCGCTTCAGCTGGAACGCGGTGCTGGTGCTGGCCATGGTGCCGATGATTCACTCCGGCTGCGGGCTGAACTTCGGCCTGCCTCTGGGCATTCTGGCGGGACTTCTGGGGGGCACGCTCTCCATCCAGTTCGGCTTCAGCGGCCCCATGAGCTTCGTCATGGCGGTGATTCTGGCCACGCCCTTCGCCGTGCTCTTCGGCGGCGGCTACGGCACCCTGCTCAACAAGATCAAGGGCGGCGAGATGATGATCGCCACCTACGTGGGCTTCTCCGCCATCTCCTTTATGTGCATGATGTGGCTGCTGCTGCCCTATACCAGCCCCACCATGGTCTGGGGCCTGTCCGGCAGCGGCCTGCGCCCCACCATCTCCCTGGACGGGTTCTACAACCAGGTGCTGGCCGGCTTCCTGCACATCAAGATCGGCAGCATCGAGATTCCCACCGGCTCGCTGCTGGTCTTCGCCCTGCTGGCCTTCGGCATCTGGGCCTTCCTCCACACCAAGACCGGCACCGCCATGACCGCCGTGGGCTCCAACCCCACCTTCGCCCGGGCCGCCGGCATCAATGTGGACCGGACGCGGACGCTGTCCGTCATCATGTCCACCTGGCTGGGGGCCATGGGCATCCTGATGTATCAGCAGGGATTCGGCTTTTTGCAGCTCTATAACGCCCCCAACAACATGACCATGCCCACCGTGGCCGCCATCCTCATCGGCGGCGCCTCGGTGAACAAGGCCTCCATTCCCAACGTGATCATCGGCACCATTTTGTTTCAGGGCATGGTGACGATGACGCCCACCGTCATGAACTCCATCATCCACATGGACATGAGCGAGGTCATCCGGGTCATCGTCTCCCAGGGCATGATTCTCTACGCGCTGACCAGAAAGACGGAGGGTTTGAAATGAGCAGAAAGAACAACTCGCCCGCCGGAAAGAGGGTCCTTGAGCTGGTGCGGGGCAACGCCGTGCCCATTATGTTCATCATCATCTGCGCCATCTTTATCCCCCTGTCCGGCTTCTCCCCCAGCTACCTGATCAACGAAATCGTCACCCGTATGGGCCGGAACCTGTTTCTGGTGCTGTGCCTCCTCTTCCCCATCATGGCGGGCATGGGCCTGAACTTCGCCATGACCCTGGGGGCCATGGCGGCGGAGATTGCCATCATCTTCACGGCGGACTGGCAGATCTGGGGCATCCCCGGCGTGGTGCTGGCCATGATCCTCTCCATCCCCTTCTCCATCCTGCTGGGCTGGCTGTGCGGCAACCTTTTGAACATGGCCAAGGGCCGGGAGATGATTACCAGCTATATCATGAACTTCTTCATCACCGGATGGTATCAGCTGGTCGTGCTGTACATGATGGGCTC
Source organism: uncultured Oscillibacter sp. (assembly GCF_910579365.1). Taxonomy (GTDB): domain Bacteria; phylum Bacillota; class Clostridia; order Oscillospirales; family Oscillospiraceae; genus Oscillibacter. The sequence goes on from NZ_CAJTUX010000033.1 coordinate 4,674, forward strand.
TATCATCCCCATCATCCACAGCAGCATCAAGCTGCCCCGGGGCTATGGCATCCGCAACACGGTCAGCCTTCTGAACATGCGCCAGTGCCTGGATGACCTGCTGGCCATCCGCGTCAAGGGCGTGAAGATTCCCGTGCTGACCTTCCTGCTCATCGGTCTTTTGTGCCTGTTCATCGTCTGGTTCCGGCGCACCAAGCTGGGCCAGGACATGCGGGCCGTGGGCCAGGACATGCAGGTAGCCCGGGACGCGGGCATCAAGGTGGAGCGCACCCGCGTTCTCTCCATCGTCATGTCCACGGTCTTCGCCGGCTTCGGCATGGTGATTTACCTTCAGAATATCGGCAACCTTCCCGCCTACACCGGACACTCCCAGATCGGCATGTTCTGCATCGCCGCGCTGCTGGTGGGCGGCGCCTCGGTGGAAAAGGCCACCATCGGCAACGCGTTTCTGGGCGTCGTCCTGTTTCACCTGATGTTTATCGTGGCCCCCGCCGCCGGCGGCGTTATCACCGGCGACTCCATGGTGGGCGAGTATTTCCGCGTGTTCTTGTCTTACGGCGTCATTACGCTGGCCCTGATTATGTATGAAACCAAGAAGCGCATGGCCAAGAGCAAGGCGGGCCAGGAGCTGGCCGAGGCCCAGGCGAAAGAGGAGGCTGCGCAATGAAATCGACACGAAGAATCTTCGTTTCCCTTCTGCTGGTGCTGGTGCTGGCGGGCGTCGCCGCCACCATGATGGTCATCGGCCGGGGCCACACCCTCTACTTTGACAACAAAACCCTGGAGGACTACCAGGGCCAGACCTACAAGGCCGCCCACAAGGTGGTGGTCACCGTCAAGGGGGAGGACGTGGCCAAGCTGGGCGCCCGGGAGCGGGGCTCGGCCATCTGGATTGGCCAGAACTTCAAAATGACCCTGGAGATCACCCAGGAGAAGGGCGGCGAGCCGGAGATCCGGGAGATCAGCCTGAAGCTGCCCTACAGCGTGGACGGCATTGTCATCAACCTCCCGGCCCTGCTGGCGGGCCTGCCGGAGGAGGCCTGGTTCTCCGAGTTCGTTCCCGCCGTCACGGAGGAGGACCCCGGCGCGGAGGAAATTCCCGGCGAGGGCGACGAATTCGGCCTGGGAGACGATCTGGGCCTGGAGAGCGACCTGGGCACGGGAGATATCTGAGGTCCCTTTTCCGCGAACCAAACAAAGACCGCCCGCTGAAGGCGGGCGGTCCATTTCATTCAAGGAGGAACCCCTGTATGGCAGTGTTATCCGATCTGGAACCCAGGGCAGTATTCGAATACTTTGAGAAGCTCTGCTCCGTCCCCCACGGCAGCGGCAACACCAAGCAGATCAGCGACCTCTGCGTCCGCTTCGCCCAGGAGCTGGGGCTCAAGTGGCGGCAGGACGAGGTCAACAACGTCATCCTCTGGAAGGAAGCCAGCCCCGGCTATGAGGGCGCGGAGCCCGTCATCCTCCAGGGACACATCGACATGGTGTGCGTCAAAACCGAGGACTGCGCCAAAGACATGGCGAAAGAGGGCCTGGACCTTTGCACGGACGGAGAGTGGGTCTGGGCGGACAAGACCTCCCTGGGCGGGGACAATTGCATCGCCGTGGCCATGATTCTGGCCATCCTGGCGGACGACGCCCTGCCCCATCCCCCGCTGGAGGCGGTCTTCACCGTCGACGAGGAGGTGGGCATGGACGGGGCCTTCGCCCTGGACTGCTCCGACCTGAAGGGGCGGAAGCTGGTCAACCTGGACTCGGAGGAGGAGGGGGTTTTCACCGTCTCCTGCGCCGGAGGCGTGCGGCTGGACTGCTTCCTTCCCGGCGTTCCCTCGCCGCTGAACGGCGAGACTGGCTATACCCTCACCCTGGAAGGACTCCTGGGCGGCCACTCCGGCGCGGAAATCCACAAGGGCCGGGCCTCCGCCAACCAGCTGATGGGCCGGGTGCTCTACAGCGCCGCGGAGACCTTCCCCGGTCTGCGGCTGGCGGACATCCGGGGCGGACGGTTTGACAATGTGATCTGCTCTTCCAACCAGGCGCAGGCCGCCGTGCCGGCAGACCGTGCCGGGGAATTCGAGGCGTTCATCCGGGAGTTAGACGCCATACTGAAAAATGAATACGCCGGCTGTGACCCCGGCGTCACGCTGCGCTGTGAAAAAGCCGCTTTGGACCGCGCCCTGCCCCAGGCGGAGACGGAGAACCTGCTCCGCGCCCTGCTGGCGGTTCCCCAGGGCGTCCAGGCCATGAGCGCGGATTTCCCCGGGCTGGTGCAGACCTCGCTGAACCTGGGCGTGATGGAGCTGCGGGAGGACGGGCTTCATTTCAGCCTCTCCGTCCGCTCCTGCATTGCCTCCCAAAAGGCCATGATGGTCCAGCGGCTGCGGGCCATTCTGGCCCTGGGCGGCGGCACGATGTCCCAGCGGGGCGACTACCCCGGCTGGCAGTATGACCGGAATTCCGCCCTGCGGAGGGACATTCTGGAGGTCTATCAGGCGGTCACCGGCAAGGAGGGCGTCATCGAGGCCACCCACGGCGGCCTGGAGTGCGGCCTGTTTATCGAGAAGATGCCGGGGCTGGACGCGGTGTCCTGCGGCCCGGAGCTTCGGGACATCCACTCCGTTCAGGAGCGGCTGAACGTGGCCTCCACCCGCCGGGTCTATGAGATGACCTGCGCCCTGCTGAAAAAGAGCGGTCCGAAGGCATGATAAAACGGCGGGAGCCCTTTTGGGCTCCCGCCGTGATTCATCTCCCCTCCCTGCGGGGCAGGCGCTGGTAAAGCTCCATCTCCCGGTGCAGGCGGTCCGCCAGGGCGGCGGTAAACCTTCCCGGAAGGGTCCTCCACCGCCAATTGTTTCCCAGGGTGGAGGGCGTGTTCATCCTGGCCTCGCTTCCCAGGCCAAGAACGTCCTGGAACTGCATCACCGCCAAGTCCGCCACGGAGGCCCAGGCGGAACGCATCATGCCCCAGTGCCAGCCCTCCTGCTCGTTCAGCCGGAGATAAGCCTTCGCCAGGGCCACGTCCTCCGCCGGGGCGTGGGCCATCCAGCCCTGGATGGTATCGTTGTCATGGGTCCCGGCGTATACCACGCAGTGCCGGGTATAGCAATGGGGGAGATAGCCCCCGCCGGTGTCCCGGCTGTCAAAGGCGAACTCCAGCACCTTCATGCCGGGGTAGCCCGCCGCTTTCAGCAAAGACCGGACGGAATCGGTGAGGAAGCCCAGGTCCTCCGCGATGATCTCCCGGGGCCCCAGGGCCGCCTCCACCGCCCGGAAAAAGTCAATGCCGGGCCCGGGCCGCCACCGGCCGTTTCGGGCGGTAGTGTCCCCGGCGGGAATGGCGTAGTACTCGTCAAAGCCCCGGAAGTGGTCAATCCGCAGGGTGTCATAGAGCTGAAACTGGGCGTCGATGCGGCGTATCCACCACTGGTAGCCGTCTGCCTTCATGCGGTCCCAGTCGAAAAGAGGATTTCCCCAGAGCTGGCCGTCGGCGGAAAAGCCGTCCGGCGGGCAGCCCGCCACCTCCGTGGGCCGTCCGCCGGCGTCCAGCTGGAACTGTTCCGGATGGGCCCAGACGTCGGCGCTGTCGATGGAGACGTAAATAGGCAGGTCCCCGATGATGGACACGCCCCTTTCGTTGGCATAGTCCTTCAGGCTCCACCACTGGCTGAAAAAGAGGAGCTGCACCCGCGTCCAGAAGTCGATCTCCCCGGCCAGCTCCTTCCGGGCGCTTTCCAGGGCGGCGGGCCGGCGAAGGCGCAGGTCCTCCGGCCACTCCAGCCAGGGAGCTCCGTCATACCGGTCCTTCAGGGCCATGAACAGCGCGTAATCCTCCAGCCAGTCCGCCTTCCAGAGGACGCCCCTCAGCTCAAACAGGTCTCCCCGCTTCAGGCGGGAACAGGCCAGGCGCAAAACCGCAAAGCGGTTTCGGTACAGCGCCTCATAATCCACCCGCTCCGGGTCGTTCCCCCAGTCCAGGGATTGGTACTCCTCCGGCTCCAGGAACCCCCACTCGGCCAAAATGTCCAGGTCGATGAAATAGGGATTTCCGGCGAAGGAGGAGAAGGACTGATAGGGGGAGTCCCCGTAGCTGGTGGGTCCCACCGGCAGAATCTGCCAGCAGGACTGCCCGCTTTGGACCAGAAAGTCCACAAACTCTCTGGCGGCGGCTCCCAGGGTTCCAATCCCGCAGGGGGAGGGCAGGGAGGAAATGGGCATCAGGATACCGGCTCTTCTCACATTGGGTTCCCCTTTCTTGATAGAGTCAACCGGCGTCACGCCTCCAGCCTCGCCACGCTCTCGCCGGAGATCAGCTGGAAGGGCACCACCTCGTGAATGGGGCGGTTGTTCCGCTCGATGTTGTGCAGGAGGATGTCCACCCCCCGCTCCGCCAGACGCTGGGTGTCCTGCCGGACGGTGGTCAGCCGGGGAACGGAATAGCGGGCTATGGAGATGCCGTCATACCCCACCACGGAGATGTCCTCCGGCACTCGCTTTCCCCGGTCCCGCAGGGCCCGAATAGACCCGATGGCCATGACGTCGCTCATAGCGAAGATGGCCGTCAGGTCCGGGCGGCGGTCCAGAAGACGCCCGGTGGCGGCGTAGGCGTCCGCCATAGAATAGCGGCAGGGCTCACACTGCCGCTCCGGGTCGAAGGGCAGGCCCAGCCGGGCAAAGGCCCGGCGGCAGCCCTCCAGACGGCGGTAGCTGATCTGAGAACAGGACCAGTTGCCCCCCAGAATGCCCACCTGACGGTGCCCCTGCCCAGCCAGAAAGTCAATGACCTGGGCGGCGGCCTCTCCATCGTCGGTGGTCAGGGAGGAGAGATTGTCAAAATGCAGGTCCCGGGCGGTGTTGGTCAGCAGCACGCAGGGGACGGTGATGGGCTGAAAGCGGGAGCGGAACAGCTCCAGGTCCCCGCCCAAAAACAGGATGCCCAGGGGTTTGCGCTCCCGGCAGAGCTGGAGGGCGTAGCCCACCTCGTCGGCGTCCTCATCCAGGTAATAGACCACGGCGTCCCGTCCGCTGTCCTGGAGAAGGGCCTGCACCCGCTCCACCAGGTCGGCGAAGAGCATGTTCTGGGTGCCCTTCACCAGAATTGTGATGCCGGTACCCGCCTGCTGCTTGAGGTGCTTGGCGTTGTTGTTGGGCTGGAAGCCCTGGGCCTCCACCACCGCCATCACCTTCCGCCGGGTCTCCTCGCTGACGTCGGGGTGGTCGTTCAGCACACGGGACACGGTGGCCACGCCGCACCCGGACAGCCGGGCGATGTCTTTGATGGTCATACCGCGTCTCTCCTTCGATGGTCTTTCACAGGGGGGACGGCGCGTCCCCCCTGCTCTATTTTAACCCTTGACGGCCCCAGCCGCAACCCCCTTGATGATGTATTTCTGACAGCTCAGGTAGAACACCACAATGGGAATGATGGCCATGACCAGGGAGGCCATAATGGCGCCCATGTCCACCCGGCCGTAGGACCCCTGCATCCGCTGGATGGTAATGGGGATGGTGCTGAACTTGTTCAGGTCCAGGGTCAGGTAGGGAAGCAGGAAGTCGTTCCAGATCCACATGGTCTCCAGAATACCCACGGAGATATAGGTGGGCTTCATAATGGGCAGCACCACGGAGAAAAAGGTCCGCAGGGGGGAGCAGCCGTCGATCATGGCGGCCTCCTCGATCTCGATGGGAATGGACTTGACGAAGCCGCAGAACATGAACACCGCCAGTCCCGCGCCGAAGCCCAGGTAGATGATAATCAGGCCCCAGGGCGTACCCAGGCGCAGCCGGTCCGTCACCAGGGAGAGGGTGAACATCACCATCTGGAAGGGCACCACCATGGAAAAGACGCACAGGAGATAGAGGAGCTTGGTGGCCCGGCTCTTCACCCGGGTGATATACCAGGCGAACATGGACGTGCACACCAGAATCACCACCACGGATCCCACGGTCATCACCACGGTCCAGAGGACGGATTCCAGGAAATTGTACTTCTCCATGGCGTTGGCAAAGTTCTCCAGCGCCACCCAGGTTTTCTCCGTGGGGAGCTTGAAGGGCTCCAGATTGATGAATGCCTTTTTCTTGAAGGAGTTGATCAGGACGATGAACAGCGGCGCCACATAGAAAACGGACACCACGGTGAACAAAATGGTGGCGAACCAGCCGCCTTTGGCTTTGCTTCTCATTACTGCTGCACCTCCTTGGAGCGAGTCATTCGCAGCTGAATCAGGCCCAGGGCCACCACCAGGATGAAGAAGAGCACGGCCTTGGCCTGGCCCACGCCCTGGTAGCCCACCCGGCCGTAGAACGTGTTGAAAATGTTCAGCGCCAGCATCTCCGTCTGCTTCATGGGTTCGCCGGCGGTGAGGGAGAGGTTCTGGTCAAAGAGCTTGAAGCCGTTGGTCAGCGTCAGGAAGGTGCAGATGGTGATGGAGGGCATCATGTTGGGGATGGTGACGTTCCACAGCCTCTGCCAGCCGTTGGCCCCGTCGATCTCCGCCGCCTCGTTCAGGTCGCCGGGGATGGACTGGAGGCCCGCGATGTAGATAATCATCATATATCCGATCTGCTGCCAGCAGATGACCACCACCAGCCCCCAGAAGCCGTACGCGGCGGAAATCTTCAGGGCCAGGTCGTACCGGGCCAGAATGCCGTTGAAGATCAGCTGCCAGACATAACCCAGGACGATGCCGCCGATGAGGTTGGGCATGAAGAAGACGGTGCGGAAGACGTTGGTTCCCCGAATCTCCCGGGTCAGCACCAGGGCCACGGCGAAGGCGATGACGTTGATCAAAACCAGCGTCGTCACGGTGAAGAGGGCGGTGAAGAAAAAGGCGTGAACAAACTCCCCGTCCTGGAAGAGGCGGACGTAGTTGCTCAGCCCGTTGAACTTCGCGTCGGTGACGGTGCGGAAGTCGCAGAAGGACAGGTAGATGCCCATCAGGAAGGGCGCGATGAAGCCGATGAGGAAGGCCAGAAACGTGGGGCCCAGGAAGACGGGGAAATAGCGCTTAATGGATTTTTCCATAGCTGGCGGGACCTCCTTCACAAGTTGATGCCGGGGATACGTTGGACCGGCGGGACATGGGCCGTGGCAATGGGGGCCACGGCACGCCTCCCGCCGGTCCAAGGCGGGGGAAAACCAGCCGGGGCGGGCGGAGGTTCCCGTCCGCCCCGGTTATGGCGTTGTCTCTTCGCTGGATTACTTCGCCTTTTCCGCGGCCCAGTTGTCCACGAAGGCGGCCCGTACGGTCTCCCAGTTGGCGTCGGTCTGGTCGGCGGCGTACGTGGTCAGGGCGGAGCCCAGAACGTTCTTCCACTCCTCGGAGGGCATGGTGGGGAAGCACCACTTGATGCTGGTGGTCCCGTTGGCGACATACTCGTTGGCGATGTTCACCAGCGTGTTGGTTGGTGGATTCCAGGTTGCCCTTGAAGGGGATAACAAAGCCCATCTTGCCCTCGTCGCCGGAGCACATATAGTCCAGTCCGATGTCGGAGGTGACGCACCAGTACATGAAGTCCAGGGTGGCCTGGATATCCTCGGGCTTGGCGTTCTTATTCACGCACCAGTAGTTCTCGGTGCCGGTGCACAGGCCCTGGTTGGCCTCGTCGCCCACGCCGATAAAGATGGGCAGCATGCCCAGGTTCTCCTCGCCCACGTCGGCCACGTCGCCGTAGGCCCAGGTGCCGTTCTGATAGAACACGGCCTGCTCCGTGACGAACTCCGCCACGGAGTCGTCGCCGGTCTTGGCGGAGAGCAGCGTGGGCGCGCAGGTGCAGTTGTTGATATACAGGTCCCAGATGGCCCGGTAGTTGTCCAGATAGGTGCCCTTGATGGCCTCGGTGTCGCCGATGCCGTCGGCCTCGTACTCGAAGTAGATGGGCAGGTTCGCCAGGTGGGTCTTGAAGCGCCAGTCGGAGGAGCCGTCCATACCGGCGGAGGTGAAGGCGGCAAAGCCCAGCTCATCCTTCCGGGCGGTGATGTCCTCGGCCACCTTCTTCAGGTCGGCGAAGGACTTGATGTCGCCGGCGCTATAGCCCGCCTGCTCCAGCAGGGCCTTGTTGTAGATCAGGCCATAGGTCTCGATGACGTAGGCGATGCCGGACATGGAGCTGCCGTCCATCAGGGCGAAGTCCTGGCTGGAGAGCTCCCCGGCCACGGCGGAACCGCTGAGGTCATAGCAGTAGTCCTTCCAGTTGGCCAGGCCCACGGGGCCGTTGACCTGGAAGAGGGTGGGGGCGTCGGTCTTGGCGATCTCGCTCATCAGGGTGGTCTCATACTGGCCGGAGGCGGCGGTCTGGACCTTCACCTCCACGCCGGTCTCCTGAGTGTAGGCCTGGGCCAGCGCCTGCCAGGCGCCGTCCTGCTCGGGCTTGAAGTTCAGGTAGTACACGCTGCCGGAGGCGCCGGAGCTGCCGGAATCCCCGGCAGGCTGGGAATCCCCGGCAGGCTGGGAATCGCCGCCGGAGGGCTGGGAATCGCCGCTGCTGCCGCTGCCTCCGCCGCAGGCGGCCAGGGACAGGGCCATGACCAGTGCCAGCGCAAGAGTCAAGAGTCTTTTCTTCATTTCATGTTCCTCCTTATCGATTTGGGTCGTGCGGTCTCGGATTGGAAACGTTACTGGTAACGTTTCCAGTTCATGGCTCTATCATACCCGCAATTTCAAAAATGTGCAAGGGAAATTTGACGTCTTTCCCAAAGTTTGGCGGACTGAGAAAAAGAGAATGGGCCAGTTTGTATATTATGACCAGTTTTGCTGGGTAAATATCTGGCCGCCGCGAAGCTATGCCGCGTTCCGCCCCTTCGGGCGGAGGGAACACATAAAAACTTCCGCCCAGAGGGATTTTCCGGTCTTCTCCGCGGGGCGGAGCCCGGCGGCTTTCCGGAAGCGCCCCCTCTCCGCCGGCGGTTTCCTGTACAGTTTGTTGAAATACCTCTCCGCCGGGGGATTGAATCTTGGATAGATTTGTGGTATGCTGAATTTGCATTTGTTTCCTTGCGTCTCTACGGCGCCGCGCCCGCAGATTTTGCCGCCATCAACCAGGACCCATCATCAAGGATTAAAGGAGAACATGCTATGAATCGATTTGGTATCCAAGTAGAACTGAAGCACATCCCCTCTCTGGACCCGGACTTTATTCCCCTGATGCGATTTAACCGCGCGTTCCTGGCCTCGGCCAGAAAACCGGTGGGCATTGCCGTGGAGCGGGCCGACGGACAGATGGCCTCCTGCCGCACCTTTATCCACGGCACGCCGGAGATGGAGGAGGCCGACCACTATTATATCGAGCGGCTGGTCAAGACCATTTTGTGGATGAAGGGCGGCTTCAAAATTTACGTCAGCGGGGACGAGGGAGTCTGTGAATATTTGAAATCCGTATACTGTGCCAAGGGGCAGCAGGAGTTCGACTGGGACTATATGTCCAGCGTTTTCGAGCACCCCTTCGAAGTGGTGCTGACGGATGAGATTCCCGCCGCCAAGGACGCGCCCAAGGCCATCGGCGGCCACATGGACGGCTGCCGCATCGGCTTTGACGCCGGCGGAAGCGACCGGAAGGTCTCCGCCGTCATCGACGGGGAGACGGTGTACTCCGAGGAGGTCGTCTGGTTCCCCAAGACCAACTCCGACCCCGACTATCACTATGACGGCATCGTCAGCGCCCTGAAATCCGCCGCGGAGCATATGCCCCGGGTGGACGCGGTGGGCGTCAGCTCCGCCGGCGTGTTCATCAACAACCGGACCATGAACGCCTCGCTGTTCCTCAAGGTTCCCAAGGAGCTCTATGACAAAAAGGTCAAGGACATCTATATCCGCGCCATTCACGACACCTTCGGCGACGTGCCCTACAGCGTCATCAACGACGGCGACGTGTCCGCCCTGGCGGGGGCCATGAGCCTGAACGACAACAGCGTCCTGGGCATCGCCATGGGCACCAGCGAGGCGGTTGGATATGTGGACGAGGAGGGCCGCATCACCGGCTGGCTCAACGAGCTGGCCTTTGTCCCCGTGGACGCCCAGCCCGACGCCATGCGGGACGAGTGGAGCGGTGACATCGGCTGCGGCGTGAAGTACTTCTCCCAGGACGGCGTCATCAAGCTGGCCCCCCGGGCTGGCATTGAGCTGGACGAGGACGCCTCCCCCGCCGAGAAGCTGAAGGCCGTCCAGAAGCTGATGGCGGAGGACGATTCCCGGGCCGCCAAAGTGTATGAGTCCATCGGCGTGTACCTGGGCCACACCCTGGCCTATTATTACGACTTGTACGGCTGCCGCCACGTGCTGCTGCTGGGCCGGGTCATGAGCGGCAAGGGCGGCGACCTCATCCTGGACACCGCCAAGAAGGTCCTGGCGGACGAGTACCCGGAGCTGGAGGGGAAGATGGTCCCCGAGCTGCCGGACGAGAAATTCCGCCGGGTGGGCCAGTCCATGGCCGCGGCCAGCCTGCCGGAGATTCACTGAAAGGAGGACGGAAACGATGGAACGTCAAAAACTGCTGAACGCTCAGACCTGGGTCCGGGGCGAGCTGGACCGCTCCGCCGCCTTCTGGCTGGAGCATGGCATGGACCGCGAGCACGGCGGCGTATACACCTGCCTGGACCGGAAGGGCGAACTCTATTCCACAGATAAAAGCGTTTGGATGCAGGGCCGCTGCGGCTGGATTTTCGCCTTCCTGTGCCACAACTACGGCGTCAAGCCGGAGTGGCTGGAGGCCTCCCGAAGCTGTCTGGACTTTATGGAGGACCACTGCTTCAACCACGCCTGCGGCGAGCGGATGTACTTCACCGTCACGGCGGAGGGCCGCCCCCTGCGCCAGCGGCGCTATTACTTCTCCGAGGCCTTCTGTGCCATCGCCAACGCCGAGTATTACGGCGTGACGGGGGAGAAGCGGCGGCTGGAACGGGCCCGGCAGTGCTATGACCTCTACTGGGATTTAAGCCAGGGAAAGCCCGACCCCGTGGGCATGGGGCCCAAGACCATTCCGGAGACCCGGTCCGGCCGGGCCTTCGGCACGCCCATGATTATTTTGAACGTCACCGGCGTGCTGCTGCGGACGGACCCGGAGCGCAAAGCGCTTTACGAGGAGCGGGCCCAGCAATGCGTGAACGACATCTTCCGCTACCACGTGAAGCCGGAGCTGAAATGCACCCTGGAGAACGTGGACGTGGACGGCACGCCGAGACTCTATTACACCGAGGGCCGCACCGTCAACCCCGGGCACGATATTGAGGGCGTGTGGTTTTTGCTGGAGCACGCCCAGCGGACCGGGGACAAGGCCCTGGTGAAAAAAGCGGCGGAGATGTTCGACTGGGCCATCGCCGCCGGATGGGACCAGGAGTACGGCGGTCTGTTGTACTTCACCGACTGCCTGGGCAAGCCCCCGGAGGCCTATGAGCACGACATGAAGCTCTGGTGGCCCCACAACGAGATTCTCATCGCCTCCGTCATGCTCTACCGTGATACCGGAGAGGAGAAGTACCTGGACTGGTTCTACAAGACCCTGGACTACTGCAAGGCCCACTTCGCCGACCCCGAGTACGGCGAGTGGTACGGCTATCTCCGCCGGGACGGCCTGCCCACCCAGCCCAGCACCAAAGGAAGCACCTTCAAAGGGCCCTTCCACCTGCCCCGGAGCATGACCCTGGTGGACAAGACGATTGACGAAATCTTAAAGGCCTGATACCGGGCGCAAGGGAGGTGCCGCCGGTGGAAAAAAACGTTGTTTCCCTGATGCTCCAGGAATACGAGCGCTTCACCAAGTCGGAGCGGAAGATCGCCGACTTCGTCCTGGAGCACCAGAAGGAGACCCAATACATCAGCATCACCGACCTGAGCACCCAGTGCGACGTGGCGGTATCCACTGTGTCCCTCTTCTGCCGCAAGCTGAAGCTGGCCGGCTTCAACGACTTCAAGCTGGAGCTGGCCAGGGCGGCCCTGCCCGAGCGGACCGCCCCCGGCGAGGCGGCGGGGGCGATCACGGCGGAGGACCCTCCTGCCGCCGTGAAGGGCAAGGTGCTCCGCGCCGCTCAGGACGCGCTGAACAGCGCGTATCATATGCTGTCCGAGCAGGAGCTGACCCGCGCGGCGGACATGCTGCACCGCGCGGGCCAGGTAATCTGCTTGGGGCAGGGAAACCACGCGGCGGTGGCCCTGGCGGCCTGGGCCCAGTTTTCCACCACCTCCCCCAAGTTCAAGACCATTCAGGACTCCCACATGCAGACGGTGGTCCTGTCCACCCTGTCGGAGCGGGACGTGGTGCTCTACTTCTCCTACTCCGGCGCCACCCACGAGGTGCTGGAGGCCGCCAAGCTCATCCAGAGCCGGGGCGCGCAGCTGATTCTGGTGACCCGCTACCGCAACTCCCCCGCCAGCGCCTACGCCGGCGCGGTGCTGCTGTGCGGTCCCAACGAGCAGCCCTTCCAGTTCGGCTCCACCTCCGCCCTCATCGCCCAGCTTTACGTGGTGGAGATGCTGCTCAGCGAATTCATCCTCCGGGACCCGGAGGCGGCGGAGCGCTGCCGCCAATCCGTGGGCAAAGCGCTGACGCAAAAGTGTGTTTGAAAGGGGCCGTCTGTGGGAGATTTTTTTCATCCGGAAAAGGGCATCTGGGTCTGGCTGAGCACGCTGGTGGACGTCTGCGGGCTGTCCATCCTCTGGATCACCCTGTGCCTGCCCGTTGTCACCGCCGGCCCGGCCACGGCGGCCCTCTACTACACGGTGGTCAAGTGCGTCCGGGGCCGGGAGAGCGGAGCCTTCGGGTACTACCTGCGCTCCTTTCGGATAAACTTCAAGACCGGATTTCTGGCGGGGCTGATCGTCCTCCCGGCAGCGGCGCTGCTGCTCTTCGGGCACTTCATCGTCCGCTGGTACGGGACCCGTCTGGGCGGCGCGGCCTATGTGCTCTACGTGGCCTACTACTTCGCGCTGTTCCTTCCCGCCGGCGTGCTGTGCTGGCTGTTCCCCCTGCTGGGGCGGTTTGAGTACGGCGTCGGCGGACTGTTTCGAACGGCCCTTCAGCTGACCGCCGCCCACCTGCCCAGCACCGTGGTGGCGGTGCTGCTGACGGCTCAGACCGCCGTGTTCTGCATCGAGCGGTGGTGGCCGGTGGTGTTCATGCCAGTGATCTCCACGCTGCTGGTATCGTTGTTCTTCGAGCGGATTTTCCTCCAGCACTCCCCGAAACCGGCCTCCCCGGAAGCGGAGGATCCGGAGGCGTAAAAAACCAGGACCGGAACGGATACTCCGTTCCGGTCCTGATGTTTCCCGGTCAATCCGCCAGCAGCCCCGGCACCTCCGCCGCCAGCAGCTTCGCCAGCTGGGCGTGCCCCCTCCGGGTCAGGTGCATCCCGTCCACGGTGTTAAACTCACAGCCGGCGGCGTCCAGGTAGTAGGCTCCCACCAGCCGGGCGGTCTTTTCAAGATACCCGGGCAGCTCCCTGGACTTTTCCACGCAGCCCCTTCCCATGGGCCGGCCGCACTCCGCCAGCTCCATCTCCGGCCGGATCGGCGGCGGGCAGACCAGGAGGATATTGGGCCCCCGCTCCCCCCAGCAGTCCACGCTCTGGGCCTTGCGGACCAGGCGCTCCATGCCGATGGCGATGCAGGAGGCGTTGGCCCCCAGGCGCTCTTTGGTGTCGTTGGTGCCCAGCATGATGATGAGCAGGTCCAAAAACTCGTGGCTCTTCAAGAGGGCGTACAGCACGCTCAGCGCGTCCATGCTCTCGTGCAGGGGGTCCGGGAACACGGTGGTCCGGCCGCTGAGACCCTCCTCCGTCACCAGGACCTCCGGCCCCAGGGCCTTTTGCAGAAGGCAGGTCCAGCGTTCCTCCTCGTTAAAGCGTATGCCGCCGTCGGCGCAGTCGGCGGGATCGGCACAGTAACCATGGGTATTGGAATCGCCCAGGCAGAGAATGTGTTTTTTCATATCCATCGTCCTTTCTGTCCGCAGTAAACCGGCGGGCGGCTCCGCCTCCGAATATTCCTTATGATATACGTTAACAGTTTTTTCCGGTTTGTCAAGAAAGATGGTTCCGATTTGGTTTCGAAATCTGGTGTTAAATTCACCAAAAATCGAAAAAATTTTTGAAACATTCCCTAAATATCGAATTTTTCCAGAAATCCTTTCGATTTTAATTGACAGATGCAGGAAGCTCTTGTATAATTTATACAGCAAGCCGGAGTTTGCCGGTTCATTTTTTTGTAAGTATTAAAAGGAGGACCCGCGATGAAGAAGCTGCTTGCATTGGTATTGGCCATGACCATGGTCATGGTCCTTGTTGCCTGCGGAGGCAACAACAACGACTCCACTCCCTCGACGCAGGACACGCCGCCGGCGGAAACCAACACCCCCGACACCCCCCCGGCGGAGACCGCTTCCGGCGGTGAGCTGACCCTGTGGACCTACCCCATCGGCGACTGGGGCAAGGAGGAGAAGGTCAAGGCCATCACCGACGCCTTCACCGCCGACACGGGCATTGCCGTGAAGGTGGAGTACTTAGCCTATGCTGACGGCGATGACAAGGTCAACTCCGCCATCACCGCCGACAAGGCCCCCGACCTCATCATGGAAGGTCCCGAGCGTCTCGTGACCAACTGGGGCGACAAGGGCTATCTGGTGGACTTGAGCGACATGTTCGACGAAACCGACAAGAGCGAGATCAACACCGCCGCCATGACCGCCTGCACCCACTCCAACGGCGCGGTTTACGAGTATCCTCTGGTGGTCACCGCCCACTGCATGGCCGTGAACCTGGACGCCTTTAAGGAAGCTGGAGCCGACCAGTATCTGGATCTGGCCACCCGCACCTGGACCACGGACGACTTCATCAAGGCCGTGGACGCGCTCTACGCTCATTTCAACGCCCCTGTGGGCGCCGTGTTCTGCAAGGGTCAGGGCGGCGACCAGGGCACCCGCGCGCTGGTCAACAATATGTACGGCGGCACCTTCACCACGGCCGCGCATGACCAGTACACCTGGGACGATCCCCTGAACATCAAGGCGCTGGAGCAGCTCAAGAGCATGCCCGGCATCGCGTTTGACGCCTCTCTCGAAGGCGGCGACGAGATCAAGGTCTTCTATCAGGGCATCCTGAAGATGGCGTTCTGCTGGAACATCGCCCAGCAGCTCAACCCCAACCAGGCCGACACCGGCGCGGGCCTCACCGCCTCCGGCGAGGAGATCGCCTTCATGGCGTTCCCCTCCGAGAGCGGCGCGCCTCAGCTCTGCGGCGGCATCTGGGGCTTCGGCATCTTCAACAACGGCGACCCGGCCAAGATTGACAATGCCAAGACCTTCATCAAGTGGATGTGCGACTCCGAGCACACTGTGGAAGCGGTGAAGACCGCCAACTACTTCGCCGCCCGCTCCGCCGCCGAGGGCACCGACCTCTCTGCCATCTGGGCGGACAACGACATCATGAACGACTATCAGGTCCTCATGCCTTACCTGGGCGACTACTATCAGGTCACCAAGGGCTGGGCCGGCGCCCGCACCGAGTGGTGGACCATGCTCCAGAAGGTGGGCGAGGGCGCGGACATCGCCGAGACCGTCGCCACCTACGCCGGCAACGCCAACGCCGCTGCCGCCGGCTGACCTCTCACACAGTCAAAGAGATAAGGGTTGTTGCGCCCCTCTCCCGCGAAGGGCGGGAGAGGGGCGCGTCTTATCCCGGGCCCCCGGGAAACCCTCTCTGGGACGCCGATTCCAGTTGTAAAGGAGTGTTGACCTTGGCCAGACCGTCCAACCCCACTATGAGCCGTGCGCTTCAGCGCCGGGAGAACATCTCCGGCTACCTCTTCCTGCTGCCCAGCCTGATTTTCTTCGTCGGCTTCGTGGTCATTCCCATGGTTATCTGCATCATCACCAGCCTCACCGACGCGAACATGCATGACAAGGGCATGTTCGGCAATTTCGTGGGCCTTGGAAACTTCATAAAGCTGATGGGAGACGAGACCTTCCTGGAGGCGCTGAAGAACACCTTTATCATCGTCGTTGTCAGCGTCCCGACGGTGTGCGCGTTCTCTCTCTGGGTGTCCTCCGCCATTTACAGGCTGAAGGGCCCCGTCCTCTCCGCCTTCCGCTGCATCTTCTATCTGCCCGTGGTCACAGGCTCCGTGGCCGTCACCGTGGTGTGGAAGTGGATGTATGACAACTACACCGGCATTTTCAACCACGTCCTCAAGGGCGCGGGACTCATCGAGCAGAACATCAACTGGCTGGGCGACTCCAAATACGCCCTCTGGTGCATCATTCTCATCCTGTTCACCACCTCCGTGGGCCAGCCCATCGTGCTGTACGTCTCCGCTCTGGGCAACGTGGACCAAACCCTGATCGAGGCCGCCGAGGTAGACGGGGCCAACAGCTTTCAGGTCTTCTGGAAGGTGAAGTGGGCCCAGATAATGCCCACCACGCTGTATATTCTGGTCATCACCACCATCAACTCCTTCCAGTGCTTCGCCCTGATTCAGCTGCTGACCAAGGGCGGCGCGGGAACCAACACGGTGATGTACCATATTTATTGGACCGCTTTCAAGCTCACGGAGCAGGCGGGCCACTTCGGCTACGCCAACGCCATGGGCGTGGTGCTGGCTATCTTCATCGGACTGCTGTCCGCCCTCCAGTTCAAGCTGGCGAAAGAGAAGTAAGGAGGTGCTGGTATGAAAATTGAAACCGGGCGCAGCCGCGCGTACAAGATCGTCTCCATCATCATTCTGGTGATTCTGGCCTTCCTCTTCACCTTCCCGCTGTATTGGATCGTCACCGGCGCGTTCAAAAACGGCGCGGACATCAACGCCACCAAGCCCATCTGGGTCCCCACCGAGTGGGTGATGAACAACTTCAACAAGCTGATGAAGCAGCGCAGCGTCCCCCTGTGGGAGGTTTACCTGCCCTTCGGCAGCTTCTTCAACGGCGGGCAGAAGGTGCTTCTCACCGCCGGGCCGGATGCCCCCGCCGCCATCCGCTGGCTCATCAACGCGGTGCTCATGAGCGTGCTGGCCATGCTCTTCACCTGCCTCACCGCCGCCATGGCGGGGTACGCCCTGGCGAAAAAGCGCTTTAACGGCCGGGCCATTCTGTTCTCCCTCATCGTCTGCGCCATGGCTCTGCCCAAGCAGGTCATTCTGATCCCGCTGCTGAAGGAGATGTCCGCCCTGCACCTGTACGACAGCCTGTGGGCGGTGATCTTCCCCACCGTGGGCTGGCCCTTCGGCGTGTTTTTGATGAAGCAGTTCTCGGAGAGCATACCGGGAGAGATTCTGGAGGCCACCCGCATTGACGGCGCCAGCGAGCTGAAAACCTTCACCACCGTGGTCATGCCCATGATCAAGCCGGGCATCGGCGCCCTGGCCATCTTCACCTTCATCAACTGCTGGAACGACTATTTCATGCAGCTGGTCATGCTGGCCAGCGGCAGCAACTTCACCATCCCCCTGGGCATCGCCACCCTCCAGGCGGAGACCTCGGTGGACAACGGCCTGCTGATGGCCGGCGCCACCCTGGCGGCGGCTCCCATCATCATCGTGTTCCTGATCTTCCAGAAGTACTTCACCCAGGGCATCACCATGGGCGCGGTAAAGGGGTAAGGCCATGATCTACGCCAAACACCGGGACGCCCCGGTCTACCGGGGCATCCACCCCAATCTGGACCTGGCGCTAAAGCACATCACGCCGGCGTTTCTCGCCGGCGTGGGGACGGAGCGGGTGGAGCTCAAGGGTGGCGAGGTCTACGCCACCCGATTCACCTATGAGACCGTTCCGGAGGAGGAAAGCTTTTTCGAGGCCCACCGGAAGTACCTGGACATCCACATCATGGTAGAGGGCTCCGAAGGCGTGGAGATCGCCCCGCCGGAGGCTTTGACCGAATTCGACCGGGTGGAGGCCAACGATTTTTATGCCTACCGGGGCCGGGGGGACTACCGCCTGGTCCTCTCCCCCGGGGACTTTCTGGTGGTCTTCCCCGGGGACGCGCACCGCATCAAAATGCAGGTGGACGGGCCGAAAACCGTGAGCAAAGTGGTCTTCAAGGTGAGAATCTATGACGATTGAGGAGTATTAAATATGAGAGACCTTTCCAAATATCAGGGCATTTTCCCGGCCTTTTACGCCTGCTATGACCAAAAGGGCAGCGTCAGCGGCCCGGCGGTCCGGGCCCTGGCCAAGTTCCTTCTGGGCAAAGGCGTCCAGGGCCTGTACGTGGGCGGCTCCTCCGGCGAGTGCATCTACCAGAGCGTGGCGGAGCGGAAGGAGATTCTGGAGAACGTCATGTCGGAAGTGGGCGGCAAGCTGACCATCATCGCCCACGTGGCCTGCAACAACACCGCCGACAGCCGGGAGCTGGCCGCCCACGCCGAGAGTCTGGGCGTGGACGCCGTCGCGTCGATTCCCCCCATTTACTTCCACCTTCCCCCCAAGGGCATTGCCAAGTACTGGAACGACATCTCCGACGCGGCCCCCAACACGGACTTTGTGATTTACAACATTCCTCAGCTGGCGGGGGTGGCCCTGTCGGCGCCCCTGCTCCGGGAGATGCTGAAAAATCCCCAGGTCATCGGGGTGAAGAACTCCTCCATGCCCGTGCAGGACATCCAGATGTGGCATGACGAGGGAGCCCTGGTCTTCAACGGTCCCGACGAGCAGCTTTTAAGCGGTCTGGCCGCCGGAGCCGCCGGCGGCATCGGCGGAACCTACGCCGCCATGCCGGAGCTGTATCTGGAGATCTTCCGCTGCTTCCAGGCCGGAGACCTGGCAAAGGGCCGGGAGGTCCAGAACGAGTGCTGCCGCATCATCTATAAGATGTGCTCCGCGCAGGGGAACATGTACGCCGTCATCAAGGAAATTCTCCGCCTCCAGGGCGGACCTGACATCGGCGGCGTCCGCGCGCCTTTGCTGGAGCTGGAAGAGGGCGACCGGGAGGCCGTCGTCCAGGCCCACGAGATGATCCGCCGCGCCATCGAAACCTACTGCTGAACCTCACGAAGGGTCCGGTCTCCCGCTTTGGGGGCCGGACCCTTTCCGTAAACGCGCCCCCGCGCCGCCCAAATTTATGCCGCGCCGTCTTGCTATGTTCGCCCCAATGTGATATACTGGCACAGCACTTTCCCAACATCTTCAGGAGGACGCTGCCCTATGCGAATGAGGAAAAAGAAGAACCTGATTCCCCGGATGGAGCGCTGTGAAGACCGGCTTATCCGAGACCCCTATGACCGCCCCGGCCGCTGGCGGGAGCTGATGCCCCAGGCCCGGGAGATTCATGTGGAGCTGGGGTGCGGCAAGGGCCGCTTCACCGCCGGAACCGCCGCGGCGGAGCCGGACGTGCTCCTTTTGGCTGTGGAGATGGTGCCCGACGCCATGGTGGTGGCCATGGAGCGCTGCGTAAACGCGGGGCTGGAGAACGTCTTTTTCATCAGCGCCAACGCGGACCAGCTGCCCTACTTCTTCGCCCCAGGCGAGGTGGACCGGATTTACATCAATTTCTGCGACCCCTGGCCCAGCGGACGCCACGCCAAGCGGCGTCTGACCCACGGAAACTTTCTGAGGCTCTACCGCCAGGTTTTGAAGATGGGGGGCCAGATTCACTTCAAGACGGACAACCAGCCCCTCTTCGCCTTCTCCGTGGAGGAGCTGCCCCAGTTTGGTTTCCAGCTGTCGGAGGTCACGTGGAACCTCCACGAGAACGGCCCCGTGGGGGTCATGACGGACTACGAGGCCAAGTTCCACAGCCTAGGCCAGCCCATTCACCGCTGTGTGGGAACCATGACGGAGTGGGAGGAGCCCTTCCCCTCCAGCCGCAAGGTCCTGAAAAACCGCTGGCTGGACGCCTTTGCCGAAGGCGCGCCGGAGGCGGAGCTGGGGCGGTGGGTCCTGGCAGAAGGGAACTTCCTCTGGCACCTGTTCTCCGCGAAGCTGGTCCCCTGTCTGGAGGGTGAGGCCGCGCGAAACGCCCTGGCGGAGGTTTCGGAGGAAACGGTATATCGCTTCTACTACGAGTACCCCCCGGAAGGGATTCCCCTGACGCAGTCCCTTTCCAAGGAGGAGGCCCTGTCTCTCCCGGAGCCGGAGGCGCTCTTCGGCGCGGATTGGTATCTGGTGGACAAGGATTTCACCTGGACCTACGTGCACACCCACGAGGCGGACTGCGGGCCCTACTTCTGCCGGGCGGAGCGGCAGGAACCCTCCGGGGGGCCCGGCTGAACCAGGGCGGGAGACCTGGCCGGCGGTTTTTCACCGGACCGCCCTCTGCGGCATCTTTCTCGGCAAAGCCGCCTCCCGCCTGCCTTCACGGATGAAAAAAGGACTCCGGAAATCTTCGGGGGAACCCTGATAAAGAAGTTTTCCTGACGGGAGACAGCCGCATGATGCAAGAGCGTCATGCGGTTGTCTCTTTCTCATACTTGGCTGTACTCCGGGGACAAGTCGATCTCCCCAATAAACATATAATGCACATCGATCCGCTGTACCCGGCGTCCACCGGACTTGTCAGGGGCGTAAACCACCACCTTCTCCACAAACTCCCGCAGGAGTGCGGGGGGGCAGTTCAGTGGGCTCGGTGTACTTCTTCACAATGTTCAGAAAGCTCTGGACATTGACGGCCTGGGCCTCGGCGGCGTTCACGATGGCCCGGAGGTTTTCAACAGACTGCTTCAAGTCCGCCGGTTCCTGCTCCGCCCGCTGTGCGGCAGTTTTGTTCTCCATAACGCGTCGTACAAACCCGTCCTCCTGGGCATAGGCCACTGCCCTTTGCAGGTTTTGAAGCGCCAGCCGTTCCAGGACCACGGCCCGGATATAGTGTGCAGAGCAGCCTTTCTTTCCCCGATAGGTCGCGCAGGTGTAGCGCTCCTGTTCATGCGTCCAAGAAGCCGTCCGGCAATGGTACAGCTTTGCGCCACAGTCGGCGCAGTATACCAGCCCGGAAAACATACCCATTTCCCCAATTTTTGTGAGGCGGCGGCGCTGCTCCCTTGCCTTCTGCACGATCTCCCAGGTTTCCGGGTCAATGATTGCTTTGTGAGTGTTTTCAATAACTACCCACTTCTCCGGGGGATTGGCAATTTTCTTCTTGGATTTATAGGAGAGCTTGGCAGTTTTGAAGTTGGCTGTACGGCCCAGGTAGGAATCCTGCTCTAAAATGTCTGCAATCGTGTCAGAAGTCCAGCGGCAAGGATCGTCCGGGTGATAGCGCCGGGTTCGGCCTGTACGCTGAAATTCGATGGTCCCCGGCCCTGGTGCAGCCATAAAGGGACTGTGTAGACAGCCGCTGACCGGATATCCCCTTATTACGGAATACAGCTCGAATCTTCTTGCTCGTATCCTTCGCGTACCATTCATTTATGATGTTCCTTGTGTGGGGGAAAAACGAAGTTGGGCAACCGTCGCGACGCAAGGGTTGCAGGTATGTTTCACTATGGGGCGGCAAATCGTGGCCATAACGGAAAAGCGTCCGTTTGATACTCTGCTCGTAGAACATCACATATTCCTTTTCTATGACCATGTTCTCGTGGTAGTGGGCAAAAACCAGTATTTGAATTGGCACCGCTGGCGCACCTCATCAAAGAAGTCTGTTACCCAGCTCGTTAACTGTTTTTAGATAGTGCCGTCAATCAATGAGGAGCCAAATAGCAATACAACGAATTTGGACAGCAGCGACGAAGGAAGCGTCATTTTTAGCGCAGCGCGCAGCAATGCCGCGCCAGTGTTTGAGAAGAAAAGCGTTCTCAACGAGATGACGAAGTTTGTAAAGATATTTATCGTATTCACGCAATTCTTTGCGGTTTTTCTTTGGAGGGATGACTGGCGTCATCCCCTCGTCAGCAGCGCGGTGTACATTCTTCCAATTTCCATACGTTTCCGGCAAATCCAGCCAGGGTGCTTCGGTGCGTAAGATCCAGAATACACCGTTGGTAAACTGCCGTGTATCTCGGGCATTGCCTCCGCGTGTCCCCTTTTCGCCTATTGTGTATGGCCTGATTTTCTCCCACGCTCTGTCGCCTATATCATGTCGATGCTGTTCTTCCGCCATTTTTCTGCCCTCCCGCTACTTTGGAGACTATTATAACCTATTTTTATTGACGGCGATATCTAGAAGATTACTATTCCTACAAAGTTAAAAAGGGCCTCAGCCCTAATTCCGTTATCAAGCATCACGCCATGATTCGGACCGCCCTGCAATGGGCTGTGAAGCATCGTTATATCCGTGAGAACGTGGCTGACTTCGCTGAGAAGCCCAGTCACATCCGTTATCGTGGGGCGGAGCCTTACACAGTTCAGGAGATTGCGAACCCGCTGCAACTAACAGCCAGCCAGCGAGCCGATTGCCGTACCGATTTTCCCGGCGAGCTTCTATGGCCTCCGGCGTTCTGAACTGCTGGGCTTACGCTGGTCGGCAATCGACTTCCAGCAAGGCACCATCACCATTTCCACTACCGTCGTCAAAGAAAAGCACAATGGGGAAATTAGAGCCATTGTCCGGGAAAATACGACCAAGAGCGATACCAGTATGCGGACATTGTCCCTTTGCCAGTACACCTATCAGTATTTCATGAACCTAAAAGCTGGGTGGTATCATGCCGCAAAATCTGCTTTCCAGCCCCAATTTTTCGTAAATGTTAGAAACGTGTTAGAAAACGCCAATTTTCCAGCAAAAAAGAAAAGTAAGAATCCCTAGAACCATTGCGGTTCTAGGGATTTGTGGTTGCGGAGACAGGACTTGAAAAGGAAAAGGCGTTTTTCGCTTCGTTCCACAAAGCTATGTATCCCTTGCAATCAGGGCGTTTCCGGCGTTGTGTCTTTCACGCCGCCTCCTTCTTGGTCGTTGCGTTTCACCAAAATAACGACCAAACAACGACCAAATTTCACGCCTGTTTCTTCCGCCCGAACTTCACCGGCAGGGCCTCCGCCAAGGCATCGCAAGCCCTAGCCTGGGCCGTCTCGAAGGTATGGGCATAGATGTTCAGGGTGGTCGATGTCTGGGAGTGCCCCAGGGCGGCGGAGACGGCCCGCACGTCCTCTCCGTTGTAAATCAGCAAGGAGGCGTTCAGGTGCCGGAATTGATGAACCCCATAGAAAGGTAGCCCCTTTTCCTCACAGAACCCCCGGAGCCATTTATAGGCCCTCTCCGGGTTGACGGGGCTTCCGTCCTGCTTGGTGAACAACCGCCCGCACTCATGCCATTGGTCCCCGAGCGCCAGCCGCTGCCGGGCCTGTTCCACCCTCAGCCGCTTCACAAGGTCGAATATCCAGGCGGGGAGCTTTCATGTCCGGCGGCTCTTGGTGGTCTTCGTGGGAGCCGTGAAAATGCCCTCAGAGGCCGTATAGAGCGACGCCCGCCGGACCGACACGGTACAGCGCTCAAAATCGAAGTCACTGAACTCAAACCCGCACAGCTCCTCCCGCCGGAAGCCACCGAACAGGGCCAGGGAGAAAAACACCTGCCAGCAGAGCGGCGCGTCCGCCAGGGCGTCCAGGAACGCCTGTGCCTCCTCCAAGGTGTAGCAGGTCTTCTCCTTCCCCGTCTCCAGCGGCGGCAGCGTGACGGCCCGACAGGGGTTATACTGGATCATCCCCATTTTCACGGCGTAGGAGAACACGGCGGAGACAAATGACAGGTGGTTTTTGACACTTTTCGGGGACAACCCCCGGTCTTCCCTGGAGCGGTTCGCCCCCGGTTCGCTGAGCGTGTTAATGAACCGCTGGACCTGCCTGGGCGTGATCTTGTCCATGTACAGGTGCCCGAGGGCGGCATATACCCGAGGGGACATCTGCCTGTAGTTGGCCTGTGTGCGCTTGCCTAGGGACTTTTCCACATATTCGGTAAACCATTGCCCGGCGAAGACTTCAAACTTGATGTGGCCGTCCGTCAGGGAGGAGCCCCGGCATTCTTCGTCAAAGAGGACCTTCTGCCGGTTCAGCTCCTTCTCGATCTGCCGGGGCGGCATGCCCGGGTCCGGGGTCCAGGTCCGGGACTTCATCACCTGCTTGCCCTCCGGGGTATAGCCCACGGAAGCCCGGAGCCGGTACGAGCCGCCGCGCTTTGTAACGGTTGCCATGATGTTTTTCTCCTTTCCGATTTGACACCACGGCCCCGGTATGATATCATAAAAGGGCGCAAGGGTGCCTTGTTTCGTCGACGTGGTATGTTTGTGCATCTATGACCGTCCCGGTGTTTGCAGCGCCGGGGCGGTTCTTATTGCTTTTTGTGGAAAACCGTGGTATCCTGGCGATAGGAAAGAATGATCTTTCAGCGCTGCCAGTAACGGCGGACGGTTGGCCCTCTCGACAGGGGGGCAGCTTCTGCCCCCTAATCTTCGGAAAGGGGGGCTTGCCCAATGGTCACATATAGTGAACTGTTTCAGTACACGCTTGTTATCATCGGCATTATCGGCCTCTTTATTGCGGCCTATAAAAAGAAGTAACCGCCCCAGGCTCCAACCAAGGCGGTTACTCTTTTGAGTAAATAACTTTGGGGGCCAACCGTCTACCGGCAGCGCCCTTTCTATGTTTAAGTATAACCGCCTGTATTGGATTTGTCAAGTGGTGAACCGTGGTGACACGCCGTGGAATGATAGATTGCGCTCTGTAGTCAGCCCTGGGCCTCTGGCCTGGGGCTTTTTGCTCGCCGGATTTGGCGTGCAATCGGTTTTGGTCCCCTATTCTGGGGAGCAAAGGGGGATTCCCCAATTTTGGGGAGAGTAGATCGGCTCAAAATTGAGCTCAGTAACCAGGGAGAAAGTTCCCTGGTCCGCTGCCCTCAAAACTGAGGTGAGCACTGACCCCAAAATTGGGGACTGCACAACTTTGTGCAGTCAATGCCGGATGAGTTGACCCGAATTAAAATCGTGTCAGACGGGCAGAACCGAGCAGTGTTGGCGGTATCAGGGTGCCGGAAATTTCCGCACTCTCTATTCGCCCTCCTTCGCCCCCTCTGGCGCGTCCTGGGCGGTAGGGGTATCCGTATCCCCGGCAGGGGCTGGCGGTGCTTCTGGGGGGTCTTGGAGACGGTAGCGGGGAATTTCGGTTAGTTCTTCAACGCGCTCAACGGCCTTTCTCTTTCCATCAGTATTTAGCGATTTGAACGCTATCTTCAATCTATTTGCAACATACTTTTCATCCTCAAAACCTGTTATCTCTGCAAAGAAAATACTTTGTGCGAGTGATCCGGGCCTTAAACGTGGTTTTCCGTATTCATCTATGCCTTCGAACCCATCTGCCCCGGCCAATTTCTTTAGGATTTCACGATTAAAGTAAACCAGATCAACATCTTTTTCAGCGTCAATCAAGTCTACAATATCAATTTCCAGGGCTTGCGCAACACGCTGCGCTATAATTTTATCTACACGTTTAGAATCTCTTTTTGTAATAGAATATAGCGTATTTACAGAAATTCCAGATTTTTCAGACAGTTGCTTAATCGTCATTCCCTTTTCTCTGAGGGCATTTTTTATGCGGATTCCTACCCCACCTAAACCACCTCAATAGTGAGTATATCCCATATTAGTGCGTTTAGCAAGATTTTTTTATTTTCCTCTTGAAATCTAGTGAAATTAGCGCTATTATCACTTATAGCCCTAAACGCACTAATTTTGTGGAGGTGAGACCAAATGAATATCCGCACGCAATTCATCGAGGCCAAAATGGCGGAACAGGGTTTGACCAAAAAGGCCCTTGCTGCAAACTGTGGCATCTCTGCCCAGAACATCAGCACGGTCATCCGGCGGGGTACCTGTGAACCAAAAACCGCCGGGAAGCTGGCGGCGGGCCTGGGCGTCCCCGTGGAGACACTTATCAAGGAGGGGTAGCCATGTACCTGTTAAAACAGACCAGTTTATCCAGCTTGTGAAACGCTATACCGATTTTTCCGAATTGA